>DAIOET010000677.1:0-2233 GCA_036746135.1 Cupriavidus sp.
GTCGTGCCGAGGCTCGGGCTTGCCGGCCAGCGCAAACAGATACGCCCGTTCGGCACGCGACAGGCGCAGGGCCTGCGCCAGACTGGCCAGCGCGCGCACGGACATTGCGACCGGGCGGCCTTGCTCCAGCCACGTCACCCAGGTAGCGCTGAGACCGGCCAGTTGCGCCACTTCCTCGCGGCGCAGCCCCGGCGTACGGCGCCGGCGTCCGGGCGGCAAGCCGACATCGCCCGGCGCCAGCCGTTCACGATGATTGCGCAGAAAGGCACCGAGCTCGGCTTCGCGCGATGACGCATGCAATGTGGATGGAGGGTGGTCGGCGGACATGGCTGGTGGCTCTTATACCAGGATAAAACTGTGACTTGTACCGGGAAAACACGACGTCTACAGTACGTGAACCCTAGGGTCCAGCGCAATTCCCTTCACTACCCCCACAAGAACGAGGCACTCTTCATGCAACAGCAGGAACTCGTCGCCGCCCAGTTCGGCGCCACCGCCAATGCCTATCTCACTAGCGCCGTGCACGCCCAGGGCGCGGACCTGGAACAGCTCAAGCAAGCGCTGGCTCACCTGAAGCCGGTATCGCACAGCCGCGTGCTCGATCTGGGCTGCGGCGCCGGCCATGCCAGCTTTGCCGCGGCAACGGTTGCCAACGAAGTGGTGGCTTACGACCTGTCGGCGGAAATGCTCGATGTCGTCGCCGGTGCCGCCAGGGAGCGCGGGTTGAACAACCTGACGACCCGGCAAGGCGCGGCCGAAAGCCTGCCGTTTGCCGACGCCAGCTTCTGCGCGGTGGTCTCGCGCATGAGCGCCCACCACTGGCGCGACGTGCCCGCCGCGCTGCGCGAGATCCGCCGCGTGGTGAAACCGAACGGCAAAGTGTTGTTGATCGACATCGTCGGTGCCGAAGACCCGCTTTGCGATACCTGGCTGCAATCCGTCGAGCTGCTGCGCGATCCATCGCACATCCGGGACTACACGCCGGCGGCCTGGGCACAAATGTTCGAGGCGGCGGGCTTCAGCGTGGAGGCTTCGCCGGTGTGGCGGATCGAGATCGAATTCCAGAGCTGGGTCACGCGGATGCGCACGCCCGAGGTGGCCCAGGCCGCGATCCGCCATCTCTGGGACAAAGCGCCTGGTGAAGTGCGTGACCGCTATCGCGTGCAGGCCGATGGCAGCTTCGCACTGGAAGCGGCATTGTTCACCGCCTCCCCTTCCACGCGCTGATCAGAACGTCACTGCTTCGGCGGGAATCGGCAGGGTCTGGACCATATGCCAGACCGCCGCGGCGGCCGGTGACAACGACCGGTCTTCGCGGCGAACCATAACGATGCTGCGCTCTTCGCGCGGCGTCAGCGGTTTCGACACCAGTGGCGAGGCTTCCGGCAGCGGTAGCGAAAACGACGGCAGCACCGACGCTCCAATCCCGGCTTCCACCATCCCGAACACGCTGGCCGAGTGGCCCAGTTCCTGCACCACCTGCGGCGCCACGCCGTGGCGCGCCAGAATGCGGTCGATCAACGGCCGGCTCCCCGACGCGAAGTCCAGCAACACCAGCCGTTCGCCATGCAGCGCGCTCCACGGCACCGATTCGGCATTCGCCAGCGGATGATCGCGCCGGCAGACAAAGCAGAACGGGTCGGTCGCCAGCGGCGCGATGGTCAGCCCTTCCCGCGCGAGCGGATCGATCAATACCCCGAAGTCCACCGCACCCGCGCGAATCTGCTCCAGGCCGTCAGCCTGTACGTTGTCGCGCACAAACAACCGGATCTCCGGGTACTGACTGGCACAGGCCGCGACATACATCGGCATCAGCCGCGCCGAAATCGTCGGGGCACTCGCTATCACAACTCTTCCGCGATAGCGTTCGCCTAACTGCCGTGTCTCTTCCAGCGTGTCGTCAAGCTGGCCCAGAAGTCGCTCCAGTGCCGGCACCAATGCGGTACCGGCATCGGTAAGCACCACTTCGCGCGTGGTGCGATCCAGCAGCCGGACGCCCAGGGCCTCTTCCAGCTCCGCCACACCGCGACTGACGGCGGGTTGTGTGAGGCCGACGGCATCCGCCGCCCGGCTGAAACTGCCGTGCGCCGCTACCGCCAGAAAGACCCGCAACTGCCGCAGTGTGTAATTCATGCAACGAAGAGATATATGGATGAAATAAATGAATTTGCATTCTAAGCAAGACAAGCGTCCAATACCAAGCGGAAACCCTTACGCACTATCCCCGATGTCT
>DAIOET010000678.1:0-2231 GCA_036746135.1 Cupriavidus sp.
TCGCCCTGTGTGGCGCAGCCTCCCTCCTTGCCTCGCTGTCCGCCGTTGCCGGTCCTGATTTTGCTGTGATCGAGCGCGCGCGTGCCTACGCTCATCAGCGTCAGCAGGTCAGGCCCGTCACGTGTGATTGCGCAAATGGCGCCACTGGCACCACTTCGGGCGCTACGGCAGGTGCCTCGGCGGCCAGCTCGCCCAAGGCGTCGCTGGCGCCGATCCATACGAGCTGAAGCTCGCGCCCAAGGCCCGCGTGGCGGGTCAGGCGCGCTGGCTCAGGTCACTGGCCCGCACCGGGCTCGCGTTCAGCCAGGTCTTCCAGCAATGACGCCGATGGCACAAAGAACAGCCCGCCCGTCACTGCATTGCTGAAGTCGAGCAACCGGTCGTAGTTGCCCGGCGGCTTGCCGACGAACATGTTTTCGAGCATCTGCTCGATGGGTTCGGGCGAGCGGGCGTAGCCGATGAAGAACGTCCCGAACTCGCCCTTGCCCGGCTGGCCAAAGGGCATGTTGTCGCGCAGGATCTTTACCTCCTCGCCGTCCTTCTCGATCGTGGTCAGCGCGCTGTGCGAGCACGACGGCTTGACCGAGTCATCGAGTTCGATGTCGTCCAGCTTGGTGCGGCCGATGACGCGCTCCTGCGCCTCGACGGTCAGGTCGTTCCACGCGGCCATGTTGTGCAGATACTTCTGCACGAGCACATAGCTGCCGCCCGCAAACTCCGGATCTTCGTCGCCGATGATCGTGAAGCGGACCGCATCGCCCCCTTCCGGATTCTCGGTGCCGTCGACAAAGCCAACCATGCTGCGCATGTCGAAGTAGCGAAAGCCCTGTACCTCGTCGACCACCGATACGGCGCCCCCGAGACGCTTCATGAGCTGCGTTGCCAGTTCGAAGCACAAATCCATGTGGTCGGCCCGGATATGCAGCAGCAGGTCACCGGGCGTGGCGATGGCGCGGCGCTCCTCCGGCCCGAACTCCCTGAACGGATGCAGCGACGACGGACGGGGGCCGCCGAACAGCCGGTCCCAGGCATCGGACCCGAACCCGGCCACGCACGACAGGTTGCCGGCCGGCACACGTTTTCCGACCGAGCGAACCAGCGCGGCGATATCGGCGCACAGCGCCCTGACCGTGGCGGCATGCTCGCTGCCGTCGGACAAGGTGGCCACGATGAAAATGGCGCTGCGGGTGATGGGGCTGTAGACGGGCTGCGGCAGTGGGGTGTTGTCCATATTCTTGTCCAGTCGCTTGACGATTGATGGCTGGTGCCAGCGCTGGCATGCAGGCTGGCGTAGCGGCAAATATACCGAATCCGGACGTCACCGGCGTGAAACAGCGCTACCTGCTACCCGGTTCGCCGTTCTCGATGATCGGCCTGAGCAACGTGAAATCGTTCGGATAGAACGGCGGCACCGTCGATGGGCTTTTCTTGCGCGCCACTTCGACAAACCTGCGGTCTGCCTCGATGGTCAGCATCAGGTCGAAGCGCTTGACCCCGGCGGCCCTGGCCCGCTCCACATCGCGCTCGCTCTTGGCCCGATAGGCGATCGTGCGTATCAGCAGATCGTAGAGCAGGCGGGGCCGGCGCTCGGTGGCGGCGTGGGATTCCTGCCGCCGGCTTTCCAGCACGGCGTGCCACAGGCCGGAGTCTTCCAGTCCCGGCGTGACCTCCGCGAGGGCAACGAGCTGCGTCTTGCCGGCACGCGGGGCATACACCACGCCCTGCGCGTCCAGGAATGCACGGATGTCGGAGCCGCGCTGGGCAAGCAGTTCTTCCGTGCGGGTCTTGGTCTTGGCGGGCAGGTCGACATCGGTCCAGTGCGACGGATACGCCCCCATCTCGGCAAACAGGCGCGCCCACTGGTCGTACTCGGTCCAGGTCCACTCGCGTCCACGGAAGTAGGCGGCGTAGACCTGCTCGAAGTAGCCCGCCATATTCAGGCCGTCGGAGCCGCTGCGATTGACGATGGCAAGGATCTCCGAAGCCTCTTCCTCGGAAATGCCCACCACGGTGGCCATCACGCGATTGAAGACACGTTCGTACGAACTGGTCGTGTCCTGGACATAGAGCGCAGGCGCCGTAGCCGGCAGCGTCCGTGGTTCGACGGCCGGTACGGGCTTGCGCTTGCGGAAAAATCTGAAAACTCCCACTTCTCTTATTTGTGCGCGAGATGCAACACCTGGTAGTGACTCGCGCCATTTTTGCACATTTGCGGCCGCGGGTTTCCCCTG
>DAIOET010000679.1:0-2226 GCA_036746135.1 Cupriavidus sp.
ACCTGGTTGACGGCGGTCAGGCCGCCAAAGCGGCGCGACAACATCTCGGCCTGCATCACCGGTACCGATGTCCGATCGGTCATACGGCCTCCCGGCTGTGCGTATTCGAGTCGGCGGCACCGGCGTTGCGGCGCGCACGGCGCGGCGAACGGTGGCGCAGCACCGCCGGCACACTGACCAGCCCGCGCGGCAGCAGCGCCACGGCGGCAATGATGAATCCGCCCATCAGCAGTTGCCAGTGTTTGGTCAAGGCGCCGAACCATTCGGCCAGCAGCACAAACGAGAACGCGCCCAGCACGGCGCCGGCCAGGCTGCCCACCCCGCCCAGGATCACCATCAGCATCGCATTGCCGGACTGATGCCACGACGCGATCTCGGGGTTCACGAAGCCGAACTGGATGGCATAGAGAAAGCCCGCCAGCCCGGCCAGCATGCCGCCAGCCACGAACGCGCCCAGCTGGTATCGATAGGTGGCAAATCCCGCCGCGCGCATGCGCTGCTCGTTGTGGCGAATGCCAACCAGCGCGTGGCCGAACCGTGAACGCAACAGCAGCGCCAGCAGTGCCACGGTCAGCACCAGCGCCCCCAGCACCAGCCAGTAGAAGCGCACCGGGTCGTTGACGGTCAGCGGCAATTCCGAAAACAGGCCGAACTCGGGGCGGAAGTAGATATAAGTGCCATCGCTGCCGCCGGCAATCTTGGTGTCGTGGAACACGAAGTACACCATCTGCGCAAACGCGAGCGTCACCATGATGAAGTAGATGCCGCGCGTGCGCAGCACCAGCGCACCCACCACCAGCGCCAGCGCGCCTGCCGCGCCCACGCCGCCCAGCATCAACAGCCAGCCGTTGCCCGCGCCGCTTTCCGGCGCCAGCATCGCGGTGGCATAGGCCGACATGGCAAAGTACGCCGCGTGCCCCAGGCTGACCAGTCCCGTATAGCCGATCAGCAACTGCAGCGACAGCGCGAAGATCGCCATGATCATCACCTTGCTGAGCAACTCGATGTAGTACTTGTGGCTGTCCGCGGTCAGCACCATCGGCGCGGCGCATAGCACGGCCAGGGCGACGATCCAGCCCGCCGCCGCCAGCCAGGCGGGACGGCGCACTTCCTGCGGAGACGTCGTCGAGATATCGGTTTGCATGTCTCTCGTTTCCTGCTCAACCCGCGCGGAACAGCCCTTGCGGCTTCCACAGCAGGATCACGGCCATCAGCAGGTACACCAGCACGCCGGCGGCGTCCTGCCAGAACACCTTGCCAAACGTATCGACAAAGCCGATCAGCAGCGATGCCACGAGCGCGCCCTTGACCGAGCCGATCCCGCCGATCACCACCACCACGAAGCAGATGATCAGCACCTGCCCGCCCATGCCCGGATACACCGACGACACCGGCGACGCGATCATGCCCGCCAGCACCGCCAGCGCCACGCCGAGCGCGAACACAAAGCGATAGAGCACGGTCACGTTGACGCCCAGCGACTGCACCATTTCGCGGTTCGAGGCGCCCGCGCGAATCATCATGCCGACCCGCGTGCGGCGGATCACGTAGTACATGGCGCCAGCCACCAGCAGGCAGATCGCCGAGATAAACAGCCGGTACACCGGGTACGTCATGTCATTGCCGATCGGCAGCGCGCCGTCCAGCAAGGCAGGCACCGGCACGCCGTGCACGTCGTCCCCCAACAGGATGCTGCGCAGTTCCTCGAACACCAGGATCAGGCCGTAGGTCATCAGCACCTGCTGCAGGTGGTCGCGCTGGTACAGGTAGCTGAAGAACGCCCATTCGAGCACGTAGCCGAACAGCACGGCCAGCACGATGCCGAGCGGCAGCGCGATGTACAGGCTGCCCGTCAGGCTCGCCAGCGTGAAGGCCAGGTACGCCCCCAGCATGTAGAAGCTGCCGTGAGCCAGGTTGATCACGCCCATGATGCCGAAAATCAGCGTCAGGCCGCTGGCCACCAGGAACAGCAGCAGGCCGTACTGCACGCTGTTCAGGCACTGGATGAGAAAGGAGACGATATCCATCGCGTTGCCGGCGCTGCCGTCTGGTGGTTCGGTTGGGTCGGATCGCTCAGAGGCGGCAGCCGCGGGCCGGATCGGCCAGCGCCTTGACGGCCACGTTGCTGACCTTGTTCTCGCGGCCATCCACGCGGCGCAGATAGAAGTCCTGCACCGGGTTGTGCGCCTTCGACAAGGTGAACGCGCCGCGCGGGCTATCCACCTT
>DAIOET010000680.1:0-2223 GCA_036746135.1 Cupriavidus sp.
TCGGGTGGCGTAATCACCATATGCTGCCACTGGTAGCCCGGCAGCGACACCAGGCTCTTGTCGCCTGAAATACCCTCGGTGGCGATGCCCAGGTCGGCCTGGTCATGCAGGATCATGTCGGCGATCTGTGCCGGATTGCCCTGCTGGATCGACAGGCGAACCTTCGGGTAACGCTTGGTGAACTCGCCGATCACGCGCGGCAGGGCATAGCGGGCCTGCGTATGGGTCGTGGCAATCGTGAAGTTGCCTTGGTCCTGCGCGGCATAGTCCTTGCCGACCCGCTTCAGGCTTTCCACTTCCTGCAGGATCTTCTCGACCGATGTCAGGATGCGGCGGCCAGGTTCGGTCAGGCTGCGGATTCGCTTGCCATGGCGCGTGAAGATATCGACACCCAGCTCTTCCTCGAGCTCGATAATGGCCTTGGAGACACCTGGTTGTGATGTGTAGAGCGCTTTGGCGGCCTCGGTCAGGTTGAAGTTCTGACGGACGGCCTCACGCACGAAGCGAAACTGGTGGAGATTCATATAACTTCGCTCGTATAAACAAACAACTTCTTATTAGTTTGAGATATGAGGCGAGTTTATTACGATTCTCGAACTTTGTTAAACGTTCGCCTGCCCGAATTGCGTCCGCGTCAAGCCTGAAAAGGTGGTGCCGGCACCACCGGAGGCAAGGCGCGAGTCGAGAAGCGTCCCCGATGTCCCTTGCCTTCACCGTTTCCGGTTTGCTGGTAGGTATCCTGGTTGGTCTGACCGGGGTAGGTGGCGGCTCGCTCATGACGCCGCTGCTGACGCTGCTGTTCGGCTTTTCGCCGGCCACGGCGGTAGGTACCGATCTGGCGTTTGCCGCCATCACCAAGGGTTTCGGCACCATCGCGCATCGCGCGCACGGCCATGTGCAATGGCAAGTGGTGCGCCGCCTGTGCCTGGGCAGCCTGCCCGCCGCGCTGGCCGCCATCCTCGTGCTCAAGAGCGCCGGTGAACTCAATGCCCAGTGGCTTCATGCCATCCGCCTGACGATCGGTGTCTCGGTGCTGCTGACCGTGCTGTCGCTGCTGTTCCGCAAGCAGATGCTGGCGTGGCTGGAACGCAACCCGCGCTTCCAGCTCGAAGGCCGCGCGCAGGTGGTGGCAACGGTGATGGTCGGCGCCGTGATCGGCGTGCTCGTGACCGTATCGTCGATTGGTGCCGGCGCCGTCGGCGCCACCCTGATCCTGCTGCTGTATCCCCATATGAAGCCGGCCGAAGTGGCTGGCACCGATATCGCCTACGCCGTGCCGCTCACGGCCGTGGCCGGGCTGGGCCACGTGTGGCTTGGCACCGTCGACTGGAATTTGCTGCTGGCGCTGCTGGTGGGTTCGATCCCCGGCATCTGGCTCGGTGCGCAACTGTCGCGGGCGCTGCCCGAACGGCTGGTGCGCGCCGCACTTGCCACCACGCTGACGCTGGTGGCCATCAAGCTCGTTTCCTAAGCATTCACGAATACTGAACGGACCCACACCATGTATCAGTACGATCAATACGACCAGCGCCTCGTCCAAGAACGTGTCGCGCAATTCCGCGACCAGGTTCGCCGCCGCCTGTCGGATGAACTGACCGAGGAAGAATTCCTGCCGCTGCGCCTGCAGAACGGCCTGTACATGCAGCGCCATGCCTACATGCTGCGCGTGGCCATTCCTTACGGCCTGCTGGCCTCGAAGCAGCTGCGCATGCTGGGCCATATCGCCCGCGAGTATGACCGCGGCTACGGCCACTTCTCCACTCGCCAGAACATCCAGTACAACTGGATGGACCTGGAGCGCGTGCCCGACGTGCTGGCGGACCTGGCCAGCGTGGAAATGCACGGCATCCAGACCTCGGGCAACTGCGTGCGCAACATCACGACCGACCAGTTTGCCGGCGTGACGCCGGACGAATCGGTGGACCCGCGCGTGCTGGCCGAACTGCTGCGCCAGTGGAGCACGTTCCAGCCGGAATTCGCGTTCCTGCCGCGCAAGTTCAAGATCGCCATCTCGGCCACCAAGGACGACCGCGCCGTGGTGCAGATGCACGACATCGGCATCTATGCGTACCAGAACGAGCAAGGCGAAACGCGCCTGCGCATCCTGGCCGGTGGCGGCCTGGGCCGTACGCCGATCCTGGGCACGATCATCAAGGACGACCTGCCGTGGCAGCACTTGCTGACCTACGTGGAGTCGGCGATTCGCGTGTACAACCGCTACGG
>DAIOET010000681.1:0-2219 GCA_036746135.1 Cupriavidus sp.
TGCTGCTGTGGCAGGGCGCTTGCCTGGTGTTCGATGTCTCGGACTTCATCCTGCCAAGCCCATCGGCGATCGTCACGTCGCTGGCGGAATACAGCGGCGTGATTGCCGGACATGCGTGGCGCACGTTCTGGACCACGATGGTCGGCTTCGGCCTGGCCATACTGGTCGGGGTGGTGCTCGGCATGCTGATGGGTTCGTCACGGCTCGCTTACGCTGCCACCTATCCGCTGATGACCGCGTTCAACGCGCTGCCCAAGGCCGCGTTCGTGCCGATCCTGGTGGTGTGGTTCGGCCTGGGCGCCGGCCCTGCCATCCTGACCGCGTTCCTGATCTCGTTCTTCCCGATCATGGTCAACATTGCCACGGGACTGGCCACCCTCGAACCGGAACTGGAGGATGTATTGCGCGTGCTCGGCGCCAAGCGCCGCGACGTCCTGCTCAAGGTGGGCCTGCCGCGCGCGATGCCGTTCTTCTTCGCATCGCTGAAGGTGGCGATCACGCTCGCATTCGTCGGCACCACGGTATCGGAGATGAACGCCGCCAACGAAGGGATTGGCTACCTGCTGGTATCGGCCGGGTCGGCAATGAAGATGCCACTGGCATTTGCCGGGCTGGTCGTCATCGCCGTGATGGCGATGGGCATGTACGAACTGTTCGCCATACTGGAGCGGCGCATGACCGGCTGGGCGCACCGCGGCTGAACCGTCGGAGAAACGCCCGGCGCGGCAGCGTCATGCGTAGCCCAGCGGCAGCGCGGTGGTGTACTTGATCTGCTCCATCGCAAAGCTGGAACTCACGTCGGCCAGCTCCGCGCCCTGGATCAGCCGCTTGTACACGGCGTCATAGGCGGCGATATCGGGTACCACCACGCGCAGCAGATAGTCGGTATCGCCCGCCATGCGGTAGAACTCGGTCACCTCGGGAATCGACGCCACGAGATCGTGGAACGTCTTGAGCCACTTCACGTTGTGTTGGCTGGTGCGGATCGAAACGAAGACGGTGACGCCCACGTTGAGTTTGGCGGCGTCCAGCAGCGCCACGCGCTTGCGGATGACGCCGGCTTCCTCCAGCTTCTGAACACGCCGCCAGCAGGGCGTGGAAGTCAGCCCGACACGCTCGCCGATCTCGGCGACGGGCACGGAAGCATCTTCCTGAAGGATATTCAGGATCTGGCGGTCATAGCGGTCCATTGCATTCACGTAGGGAAGGGGGTGGAACGGTGCCAGTGACCGGCCACCTCCGCGTGGCCGGATTCAGCTGACGATGGTATCCACCAGCAGATTGACGCCGGTGGAAATGCGGTCCTGCTCCACGCCGTAGATATGAAGCGACACGGCTACGGTGTTGCTGTCGTTGCCCAGGGCGTGGATATGCTGCAGGCCGGCGGGCACGCTGAACGTGTCTCCGACCTCGCGCGTCACGGCACCCACCTGCGTGGCCGTGCGGTTTTCCGGGTTCCAGCGGTAGTGGCGCTCGGACAGCGTGCCGCGCAGCACGCGGTAGGCGCACCAGGTGCGATGGCCGTGCACCGGGCTGTGCTGACCGGGGCGCCAGACCAGCACCATCACGGAAAAGCGCTCGTACGGATCGGCATGCACCAGATGGCGCGTGTAGTTGTCGGGGCTGCCTTCGAGCGCGCCGGGCGGCAGGCTGGCCAGCAGCGTATCGACGTCGGGCAGGCTCGCCGCCACGTGAGCGGCCACCATGCGGGCGCTTTGGGCCAGCGAGGCTTCCATCCCGGAAGCCAGCAGGGACAGGGGGGAGTCGGACGACGTCTGGGGGGCTGTTGCGGCTGACATGGCTGGCTCGTTCTTGTTGAAGTGCAATAGCGTTCATCTTAAGAGCGGCTCCGGAGCACCAGCATGCAAGATATCGTCCAAAATTAGCCGTAATGGTAATCCTGTTCTAATGAAATGCAAGAATACGGAAAATAATTGTTCGCGCGCCAAGCCCGGCACGAGCAGGCGATAATCCGCGGCATGGAAATCAAATGGCTTGAAGATTTTGTCAGCCTGGCCGAGACGCACAGCTTCTCGCGCTCGGCGGAGCTGCGGCATGTCACGCAGCCGGCGTTCTCGCGGCGGATCCAGTCGCTGGAGGCGTGGGTGGGCACCGAACTGATCGACCGGTCGAGCTATCCCACCAGCCTGACCGCGGCGGGCAAGGTGTTCTACGAACAGGCGCTGGCGATGCTGGCGCAGGTCAGCGAAACGCGCGCA
>DAIOET010000682.1:0-2216 GCA_036746135.1 Cupriavidus sp.
GTGGAGCCAGCACAGCCGGCCGAGTTCGAAGCATCCTCAGCACCCGCAGCACCCGATGAGGCCGAGGAATCCTCGGAAGCCCTGCAATCAGCGGAAGCGGAAGCGGAAACATTCGCGCCAGCCAGCACCGCCTTGCCCGCTGACGACGTCGAGCCCGCACCGAGCGAAGCATCGGCACCGGCAACCACGCCGGATGTGGACGTAGAGACGCCGCTCACGACGCCGCCCACTCCCTGGCCCACGCTCAACCATTCGGCATTCGACGATGAGCCGCTGCGGCAGTCGCCATCGACGCCATCGACGCCATCGCCAGCCCCGTCGCCTGCCGCGCATTCCTCGCTTGACCCTGCCGCTGCGTTTGCGCCGAAAAATCCGTCGGGCTTGCCGCCATACGGCGCGTACAGTGCCAAGGCAAGCTGGCCGCCACTCCGGCCAGGCGATACGCCAACGGCCAATCCGGCGTCCGAGGCAATTGCGCCGGAAATGCCCGATGCCGCCGATGAAGGCGAGGCAGATCACACCGTCCTGGCATCCGAGGCACCGGTGCTGCCCGATGTCGAAGCCGCGCAGGCATCTCACGAGCCCGCCGCCGCACCGCTGAGCATTTCGGAGCCGTTCCCGAAGAACGAAGAGGTGCCCAGCGCAAGCGGTTTCCTTCGCACGGCGGACCCGGCCGACCCCGAGGCGGAAGCCTGGGCCGCCCAGGCGAAGGACGTCATCGAGCACGATCTGGGCGTCACGCCCCGCGATGGCACACCTGACGCCGTCGCACGCGAGACCACCACGCGCCACTGGTTGCGCCAGGACGACGCCGCGGCGCCCTCGGGACCGGTCTTTGCGCCCGATTTCCTGCGGCATACGCGCGAACGCGAACAGGCGCGCACGCCGCGTGCCCAGGTATCGGTGCCCGGCAGCAAGCGCACATGGATGCGCGCGGTGGCAGTCGTGCTGGGTCTGGGCATCCTGATTCAGGGCGTCTACCTGGCACGCAGCCAGATCGCCGGCAGCCTGCCGGTGCTGCGCCCGGTACTTGAGGCAGCCTGCGCACCGTTCGGCTGCGATGTGCCGCCGTGGCGCGATCTCGATGCGCTGCGCATCGACAGCTCCCAGTTGCAGAAACAGGACGAAGGCACCGACGTCTATCAGCTCGCCGTCACGCTGCGCAACCAGGGTCGCGCCACCACGGCGCTGCCGGCCATCGAACTCGTGATGACAGATCTGCAGGATCAGTTGCTGCTGCGCCGCGTGCTGCAGCCGACCGAGTACCTGGAGCCAGCCCAGCGCGGCTTTGTCGCCACGGGCCTGCGCGCGGGCAGCGAGCTACCGGTTCGGGTACGATTCCGGACTCAGCAGTCAGCGGCCAACTACCGCGTGCTGATTTTCTACCCCTGAATTCCATCGCCCCCCGCCACGCCGGCCGGCAATGTACCGAACCGGCGGGCCGTATCTTCCTGACAGGAGCAACCATGAGCAATGTGACCCTCGGCGGCAACGCCATCGAAGTAGGCGGCAAGTTTCCTCACGCTGGCGACAAGGCCCCGGCCTTCTCGCTGGTTGGCAAGGATCTGAAGGACGTGACGCTGGCCGACTTCGCCGGCAAGCGCAAGGTGCTGAACATCGTGCCGAGCCTGGACACGCCCGTCTGCCAGGCATCCGCGCGCAAGTTCAACGAGGCCGCCAGCAGCCTGGCCAACACGGTGGTGCTGACGATCTCGGCCGACCTGCCGTTCGCTATGGGCCGCTTCTGCACGGCCGAAGGCCTGGCCAATGTGGTCACGCTGTCGACGATGCGCGGCGCCGACTTCAAGAACGCCTACGGTGTCGACATCAAGTCGGGCCCGCTGGCCGGCGTGTGCGCACGCGCGGTGGTGGTGGTCGACGAAAATGACGCGGTCAAATACAGCGAGCTGGTGCCCGAGATCAAGCAGGAACCGAACTACGACGCTGCCTTGGCCGCCCTGAAGTAATCTGTGCGTTAGCACACAGTTGTACAAGCACTTCCGCCCGTCATGCACGGGCGGAATTATTTAACGTATCTGTTGCGGCTAGACACACGGCCGTTTCGTTTGGAGAAGAGATGTCCAGCCTGATCTGCGGCTCCGTTGCCTACGACACCATCATGACGTTTGACGGACGGTTCCGTGAACACATTCTTCCGGATCAGATCCACATGCTGAACGTCTCGTTCCTGGTACCGGGCATGCGGCGCGAGTTCG
>DAIOET010000683.1:0-2215 GCA_036746135.1 Cupriavidus sp.
GCACGGCGTCGCTGGGCCGTCGCGAATCGAAGATCTACGAAGACATGATCAACAATGGCCGCTACTCGTTCATGACGGCGCCTGTGCTGCACGGCATGCTCGAGGGTGGTGTACCCATCGTCGTGAACAACCAGGTGGTGGGTGCCGTTGGCGTGTCGGGTGTGAAGTCGACCGAAGACGCGCAGATTGCGCGCGCCGGCATCGCGGCCCTTGGTATCTGATCGCCCTTGGCCTCTACGGCTTAGCGCGGCAGACACATAGTAAAAAGCCCCGCAGGCGCAATGCCTGCGGGGCGGAATAAAAAGATGGCATGGCTGGCATCGGCCAGTCGGGCAAGGGGTTTGGAATGCTTGCCTGATTGGGGGTTCCGATCGTCTGGCTACTGCCCAACACCCGTTGGCGGGTGGTCCCCACAAAAGTCTTTACAAAGCTCGCAGGCGATCCCGCGTTACTTGGTCAGGATCAGCTTGCCGTAGCGCGTCACGCGCAGCGTATAGACGTCGCCGTTATGCAGGATTGGCAGCGTCGTGGCGCCTTGCATGATGGCTTCCAGTGGCACGGCCTGGGCGTCGACGTTGCTGGCCGGCGCCTGGCGCATCAGCGCTTCCAGGCGGGCGGGCAGGGCGGCAACGGCCGACTTGACCGATTCCAGTGCCGACGATGCCCCGGCCGTTTCGCGGCGGGCCTGCGGGGCAACCTCCACGCGACGCAGGGAAAGGCGGCGGCGCGTGACTTCACGCGGTTGCGACAGCGGCAGGCTCAAGGTGCTCATGGTCTTCTCCGTTCGAAGTGTTCCGTCTGGACGGGATGTCTGCTTGGATTCGCCGGTGCGAATCACGATGAACAAGATCTTAAATGAGAACCGTTATCATTACAAGCAACTTGGAGTGAAGTTACATCTGTGACGAAATCATTGCCACGCTGACGGGATTCACCTCCGGACATGCCGTCTCGCGAGGCTTCTCGCAAATGCAAAAAGGGCACCCCGCAGGGTGCCCCTTCTATCGCGAAACGATGCAGCCGATCAGTGCTTCGGTTCGGTAATGAAGCCGATCTTGCCGAGGCCGCCGTGCTGTGCGGCGGCCATGACTTCAGCCACGCGCTCGTAGCGCACTTCGCGGTCGGCACGCAGGTGCAGCTCAGGCTGCGGCTGCTGCTGGGCGGCTTCCGCGATGCGTTGCTCCAGCTGCGCCTCGTCCACTGCTTCCTGGTTCCAGAACACCTTGCCCTGGGCATCCACGGAAACGTTGATGCTCTGCGGCTTTGTGTCGTTGGGCTGGTTCGTTGCACGCGGCAAGTCGATCTTGACCGCGTGGTTGATGACGGGAATCGTGATGATGAAGATGATCAGCAGCACCAGCATGACGTCCACCAGTGGCGTCATGTTGATCTCACTCATCACCTCGTCATCGTCTCCGTCGAGAGTGCCGAATGCCATTATGCTTTCCTTTGGGCGCGACGAATCCGCGCTCAGTTCTTGACGGCCAGGCGCATCGACGCATCGTCGGTGGCGCGGGTCGCGGAGGTCGGACGCACGCGGGCGCCGGTCACAAAGTAGGCGTGCAGGTCGTGCGCAAAGCGGTTCAGCTTGCTGATCACGCCCTTGTTGCCGCGGCTCAGCGCGTTGTAGCCCAGCACGGCGGGGATGGCCACGGCCAGACCGAAGGCGGTCATGATCAGGGCCTCGCCCACGGGACCAGCCACCTTGTCGATGGTCGGAACGCCCGAGGCGCCAATGCCGATCAGCGCGTGATAGATACCCCACACGGTGCCGAACAGGCCGACGAACGGTGCGGTCGAACCGACCGAGGCCAGCACTGCGAGACCCGATTGCATGCGGGCCACGGCTTCGTCGATCGAGCTCTTGAGCGAGCGGGTCAGCCAGTCCGAGATATCCAGTGCGTCATGCAGTTGCGGCTGGCTGGCGCGGTGATGCTGCGCGGCTTCCTTGCCGGTGACGGCCAGCGTGCGGAACGGGTTGGATTCGCTGGCGCCAAGCGTGTCGAGCGCGTGGTCGAAGTCGTCCGAGTGCCAGAAGCGCTTTTCGGCGCCATGCGCCATCTTCTTGAGGCGGACCAGATCCCACGCCTTGGTGAGAATCACGATCCACGACAGCAGCGACATGATCAGCAGAATGATGGCGGTCGCGCGCATGACGAAATCGCCTTGCGACCAGAGGTGGGAGAGTCCGAGGTCCTGCATGGTGGTTCCTGAA
>DAIOET010000684.1:0-2212 GCA_036746135.1 Cupriavidus sp.
CGGGCGGCTACGAAATCGTCGACAAGAACCTGAAACGCGAAATTTTCCTCGGCGGTCATATGGCCGAGACCTTCCGCGCCGACGTGACGCGTCTGATCGAAAGCGAGCCATCCGTGGAGGAAGTCGACGAGTTTCTAGGCAAGTTCGACACCGTCATGAACAATCCGCTGGTGATGCACTGAGCGTTATCGGTTCATCCCCAAGCAAAACACCCGCTCGCCGAGCGGGTGTTTTCATTCCGGCGCGGAAATTCGGGAATAGCGATCAATACTGTTCCCAGGGCAGGCCGTCGTGCCGCCAGCCGTTGATCGTATTGCGGTGGCGCTGTGCGTCCAGGTCGCCTTCGAAGCCATGCAGGACGTTGTAGACGGTGGTGAAGCCGGCGCCTTCCAGCGCACGCGCGGCCGCCGAAGAGCGGTTGCCGCTGCGGCAGATCAGCAGCACGGGCCGGGCGGACACATGGCCGGCCAGCTTCTTCACCGCCTGGACGAAGTGCGGATTGACCTCCCAGTCGGGGCCATCGTTCCACGGCACGTTGTGCGCGCCTTGCGGATGGCCGACGAACAGATACTCCATCTCGCTGCGGCAGTCGATGAACAGCGCGTCGGGTTCGGCGTCCAGCAGGGCGCGGGCGTCGTTGGGGCTCAGATGTTGCATGGGAACCGGTCGGAATTCGTGGCGAATACGTCTCCCAGTGTAGGCGGGGCGACTTCCGCTGACAACCGTGCCCGAAGCCGCGGGCCATCATCGGCAGGCAGTCCGCAATCCATTGATCTACCTGATAAAATCGCCCTCTTGCCCAAATTGCGCACGTCCCGGCCTTTGCCGGTCGGGCGCGACATCAACCAAGCCCCACCATGAGCGCTGTCCAATCGATCTCCCGCCCCTATACCCGGGCTGCCAGCCTGCCCCGTCTGCTGCGCGAACGCATCCTGATCCTCGATGGCGCGATGGGCACGATGATCCAGCGCTACAAGCTCGGTGAGGCCGAGTATCGCGGCACGCGCTTTGCCGACCATTCGATCGACGTGAAGGGCAACAACGAACTGCTGCTGCTGACACGTCCGCAGGTCATCAGCGAAATCCACGAGCAATACCTGGCCGCCGGCGCGGACCTGATCGAGACGAACACGTTCGGCGCGACGCGCGTGGCGCAGGAAGACTACAAGATGGCGGAACTGGCGTACGAAATGAACGTCGAGGCCGCCAGGCTTGCGCGCGCCGCCTGCGACAAGTACAGCACGCCCGACAAGCCGCGCTTCGTGGCCGGCGCTTTCGGCCCGACGCCGAAGACCGCGAGCATCAGCCCCGACGTCAACGATCCTGGCGCGCGCAACGTCACGTTCGAAGAACTGCGCGATTCGTACTACGAACAGGGCAAGGGCCTGCTCGACGGCGGCGCCGATGTCTTCCTGGTCGAAACGATCTTCGACACGCTGAACGCCAAGGCCGCGCTGTTCGCCATCGACCAGTTGTTCGAGGACACCGGCGAGCGCGTGCCCGTGATGATCTCGGGCACCGTGACCGATGCCTCGGGCCGCATCCTGTCCGGCCAGACCGTCGAAGCATTCTGGAACAGCCTGCGCCATGCCAAGCCGGTCACGTTCGGCCTGAACTGCGCACTGGGCGCCACGCTGATGCGTCCGTACATCGCCGAACTGGCCAAGGTGTGCGACGCCGCGGTGTCGTGCTACCCGAACGCCGGCCTGCCGAATCCGATGAGCGACACGGGCTTCGACGAAACGCCCGAGGTCACTTCGGCGCTGGTGGAGGAGTTCGCCGCATCGGGCCTGGTGAACCTGGTGGGCGGCTGCTGCGGCACCACGCCCGACCATATCGCCGCGATCGCGCGCAGCGTGGCAAACAAGGCGCCGCGCACGTGGCCCGGCCAATACCGCGACGATGCCGGACAGGCAGCCTGAACCATCGCACGCACCGAGCATTAGAGAACAGACATCATGAGCCAGCAAAACCTGCCCCCGCGTCCGATGCGCCTGTCCGGCCTGGAACCGTTCACGATCGATGACGACACGCTGTTCGTCAACGTCGGCGAGCGCACCAACGTCACCGGTTCCAAGGCATTCGCCCGCATGATCCTGAACGGCCAGTTCGACGAGGCGCTGGCGGTGGCCCGCCAGCAGGTCGAGAACGGCGCGCAGATCATCGACATCAACATGGACGAGGCGATGCTCGATTCGAAGGCGGCGATGGT
>DAIOET010000685.1:0-2212 GCA_036746135.1 Cupriavidus sp.
GGTATCGAACACGCCGTCAAGGCGCTGCCCGCCGATAGCGGCGTAGTGCTGGTGGCCCAATCCAGCGTGGTCCGCAACACCGTGGAAATCGGCGACGCGATGCAGGAGGCCATGAAGGCCAAGCCCGATGCCGTTGTTCTGATCAGCGCATACCGCACGGCAGGCTCCTTCGTGAAAGAGGCACTGCGGCGCGGCTATAGCGGGCAGTTCTACAACGTGTCGTTCGTCGGCACGCAGGCGCTGGCCAAGGAAGTCGGCCCGCAAGGCAGCGGCGTGATCATCTCGCAGGTGATGCCGCATCCGGGCAATGCCACGCTGCCGGTCGTGCGCGAGTATCTGCGTCTGCTGCAGGCCGCCGGCAAGCAGAACGAGTTCGACTATGCCAGTATCGAAGGCTTTATCGGCGCCAAGGCGTTCGTGGAAGGCTTGCGCCGCGCCGGCAAGGATCTGACGCGCGACCGCTTTGTGACGGCCGTGGAAAGCATGCGCAACGTCGACCTGGGCGGGTTCATCGTCCAGTTCGGTCCCGATAACCACGTGGGCTCGAAGTTCGTCGAAATGACGATCATCAATTCGCGTGGCGTGGTGATTCGCTGATTGGTGAATTGCTGTCGTTGTACTCCCCTCTGCTATGCAGGGGGGAAGGGTTGGACGGGAGGGCGTGGCGGTTCAAATCACGACTCGTCGTTGATGGAACGGCCTTGCTGGCTTCGCCCTCTCTCCAACCTCACCTCAGGTCATGTCATTCAAATGGCACGCTGACCACCTTAGCGGCGCGATCTCCTTCAACACCGGCTGTTCCTCCTTGCAGCGCGGCATCGCGTGCGGGCAGCGCGGATGAAAGTGGCAGCCCATCGGCGGATTGAGCGGTGACGGAATTTCGCCGCGGATCGCCACATACGTCTTCTTGCCGACCTCCAGCTTCGGTGCTTCCGCCAGCAATGCCTGCGTGTACGGGTGATTCGGGGAGGCAAAGACTTCCTCGGTCGGGGCCGACTCCACCACGCGCCCCAGATACATGATCACCACCCGGTCGCTGATGTGCTTGACCACGCCCAGGTCGTGGCTGATGAACAGATAGGTCAGGTTCAACTCTTCGCGCAGGCGCATGAAGAGGTTCAGGACCTGAGCCTGGATCGACACGTCGAGCGCCGCCACGGATTCATCGCAGACAAGAAACTCCGGCTTGACCGCCAACGCCCGCGCAATACCGACACGCGCCCGCTGCCCACCCGAGAACTGATGCGGAAACCGTCGCAGCACCGTCGGGTCCATGCCCACCCGCACGAGCATGTCTTCCACGTAGGCCTGCTGCGCGCCCTTTTCCACCATGCCATGCACCACGGGCGCCTCGCCGACGATATCGAGCACGCGCAGGCGCGGGTTCAGCGACGCATAGGGGTCCTGGAAGATCATCTGGATCGCCAGTTGTTTCTCGCGCCGCTTGTCCGGCGGCAGGCGATCCAGGTCCGTGCCGCGCCAGAGCCGCTCGCCTTCGGTCAGCGAATGCAGGCCCACCGCCATGCGGCCAAGCGTCGATTTGCCGCATCCGGATTCGCCGACCAGACCAACCACCTCACCGGTGCGGATGGCCAGGTCCACCTTGTCGACGGCGTGCACGACTTCCATCTTTTGCTTCGCGCCGAACACATTGGCGATCTTGGCCGCCACGTCGAGCGTTTTGACGAAGCGCTTGGAAACGCCGCGCAGTTCCAGCAGTGGCGCCGGCGGCGTGACCGTGTCGGCCGTCACGTGCGATGCGGCTGCGTTCGGCGTATCGATGACTGGGGTACTCATGCGGCCTCCTGCTGGACATGCACCGGGTGGAAGCAGCGCAACTGGCGGCCGTCTGGCGAAATCTCCAGCGGCGGGTCGGTCTTGCAAACATCCGTGGCGTAGGGGCATCGATTGCGGAACGAGCAGCCGCCCGGAAGATTCAGCAGCGAAGGGGTCATGCCGGGAATCTGCCGCAGTGGTGCGCCGCGCGGGTTACGCGACGGCGCCGAGCCGATCAGCCCGTGCGTGTACGGATGCTCGGGACGCTCCAGCACCTGGCGGACATCGCCCGATTCGACGATCTTGCCCGCGTACATCACGCAGACCTTGTCGGCCAGGCCGGCGACCACGGACAGGTCGTGCGTGATCCAGATCAGTGCCGTGCCCGACTCGCGGCACAGCGTCTGCATCTCGTAGAGGATCTGGCCTTGGATGG
>DAIOET010000686.1:0-2197 GCA_036746135.1 Cupriavidus sp.
GAAGATTCGGAGGATGCGGCGATCGTGTCGGCCATCGTCGCGCTGGGCCGCACGTTGAACCTGCAGGTGGTGGCGGAAGGGGTGGAAACCGCTGCGCAGCGGTCGTTCCTGGCAGGGCTGGGGTGCGATGCGCTGCAGGGTTATCTGCTTGGAAGGCCGGTGCCGGCCGCGCAGTTCATAAAAGAGTTGGCGGCGCATTGAGCGCCGCCGGCGGCCTGGTCAGGCCGTATCAGCCCACGAGGGGCTTACATCGGAGCATGCATCAGGCACCGTCAGTGAACGGGCTGCGTGCATCGCGTACATCGTGCGCGCCATCGACAAACGGATTGCGCGCGTCGCGCACATCGCGTGCGCCATCGGTGAACACATCGCGCGTGCCAAGGCGATCCACGTAGCCATCGCGGTTGGTCACACGCGCGCCGTCGGTGAACGGATCGCGCGGTGCGGCGTTGGCCATCGTGGCGGCGCCTGCGAGTGTGGTGGCAAGGGCGGTGTAGAGCAGGGCTTTCTTGAACATGAGGTACTCCTGGGGTTCGAGATGCTTGGTTCGAGGATCGAGGCAGTCTGTAGTCGACTCCGGCCGCTGAGCGACCTTGGACAGCAGTGTAGGCAGGGGGCACTCACGGTAAGATGACCCATGCATGACATTGATGTCATACGTTTGGCAGCAATTCGACATGCATGGCGCGCACGCGAGCAAGGCCATCGCTGAACAAGGTTTTCAGACGATTCCGCCGATGCCAGGCCCAACACCCTGTAGAATCCGAGTCTGGCTCGCCGATTTCCTGCGCGAGCCTTTCCCCCAATCGATTTCTCCAGCCCGCCCACACGGCGGCGGGCGCGCACGATAAGTCATGTCCGAGTCTGATTCAGCCAAACAAGCCGCTGTGGCGTGGATCCACGAGCAGATGGATCATCACGGCCTGACGTTCGACCATCTTGTCGAAGCCGGCTGCTTTGCCGATCACGATGAAGGTGCCGACGTCGAGCCTGCCTTGCACGAGGCCGCCGCGCCCGCCGCCGAGAGTACGGTGGCGCGTGTGATGTATCGCAACGCAATGGGTCAGACCTGGGACGGTACCGGCGAATACCCCGACTGGCTGCAACGCGCCGTCAATGCCGGGCAATCGATCGATTTCTATCGCGTCGACTGAGATTCGTCTTTCAGTGCATTGAGCAAGGGCCGCTGGTCATGCCTCCACGGCCAGCGATCTCACTGCGAGCATTCGTCGTGGATCGATGATGATCCGCATCTTCATGGCGCGCAGCTAAGGCCGGGCGTCGCACGTTTCCTCATACGAAAGACCATCGCCTTCGCACCCACATCCAATCGTGGGCGGCGCGATTCGTCGCACGTATTTCGTCGTACCCGGTGTATCAGCAGTGGCGGGCGATCGACTTGTCGCCGGAGAGGGGGAGCTGGTTTGCGACGCTGACAGGGCTGATCAGCGGCAGCGCGTGGCGCTGGTGTTGCAGGGCGGCGAGGGGAAGTTCGATCAGCAGCGCGGTGTTGGCCGCTTCGGTGCCGCAGCCGTGGCATTGACCGGCGCCCAGATGCGCGTGATGGGAAGATTCCGAGGGCTGGTCAGTCGTGCCGCCTGCCGGGTGCGCATCGTGCCAGACCGGAATTTCACGGCCCTGGCCGGCAGAAGCTTCGTCGCAGCGCGCGTGTTCCATCTGGTCCATGCCGGCTTCCGCTTCGGCCTTGATGGCTGCATGGCGTTCCGGCATCGACAGCCCCACGGCCTCGCCCACGTCGCATACCGTCATGATCGCCGCAGTGGCACCGTGGGCCGGCAACGCGAACATGGCAAGACACAACAGGGAACTGGCAAACAGACGTTTCATCGGGGGAATGGATCAGGATCTGCGCGAAGGGGGCGCCGCAGTTGCCCTAGACAGGGCAGCGGGCATTGTACTGTGTTTAGATCAGAAAGTTCGCTAATTCACGATGACATTCGTGCAATGTTCGACAAAATGCGGCTAACCTCGGATAGTGTCTAGGTTTTGCAATAAACCAGAAAGGCGGGGCTGGCGCACCGCCGGTCCGTGAAGTGAATCACCATGCGTATCCTGATTGTCGAAGATGAACCGAAGGCGGGCGATTATCTGCTCAAGGGACTTACCGAGTCCGGCTTTGTGGCGGACCTGGCCCGCGACGGGGTGGACGGCCTGGCCCACGCGCGCGAACAGCACT
>DAIOET010000687.1:0-2184 GCA_036746135.1 Cupriavidus sp.
GTGTTCGGCAGCGCCTGGCCCAGCGGTGCCACGGACTGGTTGTTGGCCATGAAGTACACGTGACCGTAAGTCTTGTGCACATCCACGTGTTCCAGCTGCGTGGTGGCCGGCAGCACGATGTCCGCGTGGTCAGCGGTGTCGGTACGGAAGTGTTCCAGCACCACCGTGAACAGGTCTTCGCGCCCGAAACCCTGTGCCACCTTGGTCGATTCCGGCGCCACCGCCACGGGATTGCTGTTGTAGACCACGACTGCCTCGATCTTCGGGCCATTGCCGCGCATGCCATCGTCCAGCAGCGCGTCACCGATCGTGCTCATGTTCACGGTGCGCGGCACTTGCGGCCAGTTCGGCAGCAGGTCGGGGCGCTGCAGCGTTGCATTGTCGACCGGGAAGAAACCCGACGTGGACAGTTGCAGGCCGCCGGCCGCATGGCGCCACGCCCCTACCAGCGACGGCAGGCAGGCCACGGCACGAACCGCCTGGCCGCCACCGCGCACGCGCTGCACGCCATAGTTCAGGCGGATGGCCACGGGCTGGCGCTCCGTGACCGCGAGCTGGCCATACAGGCCAGCCAGCCATTCGATGTCCTCGACGGCCACGCCGCAGATCTCCGCCGCGCGGGCGGGCGGGAAATCCATCGCGCGCTCACGCAGCGCGTCGAATCCCACCGTGTGCTGCGCGATGTAGTCGTGGTCCAGCAGGCCGTCGCGGATCAGGATATGGATCATCGCCAGCGCCAGCGCGCCATCGGTGCCGGGCATCGGCGCGATATGGCGGTGGCACTTCTCGGCCGTCAGCGACCGATACGGATCGATCGCCACCAGCGTGGCGCCACGGCGCTTGGCCTCCTGAGCACGGGTCCAGAAGTGCAGGTTCGATGCAATCGGGTTGCCGCCCCAGATGATCACGAGCTTGGCATCGACCACCTGCTCCATGTCCATCCCGACGCTCGCGCCGTAGGTGTAGCGCAGCGCCGTGGCGCCGGCATTGGCACAGATCGTGCGATCGAGCAGCGACGCACCAAGCTTGTGGAAGAAGCGCGCGGCCATGCTTTCGCCCTGCACCAGGCCCATCGTGCCCGCGTAGCTGTACGGGACGATCGCCTCGGGATTACGAGCGGCGATGGCCGTCAGCCGTGTGGCGATCTCGCCGAGCGCCTCGTCCCACGAGATCGGTTCGAACTTGCCCTCGCCCTTCTTGCCGACCCGCCGCAGCGGGGTCAGCACACGGTCGGGGTGATACGTACGCTCGGTGTAGCGCGACACCTTGGTGCAAAGCACGCCTCCCGTATTGGGATGGTCCGGGTCACCCGCTACCTTGGTGGCGCGGCCATCCTCGACGGTGACGAGCAGGGCACAGGTATCGGGGCAATCATGGGGACAAGCGGCACGAACGATGCGGGTGGCCATAGCGGAAGGGCGGGCGATCAGGCTGTGGGGGCGCCCGGTGCGGGCATTGCGGGGCGGATGGCCTGCGCGCTTGTCAACGACGACTGTGGCGCAGTGGCCTCGGCCGAACATTCCGGACCGGGAGAAATTGTTTGGCTCCGATTGTATTCGATTATGATGTGCCGGCGCAGTCCGGGCCCGCCCGGTTCTGTCCGGCCCGATGGGGCCGGGACCCGTACCGGCACAAGATCCGGACGGGGTCCGCGGGGTCCGAAAGCAGCAATAAGCAACGATAAACGTTTTACGGATTTTTGACGGGGATTCACATGGGTTTCACTTCTGGGGTCCAGCGCCGGCAGTTTGTCGGCCTGATGATGGCGGCCGCGCTCGCGGCCGGTGGCGCGTCTGGCGCCGCGTTTGCCGCCAATACCACGCCCGCCGAGGCCGGCGTGACCGCCGACACGATCCTGCTGGGCCAATCGGCCGCGCTGTCCGGCCCCACGGCCGTGCTGGGCAAGCAGATGAACGCCGGCGCCCGCCTCTACTTCGACTACATCAACAGCCACGGTGGCGTGTTCGGCCGCAAGATCGAACTCAAGGTGCTGGACGACGCCTATGAACCCGACGACGCCGTCAAGAATACGAAGAAGCTGATCGAGGAAGACCGGGTCTTCGCACTGTTCGGATACGTGGGCACGCCCACCAGCCAGGCCGTGCTGCCGCAGGTCAACCAGGCGCGCATTCCATTCTTTGCGCCGTTCAGCGGCGCGCAGACGCTGCGCGCTCCGCACAGCCG
>DAIOET010000688.1:0-2184 GCA_036746135.1 Cupriavidus sp.
AGCTGAAACGCTGGGTCAGGCGGTATTCGCGCACCACGCCCTGGGCCGTGATCGAGAGGATCGACTTGGCGCGCGTATCGGCCAGGACGTCGAGCAGCGCGTCGGCGTCCTTCTGGTCTTCGACGATCACCGTATCCGAGCCGCTGCGGATGTTGCGGCGCAGGTCCGATCCCATCAGCGAATTGACCGGCAAGCCGATATAGAGCCGCTTGAACGCAAAATCGGCATTGCCGCGCATATGAAAGCCGCAACCGGCCAGCAAGCCGGTAGCCGCCGCCATAGCTGCTCCGATGGCGAGAAATCCGCGGCGTCCCATGTCCGGTCGATCCATTGCCGTGTTTCCTGGTTAGAGGTGGGCTCAGAGCACCACGTTGACGAGCCGGCCCGGTACCACCACGATCTTCTTGGGCGCGGCGCCGTTGGCGAACTTCGCCACGATCTCGCTGTTGGCGGCCACTGCCTCGATAGCCGCGCGGTCGGCGTCGGCCGGTACCGTCAGGCTGCCGCGAACCTTGCCGTTGATCTGCAGCACGAGATCGATCTCGCTGCGCACCAGCGCGCCCTCGTCCACCTGCGGCCAGGCGGCGTCGAGGATGTCGCCGGCTTCCGCCGCGTATCCGAGTTCGCTCCACAGGCCGTGGGCGATGTGCGGAACCACCGGGTACAACGTGCGCAGCAGAATGCTGAAGCCTTCGCGGCGCGCGGCCGGCGACGCGGTCTTGGCGTCTTCCAGCGCGTTCAGCATCTTCATCGTGGCGGACACCACGGTGTTGTACTGAATACGTTCGTAGTCGTAGTTGGCCTGCTTGAGCACCGTATACAGTTCCCGGCGCAGATCGGCGTCCGCGGCTACCGGCTGCGTGCCGGCACCGTCGCGAATCGCCTGGGCGTTGGCGTAGCCGTAATTCCACACGCGACGCAGGAAGCGCGAAGCGCCTTCCACGCCCGAACCGCTCCACTCGAGCTGCTGCTCCGGCGGCGCGGCAAACATCACGAACAGGCGCGCGGTGTCGGCGCCATGCAGGTCGATCAGCGCCTGCGGGTCGATGCCGTTGTTCTTCGACTTCGACATCTTTTCCACACCACCGATCACCACCGGCTGGCCGTCGGCCTTCAGCGTGGCGCCCACGGGGCGGCCGCGCTCATCCGTCTGGACATCGACCTCGGCCGGGTTGTACCAGGTCTTCTTGCCCGATACATCTTCGCGGTAGAACGTCTCGTTCAGCACCATGCCCTGCGTGAGCAGGTTCGTGAACGGCTCGCTGAATTTGACCAGGCCCAGGTCACGCATGACCTTGGTCCAGAAACGCGCGTACAGCAGGTGCAGGATTGCGTGCTCGATGCCACCGATGTACTGGTCCATCGGCATCCAGTAGTCGTTGCGGGCGTCCACCATCGTGGCGGCGTCCGGGCACGTATAGCGCATGTAGTACCAGCACGAATCGATGAACGTATCCATCGTGTCGGTCTCGCGTCGCGCCGGCTTGCCGCACGACGGGCAGGTGCATTCCAGAAAGCGCGCATCCTTGTTCAGCGGATTGCCGGTGCCGTCCGGCACCAGGTCTTCCGGCAGCACCACGGGCAGGTCTTTCTCGGGCACGGGCACCACGCCGCAGCTGTCGCAATGGATCAGCGGAATCGGCGTGCCCCAGTAACGCTGGCGCGAGATGCCCCAGTCGCGCAGGCGCCACGTCACCTTCTTCTCGCCCAGACCCTTGGCGGCCAGATCGGCGGCGATGGCATCGACAGCCGCCTGGTAGCCCAGTCCGTCGTACTTGCCGCTGTGGATGCAGGTACCGTGCTCCTTGTCGCCGTACCATTCCTGCCAGGCGTCGGTCGAATACGGCTGGCCCTTGACGTCGATGACCTGCTTGATCGGCAGGTTGTACTTCTTCGCAAACGCGAAGTCGCGCTCGTCATGCGACGGCACGCCCATCACGGCGCCATCGCCGTAGCTCATCAGCACGTAGTTGCCGACCCAGACTTCCACCTGCTCGCCGGTCAGCGGATGCGTGACCTTCAGGCCGGTGGGCATACCCTTCTTTTCCATGGTCGCCATATCGGCTTCCATGACCGAGCCATGCTTGCATTCGTCGATGAATGCGGCCAGCGCCGGATTGTTGGCGGCGGCATGCGTGGCCAGCGGGTGTTCGGCGGCCACGGCGCAGAACGTGACACCCATGA
>DAIOET010000689.1:0-2183 GCA_036746135.1 Cupriavidus sp.
AGACCAACCTCGAAGCCGCGCACACCATCGCGCGCCAGCTGCGCCTGCGCAACCTGGGCGGCATCATCATCATCGACTTCATCGACATGGAGAACCTGGAGCATCGCGATGCGGTGCTCTCGGAACTGAAGCGCGCGCTGTCACGAGATCGCACGCGCATCACGGTGAACGGTTTTTCGCAGCTCGGACTGGTGGAGATGACGCGCAAGCGCACGCGCGAATCGCTGGCACACGTGCTGTGCGAGCAGTGCCCGGTCTGCACCGGCAAGGGCCAGGTCAAGACCGCTCGCACGATCTGCTATGACATCCTGCGCGAAATCATGCGCGAGTCGCGGCAGTTCAATCCGCGCGAGTTCCGCATCCTTGCCTCGCAGGAAGTCATCGACCTGTTCCTTGAGGAAGAAAGCCAGCACCTTGCGATGCTCGGCGACTTCATCGGCAAGCCCATCTCGCTGCAGGTGGAATCGACGTTCCACCAGGAACAGTACGACATCATCCTGATGTAACGGTTGCCTTGCCCCTCCCCGCCGCGGGAGGGGAAAACCGTCGCCTGAAATCGATTTCAGCGCCCTGCCTCCCGCTGCGCTCCATCGCGCACCCCTGTCCGAACATCGGAAAACCTCTGCCTAAAGTCATCGTTCTGTCATCCACCCTCGCCAGAATGCGCAAGTCATTCAAGCAAGGGAGTCGACATGACGCATGCAATCGAAGTCCGCGGCCTGAGCAAGTCGTTCCGCGCGGACCGCAAGGCGCTTGACGACGTCACGCTGCACATCGCCCCCGGCGAGATGGTTGCCCTGCTGGGCGCCTCGGGCTCGGGCAAATCGACGCTGCTGCGCCATATGGCCGGCTTTGTCGCTGGTGACGCCGGTTCTGGCGAGATTCTCGTCAACGGCCGCACGGTGCAGCGCAACGGTCGTCTGGCGCGCGATATCCGCAAGGTACGCGCGGAGATTGGTTTCGTATTTCAGCAGTTCAACCTGGTGGGCCGCCTGCCGGTGATTACCAACGTGCTGGTCGGCATGCTGACCCGCGTGCCCAAGTGGCGCAGCCTGATCCGCTTTTTCAAGGCGGATGAAGTACAAGCCGGCCTTGATGCCTTGGCCCAGGTTGGTATAGACGACTATGCGTTTCAGCGCGCCTCGACGTTGTCGGGTGGTCAGCAGCAGCGCGCCGCGATTGCGCGGACGCTGGTGCAGAACGCCCGCGTCATCCTGGCCGACGAGCCGATCGCATCGCTCGATCCCGAGTCGTCGCGCCGTGTGATGACGTTGCTTTCGCAGATCAACCGCACCCGCAAGGTGGCCGTGGTGGTGTCGCTGCATCAGGTGGACGTGGCGATGCGCTATTGCCCGCGCGTGGTGGCGCTGCGCAACGGCAAGGTGGTCTACGACGGCCCGTCGGCCGCGCTGACGCCAAAGATGTTGCGCGACCTGTATGGCACCGAGGCCGACGAGCTGCTGCACGACAGCGTGCCCGACGCGCCGACATCGGCCGAAGGCGTACCCGCCCCGGTCATGGTCAGGATGGACCTGGCCGCCGCCTGAGCGCCGTACCCGGACAGTTTTACCCAGACCGCATTACCCATCAGTCTTTCCAAACGGAGTTTTCGATGCTTCGCAGAACTTTCCTCGCCGTCGTGGCCTCGGGTGTCGTTGCACTGCCCGCCTTCGCCCAGGACGCCAAGACCCTGAATATCGGTTTCATTTCGACGGAATCGTCGTCGAACCTGAAGAACGCCTGGCAACCGGTGATCGACGACCTGAGCAAGGCGCTCGGCGTGCAGGTCAAGCCGTTCTTCGCCTCGGACTATGCCGGCATCATCGAAGGCATGCGCTTCAACAAGGTGCAGATCGCCTGGTTCGGCAACAAGTCGGCGATGGAAGCCGTGGACCGCGCCAACGGCGAAGTGTTCGCCTCCGTGATCGACAAGGATGGCAACCCTGGCTACTGGTCGCTGCTGATCGTCCGCAAGGATAGCGACCTCAAGTCGGTCGAAGACGTGATCAAGCGCGGCAAGGATCTGTCCTACGGCGCCGGCGATCCGAACTCGACGTCGGGCACGGCCGTGCCGGGCTACTACCTGTGGGCCGCCAACAAGGTGGACCCGAAATCGCTGTTCAAGGCGGTGCGCATCAGCAACCACGAAACCAACCTGCTGTCGGTGCTGAACAAGCAGGTGG
>DAIOET010000690.1:0-2177 GCA_036746135.1 Cupriavidus sp.
ACGCGGATGCGGAAGCGGCCGATTTCCAGTTCGACGTTGCGGATTTCGGTCATGGTGGTACTGCGGGCGGCGTGGCGGTATCAGGATGGATGGACTAGATCGGGCGCGTCTCGTCGACGTCGGCCGACCGGCGCTGCGGCGCCAGCAACAGCGCCGTGGCCATCGGCCAGAGCACGGCTTCGATCACCGGCGCCACCAGCAGTTGCCACCCCGGCAGCGGCGCACCCATCGCCAGGCGGATCACAACCGGCACGGCATGGGTGATAAACAGCAGCGGCATCACGTGCAGCGCCTGCGTATAGACCGAAAACCACAGCACGCGGCGATGGATCGTGATCGCAAAGTACGCCAGCAGCGTGTAGGCCAGCGCGTGCTCGCCCAGCAGGCGCGCATCGTGCACGTCCATCAGCAGGCCCAGCAGGAACGCCACGCCCATGCCGACCTTGCGCGGCTGGTGGATGTTCCAGAACACCAGCACCAGGGCCACCATGTCCGGAATCCACAGCGTGGTGCCCCAGGGCATCAGGTTCCACAGGAACGCCAGCACGAAGGTCAGCGCGATAAACGCGGGATTGACCGGGCGCAGCAGGTATTGGGATGTCGTCACTGTGAACGCTCCGGGGATTTCTGCTTCTCGGCGGGCTTGTCGGCCGCCTTCTGCTCGGCACCCGCGCGTGCGGCGGCCGACCGGGCACCCTTTTCCGCCTTGGTCGGCGCGGTCGTTTCCTGCGGGCGCGGTCCAAGGCCGGATTCGTAGCGCACCACCAGCAGCTGGCGATGCGAGCGCACGCCGGCCACCGGTTCGCAATAGACGCGCGAGAACGCCGTGTCGGCCTTTCGCTCGATCTGGACGATCTTCGCCACCGGCAGGCCCGGCGGATAGGTGCCGTCCAGGCCCGACGTCACCAGCAGGTCGCCCTGCTGAAGGTCCGCCGATGCCGCCATGAAACGCAGGTCCAGCAGGCCGGCACGCGACCCGCCAAACGCCACGCTGCGCAGGCCGTTACGTACTACCTGCACGGGAATGGCCTGATCCTTGTCGGTCAGCAAGGTCACTTCGGACTGGAACGGCGACACACGGGTCACCTGGCCAATCACGCCGCGCTCGTCGATCACCGGATAACCGGCGCGCAGGCCCTGGGAGCTGCCCCGGTCGATCACGATGCGCTGGCTGTACGGGTCGCGTGCGTCGTAGAGAATCTCGGCTGCCGTGACCGGCGTGGCCGACTCCTGCTGCAGGTTCAGCAGCTTGCGCAGCTGGTTGTTCTCGGCTTCCAGCTGGGCCTGGCGCACGAACGCGTTGGCCTGCTCCACCGAACTGCGGCGCAGCTCACGGTTTTCATTGGCCAGGGTGACCGAAGACTGGGCGTAGTCGAAAACGCCGCGCATCGCATCGCGCGGCACCAGCACCAGGCGCTCGACCGGCATCAGAACGGTAGCTGCCACCTGGCGGGCGATGCGCATGGCGTCGAAGCGCGCGTCGACAATCAGCAGCGCAAGCGCAATCGCCACAAAGACGATCAGGCGGGCGACGGCGGATGTGCCTTGCTTGAAGAGCGGCGGTGGCGAGTAATCCATTTACCGGTGCGCAGGCGAAACCATCCCGCCAGCGCGTCGGCACCCCCCTGGTGGGGATTGGCGCGACGGGCTGGCGGGAGAAGACATCAAAGGGCGCGGGGACAGGGCGACGCGGGTCACCACGGTCCCTGCCTCGTATTACTCGTAGGAGAAGATGCTGCCGAGCTTGTCCATGCGCTCCAGCGCCATGCCCGAGCCGCGCACCACGCAGGTCAGCGGATCTTCGGCCACCAGCACCGGCAGGCCGGTTTCCTCGGCCAGCAGGCGGTCCAGGTCGCGCAGCAGCGCACCGCCGCCGGTCAGCATCATGCCGCGTTCGGCAATGTCGGCACCCAGCTCAGGCGGCGTCTGTTCCAGCGCGATCTTCACGGCGGACACGATCTGGTTCAGCGGATCGGTCAGTGCCTCAAGGATTTCGTTGGACGACACGGTGAAGGCGCGCGGGATACCCTCGGACAGGTTGCGGCCCTTCACTTCCATTTCGCGGACTTCGGAACCCGGGAAGGCCGAGCCGATTTCCTTCTTGATCGCTTCGGCGGTCTGCTCGCCGATCAGCATGCCGTAGTTGCGGCGGATGTAGTTGACGATGGCCTCGTCGA
>DAIOET010000691.1:0-2169 GCA_036746135.1 Cupriavidus sp.
ACAAACAGGAACAGCAGCGCGTTGATGACGAAGATGAACAGGCCCAGCGTCAGCAACGTGACCGGCAGTGTCAGGATGACCAGGATCGGCCGGATCAGCGTATTGACCAGCCCCAGCACCAGCGCGGCGAGCATTGCCGAGCCGAAGCCGCCAAGATGGATTCCGCTGATCAGGCTACCCACCAGGAACAGCGATGCGGCATTGATGATCCAAACGGCCAACAGTCTCATGGGAGTCCTTTGTTGTGGTTGGTGCTGGTCTGTGAGGGGGCAACAGTCCGGGAGAGAGTTCGTGCGTTCCGATCAAGCCTGGTCGCACATCTGGCTCAACGCCCTCTCCCCCGGCCCCTCTCCCGCGCTGCGGGAGAGGGGAGCAAACCGCCGGTAACGCGGTACCGATCAGTAGCGGTAGTGGTCGGCCTTGTACGGGCCTTGCTTCTGCACGCCGATGTAGGCGGCCTGCTGGTCGGTCAGCTCGGTCAGTTGCGCGTTGAGCTTGCGCAGCTGCAGGCGTGCCACCTTTTCGTCCAGGTGCTTCGGCAGCACGTACACGCCAACCGGGTACTTGCCGCTGTCGCGCTCGGCCCACAGTTCGATCTGGGCGATGGTCTGGTTGGCGAACGAGCTGCTCATCACGTACGACGGGTGGCCCGTGGCGCAGCCCAGGTTCACCAGGCGGCCCTTGGCCAGGATGATGATCTTCTTGCCGTCCGGGAACTTGACGTGGTCAACCTGCGGCTTGATCTCGTCCCATTCGTACTTCTCGATCGACGCGATGTCGATTTCGTTGTCGAAGTGGCCGATGTTGCAGACGATGGCCTGGTCCTTCATCTTCGCCATGTGGTCATGCGTGATCACGTGGTAGTTGCCGGTGCAGGTCACGAAGATGTCGCCGTGTTCGGCGGCGTAGTCCATCGTCACCACGCGGTAGCCTTCCATGGCAGCCTGCAGCGCGCAGATCGGGTCGATCTCGGTCACCCACACCTGTGCCGACAGCGCGCGCAGCGCCTGGGCGCTGCCCTTGCCCACGTCGCCGTAGCCGGCCACGATGGCGATCTTGCCGGCGATCATCACGTCGGTGGCGCGCTTGATGCCGTCCACCAGCGATTCGCGGCAGCCGTACAGGTTGTCGAACTTGCTCTTGGTCACCGAGTCGTTCACGTTGATGGCCGGGAACTTCAGTTCACCCTTTTGTGCCATCTGGTACAGGCGGTGCACGCCCGTGGTGGTTTCCTCGGTCACGCCACGGATGGCTTCCAGGTTACGGCTGTACCAGCCCGCATCCGTGGCCAGCTTTTCCTTGATGGCCGCGAACAGGTAGGTTTCTTCCTCGCTGGTCGGCTTGGCGATCAGCGATGCATCCTTCTCGGCGCGGGCGCCCAGGTGCAGCAGCAGCGTGGCGTCGCCGCCGTCGTCCAGGATCATGTTCGGCGTGCCGCCGTCGGCCCAGTCGAAGATGCGGTGCGTGAAGTCCCAGTATTCCTTCAGCGACTCGCCCTTGAACGCAAATACCGGCGTGCCCGTTGCGGCGATGGCGGCGGCGGCATGGTCCTGCGTCGAATAGATGTTGCACGAGGCCCAGCGCACGTCGGCGCCCAGTGCCTTGAGCGTTTCGATCAGCACGGCGGTCTGGATCGTCATGTGCAGCGAACCGGCGATGCGGGCGCCCTTGAGCGGCTGGGCGGCAGCGAATTCGTCGCGGATTGCCATCAGGCCCGGCATTTCGGTTTCGGCGATGGCGATTTCCTTGCGGCCCCAGCCGGCCAGGCCGATGTCGGCCACGATGTAGTCTTGCTTGAGGTCAGTCACAGCGTTCATGAGTCACTCCGTTCGGTGTAGAAGTGGACGCAGGGACGGGAGGAATGTGGCCGCGCCACGCACGATGCACGTAGCACGTGACATGTGGCTGGCAGGCAGACAGGTCGACTCGCGTCCGTGCAAACCACGGAACAGCGAGCGCCGTTGAGACAGTCCGAGCCTGGCGAATGGCGAGCCATCCGTTGCAACGCTCCTCGGAGTGGCGGTATTGTAGCGTGCCTGTTCGCGCCCTGTGGCGCGAACCCCCAGATTTTTTCCGGCTTTTTGCCAGCTTTTTGTTTCCGATTGTTCGCGCCTTGCACATGCTCCCCACGCCACCCCGCACCCTGACCATCGCCGGCTCCGACTCCGG
>DAIOET010000692.1:0-2168 GCA_036746135.1 Cupriavidus sp.
ACGCCAACGCCACGCCGATGCCGTGGGGCGAGGTCTACACCGCGCTGAAGACCGGGCTGGTCGATGGCGCCGAGAACAACTGGCCCAGCTACGAAAGCTCGCGCCAGTTCGAAGTGGCCAAGTATTACTCGCTGACCGAGCATTCGATGGCCCCCGAAATGCTGATGTTCTCGAAGGTCGCGTGGGACCGCCTGTCCAAGGAAGACCAGGCGATGGTGCGCCAGGCCGCCAAGGACTCGGTGCCGTACATGCGCAAGCTCTGGGATGAGCGCGAGCAGAAGTCGCGCAAGCTGGTCGAGGCTTCGGGCGTGCAGATCATCCAGGTGGACAAGGCATCGTTCCAGGCCGCGATGAAGCCCGTCTACGACCGCTTCATTACGAGCGCGCAGATGAAAGACCTCGTGCGCCGCACGCAAGAGACGAAGTAACCCACGCAGTCAGCAGCAGGGAATTTCATCATGCTTTCGCCATCCCCAACGCCGGCCACGCCGGCGGATGGCGCGCATGGTCCCGCCGACAAGGCGGTGGCCGTGCACGCCAGTTTCTACACCCGTTTCTGTGCCTCGCTGGCCCGCGCATGCCTGGGCCTGGGCGTCTTCGGCCTGGTGCTGCTCGTGATCGCGGTGCTCTATCAGGTTTTCGGCCGCTACGTGCTCAACGACACGCCCACCTGGGCCGAGTCGATCGCGATGCTGCTGGTGCTCTACGTGACCATGTTTGGCACTGCCGTCGGCGTGCGGGACTCGGGCCATATCGGCCTGGAGTCGCTGCTCGTGCTGCTGCCGGACCATCTGCGCACCAAGCTCGAACTACTGATCCACACACTGGTTGGCATGTTTGGCGCGATCATGGCCTACAACTGCGCGTTCCTGGCAATGTCCGTTGCCGATTACAAGCTGCCGACGCTGGGCATTTCCGAAGGCTGGCGCTATCTGCCACCGGTGATCGCCGGCGTGCTGATCGTGCTGTTTTCGATCGAACACATCATCGCAGTGCTGAAAGGCACGGAAGTGGAGCCGGCATGGCACTGATCATCCTTACCGTCTGCTTTTTCGGCTTCCTGATCCTCGGGGTGCCGGTTGCATTTGCCATTGGATTGTCGGCCGTGGCCACGATCCTGTACGAAGGATTGCCGCTGGCCGTGGTGTTCCAGCAGATGACGTCCGGCATGAACGCGTTCTCGTTCCTGGCCATCCCGTTCTTCATCTTCGCGGGTGAACTGATGCTCTATGGCGGCATTGCCGACCGTATCGTCAGTTTCGCCAAGTCGATGGCCGGCCATGTGCGCGGCGGCCTGGGCATGTCCAACGTGGTGGCGTGCACGCTGTTCGGTGGCGTGTCCGGTTCGCCGGTGGCCGACGTTTCCGCGATGGGCGCCGTGATGATCCCGATGATGAAGCGCGAGGGTTATCACGCCGACTACGCGGTCAACGTGACCACCCATGCGGCACTGGTGGGCGCGCTGATGCCGACCAGCCACAACATGATCATCTACACGCTGGCCGCGGGCGGCAAGGTGTCGATTGCCGCGCTGATCCTGGCTGGCGTGCTGCCGGCGCTGATTCTGACGATCTGCAACCTGGCCGCTGCCTACTTCGTGGCACGCAGCCGTGGCTATCCGGCGGGCACGTTCCCGGGCTGGCATATCGTGGGCCATTCGCTGGCCGCCGCGCTGCCGGGCCTGTTCGTCGTGGTGCTGATCCTGGCCGGCATTCTGTCGGGCGTGTTCACCGCCACCGAATCGGCGGCCGTGGCCGTGCTGTACGCGCTGACGCTGACCGTGTTCCTGTACCGCTCGCTGACGAAGGAGCAGTTCATCAAGGCCGCGGCCAAGGCGGTGAAGACCACCGGCGTGGTGCTGCTGCTGATCGGTATTTCGGCCACGTTCGGCTACATGATCAGCCTCTATGGCGTGGCCGAGCTGACGGGCCAGTTCCTGAGTTCGGTGTCGACCAGCCCGTGGGTGATCTTCCTGATGGTGAACGTGATGCTGTTCATCCTCGGCACGTTCCTGGACATGGCCGCCACGATCCTGATCTGCACGCCGATCTTCCTGCCGATCTGCATGCACTACGGCATGAACCCGGTGCAGTTCGGCATGCTGATGCTGATTAACTGCGCGCTGGGGCTGAATACGCCGCCCGTGGGTACCACGCAGTTCGTGGGTT
>DAIOET010000693.1:0-2164 GCA_036746135.1 Cupriavidus sp.
GGGTGCTCGACCTGCACGCGCGTGTTCATCTCGATGAAGTAGAACTCGTTGTTCTCGTACAGGAATTCGAACGTGCCGGCGCCACGGTAGCCGATCTTCTTGCAGGCATCGGCGCAGCGGTCGCCGATACGCTCGATCAGGCGGCGCGGAATGTGTGGTGCCGGCGCTTCCTCGATCACCTTCTGGTGGCGGCGCTGCATCGAGCAATCGCGCTCGCCCAGCCAGATGGCCTGCTTGTGCTGGTCGGCCAGGATCTGGATTTCCACATGGCGCGGGTTCTCAAGGAACTTCTCCATGTAGACCTCGGGATTGCCGAAGGCACGGCCCGCTTCTTCGCGCGTCATGTTGACGGCGTTGATCAGCGCGGCTTCCGTGTGCACCACGCGCATGCCGCGACCGCCACCGCCACCGGCGGCCTTGATGATCACGGGATAACCCACGCGGCGCGCGGTGGCCAGAATTTCCTTGGGATCGTCAGGCAGCGCGCCGTCCGAACCCGGCACGCACGGCACGCCGGACTTGATCATGGCCTGCTTGGCCGACACCTTGTCGCCCATCAGGCGAATGTTGTCGGACGTCGGGCCGATGAACACGAAGCCGGACTTTTCCACGCGCTCGGCAAAGTCGGCGTTCTCCGACAGGAAGCCGTAGCCAGGGTGAATCGCCTGGGCGTCGGTGACTTCGGCCGCCGAGATGATGGCCGGCATGTTCAGGTAGGACAGCGGCGAAGGGGCCGGGCCGATACAGACGGCTTCGTCGGCCAGCTTCACGTACTTGGCTTCCTTGTCGGCTTCCGAGTACACCACCACGGTCTTGATGCCCAGCTCGCGGCAGGCGCGCTGGATGCGAAGGGCGATTTCGCCGCGGTTCGCGATCAGAATTTTTTCAAACATGGTCTCTCTCTGCGAGAACAGGGGCGGGCCCGCGCACGCCAGGGTGGCGCACCGGGCCAACGCATGCGGCAGGGGCCTTTCGGGGGCCCGCCTGCCGCGTCAGCCGGCTGACGGCTTAGCCGATCACGAACAGCGGCTGGCCGTATTCCACGGCCTGGCCGTTTTCGACCAGGATTTCCTTGATCACACCGGCCTTGTCGCACTCGATCTCGTTGAGCAGCTTCATGGCTTCGATGATGCAGATGGTCTGGCCTTCCTTGACGGTATCGCCCACGTTCACGAACGGGGCGGCGCCCGGCGACGGAGCGCGGTAGAACGTGCCGACCATCGGCGACGTGACCACGTGGCCAGCCGGCAGTTGCGGAGCGGCTTCCGTCGCCACGGCTGCCGGAGCGACTGCGCCGGCCGGTGCGGCGCCAACCGCCGGCATAGCCTGGAACTGGGGCATGGCAATGGGAGCCGCCAGCACCTGCGGGGGTTGCTTGACGATGCGAACCTTGCCGTCGCCCTCGGTCACTTCGAGCTCCGAAATGCCGGATTCGGCCACCAGGTCGATCAGCGTCTTCAGCTTGCGCAGGTCCATCTTCTTATCCTCCAGAATCGGGTTGTCCGGTCACCTTCGGTTCAAGGAAGGGGACGGCGGCGGTCAGTCATTGATTTTGGCCTGCCTCGTGGGACGGAACAGGCCGCGGTTGTCTCGGTTTATACAGATCGGGTATCAGCTGCCCGGTGTGTCCTGTTCCTGTGCCAGCGCGTATTCGAGTGCCAACAGATATCCCTGCCAGCCCAGGCCGCAGATCACCCCGATCGCCTGATCGGAGAAATATGAGTGATGGCGGAACGGCTCGCGGCGATGCACATTGGACAGATGCACTTCGACGAATGGAATGGCTACCCCGGCCAGCGCATCGCGCAGCGCCACGCTGGTGTGCGTGAAGGCCGCGGGATTGATGATGACGAGATCCACCCCTTCGCCTCGCGCTGCATGGACGCGGTCCACCAGGGCGCCCTCATGATTGGACTGGAACGTGTCCAGGTCAATGCCGGCGGCCGCGGCGCGTTTTGCCAGCGCGTCGTTGATGTCGGCCAGCGTGGTGTGCCCATAAGTCTGCGGCTCACGCGTTCCGAGCAAGTTCAGGTTCGGACCATGCAGAACCAGCACTTTGCGGTAGCGGGCGGAGCGGCTGACGGTAGGGGTAGACGACACGGCGACTCGACCAGTTCAACGAAATTGCGCGGAGATTACCGTAGCTTAGAGGGATTTGTCTAGC
>DAIOET010000694.1:0-2163 GCA_036746135.1 Cupriavidus sp.
ATGGTGGCTTCCGCCGCCACATAGGCATCCTCGTGAATGGACGGGGCGGTATCGCCGAGCTGGTAAAGCGCCATGAGGTCTCCTGCTGAATGTGCGTAATTGGGGATGGCCGCGCGGATTAAAAGAGCCGGTTCTGGCGCGGTACGGCACCGGCGAGGCTCTACAATGGCGGCTTCCCGAATTTTACGCCTATGCCAGTGATCGCACGCGCCGACATCGCTGAAGCGCCACTTTCTGCACGCCGCATCGCACTCGACGTGCTTTGCATGACCGATGCCCGCGCCAAGGCCGGCGCGGCACGGGCATTGTTTGCCGCGCTGCAGGCCGGTACGAATACGGTAGTCGATGTCGATGAAGTCCTTGTGGCGGAGCCGGGGGCGGTGCCGGGCCGTCCGGCGCGGCCCGAACTGGTGCCGCCGATGCGCGTGGAGCGCCGCCGGTCGATCCATACCACCGCCGGCCGCGCGAACATGATTCATGCGCTGTGCCACATCGAGTTCAACGCCATCAATCTGGCGCTGGACGCCGTCTGGCGCTTTCCGGGCCTGCCCGCCGACTACTACCGCGACTGGCTGCGCGTGGCCGACGAAGAGGCCTACCATTTCACGCTGCTGGCCGATCACCTTGAAACGCTGGGCGCCACGTATGGCGATTTTCCGGCGCACAACAGCTTGTGGGAGATGACCGACAAGACGTCGGCCGACGTGCTCGCACGCATGGCGCTGGTGCCGCGCACGCTGGAAGCGCGCGGACTCGACGCATCGCCGCCGGTGCGGGCCAAGCTGGCCGAAGCCGGCGATGAAGCCGCCGCCGCGATTATCGACATCATCCTGCGCGACGAAGTGGGCCACGTCGCCATCGGCAATCGCTGGTACCGCTGGCTCTGCACGCAGCGCGGACTCGAACCAGTGGCCACCTACGCGCAGTTGGCCGAGCAATACAAGGCGCCGAAGCTGCGCGGCCCGTTCAACCTCGATGCCCGGCGCGCGGCCGGGTTTGACGAGGATGAACTGGCCTGGCTGGAAGCCTCGGCGGGCTAGTTCGCCGGGTTTCCGGCCTGCTGCTGCGCGCGTTCCTGCTCCATCAGCCGCAGCACGCGGCGCTGGATCTTGCCCGTGGTGGTCATCGGCAGCTGGTCGATGAACTCGATTGCCTTCGGGTATTCGTACGGCGCCAGCTGGCCGCGCACATGCTGCTGCAATTCCGCGATCAACGCCGCGTCGTTGTCGAACGAACGGGCCACGGCGGGCGTCAGCACGATGAACGCCTTGACGATGGCGCCGCGCTCGGGGTCCGGCGACGGCACGACCGCGCAGTTCGATACGGCGGGATGCTTGAGCAGGCAGTTCTCGATCTCGCTTGGCCCGATGCGATAGCCCGACGACTTGAACACGTCGTCGGCACGGCCCTGGTACCAGAGATAGCCATCGGCATCGATGCGTGCGAGGTCACCGGTGCGGCACCAGCGCAGACCCTCGTGCTCGGAATACTTGCCAGCCGTGGCAGCCTCGTTCTTCCAGTAGCCGAGGAAGAACACCGGGTCGGGATGTCCGTGGATATCGGTGGCGCAGACCGCCACTTCGCCGTCCTCCCCGGCGGCGCACGGGCGGCCCTCGTCGTCGATCACGGCGACGCGGTGGCCGGGGTAGGGGCGCCCCATCGACCCTGGTCTCGCGGGCCAGCCCAGGTGGTTGTCGTCGTACTGGGCAGTGCAGTTGCCGACGATATAGTTGATCTCGGTCTGGCCGAACATCTCGTTGACGATCACGCCCAATGCGTCGCGGCACCACGTGAACACCGTCTCGCCCACGGCCTCGCCCGCGCTCATGATGGCGCGCAGCTTCAGATCGTATTTTTCCGATGGCGCAGGGCACGCCTTCATCATCTGCTTGAGCGCGGTCGGGAACAGGAACGTATTGGTCACGCCGTAGCGCTCCAGCAGTTCGAATGCGCGGTCGGCCGTAAAACGGCCCTGGTAGCCGACGATGGGCTTGCCGAAGTACAGCGCGGGCATCAGCGCATCCCACAGACCGCCGGTCCAGGCCCAGTCGGCGGGACTCCAGAACACGTCGTCATCATTCGGATACCAGTTCTGCGAGCAGACAAAACCGGTCAGGTTGCCGATCAGCGCGCGGTGCGGAATCAGCGCGCCCTTGGGCGGAC
>DAIOET010000695.1:0-2158 GCA_036746135.1 Cupriavidus sp.
CCGGAGTCGGAGCCGGCGATGGTCAGGGTGCGGGGTGGCGTGGGGAGCATGTGCAGGGCGGGAACAGTCGGAAACAAAATAGCGGGAAAAAATCTGGCATTTCAGCCCGCCGCAGGAGAACAGGCACGCTACAATACCGCCACTCCGAGGAGCGTTGCAACGGATGCCTTGTCATCCGCCAGGCTCGGAATGTCTCAACGGCGCTCGCTGTTCCGTGGTTTTCGCACGGGGCGCGAGTCGACCTGTCTGCCCGTCATGTCCGTCATGGCCTTCATCGGAGGCCGCTGCATGGCGCGGTCTGAATACATCCTCTCGTCCCATGCGTGCCACTCTTACACCGGAGTGACTCATGAACGCTGTGACTGACCTGAAGCAGGATTACCTGATCGCCGACATCGGCCTGGCTGGCTGGGGCCGCAAGGAAATCGCCATCGCCGAAACCGAAATGCCGGGCCTGATGGCGATCCGTGACGAATTTGCCGCCGCGCAGCCGCTCAAGGGCGCGCGCATCGCCGGCTCGCTGCACATGACGATTCAGACCGCCGTGCTGATCGAAACGCTGAAGGCACTGGGCGCCGACGTGCGCTGGGCCTCGTGCAACATCTTCTCGACCCAGGACCACGCCGCCGCCGCCATCGCTGCATCGGGTACGCCGGTGTTCGCGTTCAAGGGCGAGTCGCTGAAGGAATACTGGGACTTCACGCACCGTATTTTCGACTGGGCCGACGGCGGCACGCCGAACATGATCCTGGACGACGGCGGTGACGCCACGCTGCTGCTGCACCTGGGCGCCCGTGCCGAAAAGGATGCGTCGCTCATCAGCAAGCCCACGAGCGAAGAAGAAACCTTCCTGTTCGCCGCGATCAAGGAAAAGCTGGCCAAGGACGCCACCTGGTACAGCCGTAACCTGGCCGCCATTCGTGGCGTGACCGAGGAAACCACCACGGGCGTGCACCGCCTGTATCAGATGGCACAGCGCGGCGAGCTGAAGTTCCCGGCCATCAACGTGAACGATTCGGTCACCAAGAGCAAGTTCGACAATCTGTACGGCTGCCGTGAATCGCTGGTCGATGGCATCAAGCGCGCCACCGACGTGATGATCGCCGGCAAGATCGCCGTGGTTGCCGGCTACGGCGACGTGGGCAAGGGCAGCGCCCAGGCCCTGCGCGCGCTGTCGGCCCAGGTGTGGGTCACCGAAATCGACCCGATCTGCGCCCTGCAGGCCGCGATGGAAGGCTACCGCGTGGTGACGATGGACTACGCCGCCGAGCACGGCGACATCTTCGTGACCTGCACCGGCAACTACCACGTGATCACGCACGACCACATGGCCAAGATGAAGGACCAGGCCATCGTCTGCAACATCGGCCACTTCGACAACGAAATCGACATCGCGTCGATCGAGAAGTACGAATGGGACGAGATCAAGCCGCAGGTTGACCACGTCAAGTTCCCGGACGGCAAGAAGATCATCATCCTGGCCAAGGGCCGCCTGGTGAACCTGGGCTGCGCCACGGGCCACCCGTCGTACGTGATGAGCAGCTCGTTCGCCAACCAGACGATCGCCCAGATCGAACTGTGGGCCGAGCGTGACAGCGGCAAGTACCCGGTTGGCGTGTACACGCTGCCGAAGCACCTGGACGAAAAGGTGGCGCGCCTGCAGCTGAGGAAGCTGAACGCGCAATTGACCCAGTTGACCGAGCAGCAGGCGGCCTACATCGGCGTGAAGAAGGAAGGCCCGTACAAGGCCGACCACTACCGCTATTGATGCACCGCTACTGATCCCTCTCGGATATTTCCCCGTGGCTTTGTCCCACTCCCGCGCGGGAGTGGAATGGGGGAGAGGGTGTTGAGCCGGCTGCGCGCGCCTGGCCTTGCCGGGTTGCGCGCGGCATCGATGTCATCCAAACAAGAAGAAGGAGTTTCCAATGCGACTGTTGGCCGTGTGGATTATCAACGCCGCTTCATTGTTTCTGGTGAGCTACCTGCTCAGCGGTATCGAACTCGGGGGCTTTGGCTCCGCGATGGCCGCGGCGCTGGTGCTGGGCCTGGTCAATACGCTGATCCGGCCGATCCTGGTGATCCTGACGTTGCCGGTCACGCTGCTGACGCTGGGCCTGTTCATCTTCGTCATCAACGCGCTGCTGTTCCTGTTTGT
>DAIOET010000696.1:0-2156 GCA_036746135.1 Cupriavidus sp.
CACGGTTGGCCGGATGGTTGTTGCACAGGCCGCCGCCATCGGTGTTGAACGGCAGTTTGCCCACGCCCGAGATAAGGTTGCCGTCCATCACGAACTTGCCGCCTTCGCCCTTCTTGCAGAAGCCGAGGTCTTCCAGTTGCATCAGCACGGTAATGGTGAAGCTGTCGTAGATCGATGCGTACTGGATGTCGGATGGCGTGACCCTGGCTTCCGCGAATGCGGCTGCGCCCGAGACGCGCGCAGCGGACCACGACAGGTCTACTTCGCCGCCCAGCAGGCCCTTCACATGCTCCCCCGCGCCGAGAATCTTGATCTTCGGCCGCTTGAGCTTCGCCGCGATTTCGGGTCGCGCGACGATGAGGGCGCCACCGCCATCGGACACCACACAGCAATCGAGCCGGTGCAGCGGGTCGGAGATCATCGGCGAGTTCACCACGTCCTCGACGGTCACCACTTCACGCAGCATCGCGTTGGGGTTGTGCTGGGCGTGATGAGACGCGGCAACCTTGATCCACGCGAGTTGCTCGGGCGTGGTGCCGAATTCGTACATATGGCGCTGGGCCACCATCGCATACAGGTTGACGGTGACCGGGTTGAACGGCGCTTCGAACGGCTGGTCCGGCAGGTTCGCGCCCCAGTTGCGGGCCTGCGTGCCGCTGGACCCTTCGGAGCGCGGGCGTCCGGCCAGCGTGATCAGGGCCACGTTGCACTTGCCGGCGGCGATGGCCTGCGCGGCATGCGACACGTGCGCGATGTACGACGAACCGCCCATCTCGCTGGAGTCCACGTGGCGCACGTTGAGGCCGAGGTAGTCGACCATGTTGACCATGCCGAGACCCGGTGCATCCCCGGCGCAGAAGTAGCCGTCGACGTCGGCCAGCGTCAGGCCGGCATCTTCCAGCGCGCCCCTGGCGCATTCCGCGTGCAGTTGTGGCACGGTCTTGTCCGGTGCCTTGCGGGTCGGATGCTCGTAGGCGCCGACGATATATGCCTTGCCGTTGATTGTCATGGGTGTGTCTTCCTTCTGGTGTCTGGTCAGGCCGTCATGGCTTCGGTGTAGCGTTCCATGTGCAGGTCGGTGTCGCCAAGCAGCACATCGATCATGGTCAGCGCCTTGAAATAATCGCCCACTTCGAGTTCGTCGGTCATGCCCATGCCGCCGTGCAGCTGCACGGCCTGCTGGCCGACATAGCGTGCCGCACGGGCCGTGACGACCTTTGCGGCGGATACCTTGCGGCGGCGCTCGCCGGCATCGCTGGCATCCAGCCCCTGCGCGGCCACATAGGCCATCGACAGCGCCAGTTCCTTTTGCAGCAGCATGTCGGCCATGCGGTGCTGCAGGGCCTGGAACGACGCCAGCGGCTTGCCGAATTGCTTGCGGGCGCCCAGGTACTCGGCGGTGATTTCGATCAGCCGCTCCATCGCGCCGGCCGCCGTGGCGCATTGCGCGGCGATGCCGTGGTCGATGCCGAACTCCAGTGCGTCCACGCCTTCCGTCGTGACCAGCGTGGCCGGCACGTCGGTGAGCTTCAGGTCGGCGCCGGCAAGGCGATCGATGGTCGGATAAGCGGTGACGGTCAGGCCGGGCGCATCGCGGTTCACCAGGAACAGACCCAGTGCGCCATCGAGCCGGGCGGAAACCAGGTAGGTATCGGCCGCATCGCCGTGCCACACCACCGATTTCGTACCGGTCAGCACATAGCCGTTCGGTTCACGCTGGCGCGCAACGGTCTGCGCTGCTTCCAGCCGGTACCGCGTGCCCGGCTCCAGATAGGCCGGTGCCAGCACCTTGCTGCCATCGGCGATGGCCGGCAGCCATTCGGCCTGCTGCGCGGCGGATGCGTAACGGGCCAGGATGGCCGTGACGATGACCGCGGCCGGAATCACGGGCTCCTGCACCAGCCCGCGTCCGAGTTCTCGCTGCACCACCACCTGGCTTGCCGGACCTTCGCCAAAGCCGCCGTGGTCGGCCGGCACGCACAGGCCGAGCACGCCCATCTCGGCAAGCTGCTGCCAGGTGGCGCGGTTGAAGCTGCCCTGTTCGCGCGCATTGCGGCGGCGGTTTTCAAACGTGTATTCGGTGGCGACAAAGCGGCGCAGGCTGTCGGCCAGCATCTGCTGTTCTTCGCTGTAGGTGAAATCCATGCCTGTCGTCC
>DAIOET010000697.1:0-2144 GCA_036746135.1 Cupriavidus sp.
CCTTTTCCTCCTGGAACTGCTTGGCCAGCCGGCGGCTTTCCGATTCGAGCTGGATGGCGCGCACCAGCGTGTGCTGCAGGTTCAGCGAATGGCGCGCCAGCATCAGCGCATAGATCACAAGCAGGATCTGTACGAAACCGCCGTGGCCAGGAAATGCAAAGTCGGCCAGCAGGATGTTGGGTACCAGGATCGGCACGCCGGCGAACACCAGGTTCGAGGGAATCGGGGACTGCGACGTGGCACCACCGGCGAGCACGCCCAGCGTCAGCAGGTACAGCACGCTCGAAAACACCACCGACCCGGTATACAGATGCAGCACGGCGGAGCTTCCCCAGGTCAGGCCCGTCAGGAAGGCAATCGCGCGCATGTTGTTCCACCACTTGCGCGTATGGGCGGAACGGCTCATCTTGCCGCTGTCGCGCTGGTAGCCGAGGTAGAACCAGCTGCCGCCGGCCGTCAGCAGCAGCATGATGGCGCACCAGATCAGCAGCGCAATATGGTTGGCTTCGCTCCAGAAGGCCCAGGCAGTGAGCGCGGGCAGCGCCACGGACGAGATGATCGCCGTGGGCGATACCCGATGGACCGTGGCCAGCAGCTTGGCCCGCGTCTCGGTATCGAGCTGCGGCCCTGGTGGCGGCAGTATCTTGTTAAGCAGCGCGTTCAAGTGTGGCCTGGCATGTAAGGCGACGACATTCCGCTGCAGCAGACCCGGCACGGCGGCGACTGTTGCAGGAATCGCGCGGTTCTTGTTCTGAATCGCGCATATCATGCCGCCTTTTGCGGCGCCGCGCCATCGAAGGACGGCACGAAAGCGCACAATTTCGCCATTTGTGGGCACCTTGCATACAAAGGCACGGTGCCGGTGCCCGCAAAACGGGGATTCAGGCGGCATGCCAGGCCATTCGCCTTATAATGCTCGCTTTCCCTGAAAAGCTCGTCCGCCGTCCTCGTGAAAGTCTTCCGCGGCCTGCCCAACGCCGAAAGCCGGGCGCCCTGCGCGCTCACCATCGGCAATTTCGACGGTGTGCATCGCGGCCACCAGTCGCTGCTTGCGCGCGCCCGTGCCGCGGCCGACGCACGCGGCCTGCCGCTGTGCGTCATGACGTTCGAGCCGCATCCGCGCGAATTCTTCGCACCCGAGCACGCGCCAACCCGCATCGCCCTGCTGCGCGACAAGCTCGACGCCTTGCGCCGCAACGGCGTGGACCGCGTGGTGGTGGAGCACTTCAACGCCCATTTTGCAGCCCAGTCTCCGCAGCAGTTCGTTGAGAACGTGCTCTGGCACGGCCTGCACGCGCGCTGGGTGCTGGTGGGCGACGACTTCCGCTTCGGCGCCAAGCGCGCGGGCGACTTTTCCTATCTGCAGGAAGCCGGCGGCAAGTTCGGCTTTGATGTCGAGCAGATGGGTTCGGTCTCGGAAGGCGGCATCCGGATTTCAAGCTCGGCGGTACGCCAGGCCCTGGCCGAAGGCGACCTCGAGCACGCGCGCCGCCTGCTGGGCCACGGCTATGCGATCAGCGGCCACGTGATCCACGGCCGCAAGCTGGGCCGCAACCTCGGCTTCCCGACGCTGAACCTCAGGATCACGCACAAGCGCCCGGCCGTGAACGGCATCTTCGTGGTGCAGGTACATGGCATTGCCGACCACCCGCTGCCAGGCGTGGCCAGCATCGGCGTGCGACCCACCGTGGAAGACGCCGGCCGCGTGCTGCTGGAAGTGCATCTGTTCGATGTCAACCAGAACCTGTACGGAAAGCTGGTGCGCGTGGAATTCATGAAGAAGCTGCGCGACGAAGAGCGCTTTCACTCGCTCGATGCGCTGACGGCGGCCATTGCCAAGGATGCCGAGGACGCCCGCGCGTTCTTCGGCCTGGCGGCGCCCGATGCCACGGGCGGCCGCCGCGACTTCGCCACCTCCGCCACGGACCGAATTAGCTAGCGGCCGGCAGCGCGCCGCATGCGGACGCGCCGCCGGGTCCCGCCCTGCCTCACCCCCAAATGACACGCGCGCGGCGGTCATCCACCGGTCCGCGCCCAACGAATTGCCCCGAGAATCAACCATGTCCGACGACAAACGCGCCAAGCCCGAAAAAAGCAAGTATCCGGTCAACCTGCTGGATACCCCGTTCCCGATGCGCGGCGAC
>DAIOET010000698.1:0-2141 GCA_036746135.1 Cupriavidus sp.
CGCCATGACTTTTTCCGCCAACGAACTCGCCCGCTCCGCGGGTGCCCGCTTCCGCCAGGCCCTGATCGACGAAACCCCGCTGCAGATTCCGGGCACGATCAACGCCAACCATGCGCTGCTGGCCAAGCGTGCCGGCTACCGCGCGATCTACCTGTCCGGCGGTGGCGTGGCCGCGGGTTCGCTGGGCCTGCCCGACCTGGGCATCTCGAATCTGGACGATGTGCTGACCGACATCCGCCGCATCACCGATGTCTGCGACACGCCACTGCTGGTGGACGTCGACACCGGTTTCGGTTCGTCGGCTTTCAATGTGGCCCGCACCACGCGCTCGCTGATCAAGTTCGGCGCGGCAGCCATGCATATCGAAGACCAGGTCGGCGCCAAGCGCTGCGGCCATCGGCCGAATAAGGAGATCGTCGGCCGCGACGAAATGGTCGATCGCATCAAGGCCGCGGTCGATGCCCGCACCGATGAGAACTTCGTGATCATGGCCCGCACCGACGCGCTGGCCGTGGAAGGCCTGGACGCCGCCATCGAGCGCGCCGTGGCCTGCGCGGAAGCCGGCGCCGACGCCATCTTCCCGGAAGCCATGACCGACCTGGACATGTATGCCAAGTTTGTCGACGCCGTGAAGGTGCCGGTGCTGGCCAACCTGACCGAGTTCGGCGCCACGCCGTATTTCACGCTGGACGACCTGCGCGGCGTGGGCGTGGCGATGGCGCTGTATCCGTTGTCGGCATTCCGTGCCGCCAACAAGGCCGCCGAAAACGTCTTTGCGGCCATCCGCCGTGACGGCACTCAGAAGAACGTGGTGGACACCATGCAAACGCGCGCCGAACTCTACGAACGGATCGACTACCATGCCTACGAGCAGAAGCTTGACGCCCTGTTCGCCCAAGGCAAGGCCCGGTAACCGACGATCGCGCCCACGTTCGCGCTATTCTTTGCGATGCGGTCTTTTGCGATGCAATAGGACAACCCACCATGACTGCACGCACCCCAAACAATCGAAATCGAATCAAGGAGACCCAGATGTCCGAAGCCCAACCGCTGGCCACGCCGAAGCCCAAGAAATCCGTTGCCCTGTCGGGCGTTGCCGCCGGCAACACCGCGCTGTGCACCGTTGGCCGTAGCGGGAACGATCTCCACTATCGCGGCTACGACATCCTCGACATCGCCGACACGTGCGAATTCGAGGAAATCGCCCACCTGCTGGTGCACGGCAAGCTGCCGAACAAGTCCGAACTGGCCGCCTACAAGACCAAGCTCAAGGCCCTGCGCGGTCTGCCCGCCAACGTGAAGGCCGCCCTGGAATGGGTGCCGGCCAGCGCCCACCCGATGGACGTGATGCGCACGGGCGTGTCGGTGCTGGGCACCGTTCTGCCGGAAAAGGACGATCACAACACCCCGGGCGCGCGCGACATCGCCGACCGCCTGATGGCAAGCCTCGGTTCGATGCTGCTGTACTGGTACCACTACAGCCACAACGGCCGCCGCATCGAGGTGGAAACCGACGACGACTCGATCGCCGCCCACTTCCTGCACCTGCTGCACGGCGAAGCCCCGTCCAAGCTCTGGGAACGCGCGATGCAGACGTCGCTGATCCTGTACGCGGAGCACGAGTTCAATGCGTCGACGTTTGCCTGCCGCGTGGTGGCCGGCACCGGTTCCGACATGTATTCGGCCATCTGCGGCGGCATCGGCGCGCTGCGCGGTCCGAAGCACGGCGGCGCCAATGAAGTGGCGTTCGAGATCCAGAAGCGCTACGACACCCCGGACGAAGCCGAGGCCGACATCCGTCAGCGCGTGGAAAACAAGGAAGTGGTGATCGGTTTCGGCCACCCCGTGTACACCATCTCCGATCCGCGTAATGTGGTGATCAAGGAAGTGGCCCGCAAGCTGTCGAAGGACGCCGGTTCGCTGAAGATGTTCAACATCGCCGAGCGCCTGGAAACGGTGATGGCCGACGCCAAGAAGATGTTCCCGAACCTCGACTGGTTCAGCGCCGTGAGCTACCACATGATGGGTGTGCCCACCGCGATGTTCACGCCGCTGTTCGTGATTGCCCGTACGTCGGGCTGGGCGGCGCACGTGATCGAGCAACGGATCGACAACAAGATCATCCGTCCGACGGCCAACTA
>DAIOET010000699.1:0-2126 GCA_036746135.1 Cupriavidus sp.
AGAGCGCCATGATTTGCAACATAATGCAACCTTCATCGTTGGCCGCCAGTCCCATCGCTACCATGAACGGTTGCCTGACGCGGCCGGCACTGTGCAAGACGTACACGCACGGCGCATGCGCCAAGCTGCATGCCGCCCGTGTGCCTGACTTGCTGTGCCCGCCGTACCGATGAATCCCAAAATCGACTGAGGAGCAGCATGCGAAAGCTTTGGGTCCCTAACTGGCTGTCCCGGCGCCAGTCCACCAAGATCACCCGAGACCAGGGCCGTCATGCGCTGATGGCCTGGCTGGCGGTGGCGCTGATGTCGGCTGGCGCCGCGCACGCGCAACTGAACGTTGAAATCACCGGTGTTGGCTCGAACCAGTTCCCGGTGGCCACGGCCAACTTCCAGGGCGAGGCACAGGCCCCGCAGAACCTGACGGCCATCATCCGTAGCGACCTGACCAACAGCGGCCGATTCCGCAATGTCGATCCGGCCGGCGCCACCGTGGCCGAATCGGCCCAGGTGGACCTGGGTAGCTGGAAGGCCAAGGGCGCCGACGCCTTCGTGGCCGGCAGCGTGACCCCGTCCGGCAACGGCCAGTACGAGGTGCGTTTCCGCCTGTACGACACGGTCAAGGGTCAGAGCCTGGGCGGCCTGGCGTTCAACGTCAACCAGAGCCAGCTGCGCGTGACCGCGCACAAGATCGCCGACTACATCTACGAGAAACTGCTGGGCGAGCGCGGCGTGTTTGCCACGCGCCTGTCGTACGTGTCGAAGGTGGGCAACCGCTACCAGCTGCTGATTTCCGATTCGGATGGCCAGAACGCCCAGGTGGCGCTGTCCAGCTCCGAGCCGATCATCTCGCCGTCGTGGTCGCCTGACGGCCGCCGCGTGGCCTATGTCTCGTTCGAAGCCAAGAAGCCGGTGGTGTATGTGCACGACCTGGCCACGGGCAAGCGCACGCTGGTGTCGAACCAGAAGGGCAACAACAGCGCGCCGTCGTGGTCGCCCGATGGCCAGCGTCTGGCCGTGGCGCTCTCGCGTGATGGCAACACCCAGGTGTACCTGGTCAACGCCGACGGCTCCGGCCTGCGTCGCATCACGCGCAGCAGCGCGATCGATACCGAGCCGCAGTTCTCGCCGGACGGCCGCAGCATCTATTTCACCAGCGATCGCGGCGGTGCGCCGCAGATCTACCGTATGCCGGCTTCTGGCGAGGAATCCGGCGCAGCGCAGCGCGTGACCTTCAAGGGCAACTACAACGTCAGTCCGCGCATTTCGCCGGACGGCAAGTACCTGGCCTACATCTCGCGTTCGGGCGGCTTCCGCCTGCAGCTGCAGGACCTGTCCAACGGTGACGTGACTTCTCTCACGGATACGTCGAACGACGAAGCCCCGAGCTTCGCCGCCAACGGTAAATACATCCTGTATGCCACCCGCGTGGGCGGCCGCTCGGTTCTGGCGGCAGTCTCCACGGACGGCCGAACGAAACAGGTTCTGTCACTCCAGTCCGGCGAGGTTCGCGAGCCGTCCTGGGGTCCTTTCATGCAGTAGAAAAAGAGGAGTCTCTCGCCATGTCCCAAATGATGACCAAATCGCTCGCCCTGGCCGCCCTGCTGGCCCTGGGCGCCTGCTCGTCCGGTGTGAAGCTGGATGACGCGTCGAAGGCCGGTACCGGCACGGGCGGCGCCCAGACCGATCCGCGCGCCGTGGCGCCGGTGGTTGCCGCCGACCCGCTGAACGACCCGAACAGCCCGCTGGCCAAGCGCAGCGTGTACTTCGACTTCGACAGCTACTCGGTCAAGTCGGAATACCAGAACGTGCTGCAGTCGCACGCGCAATACCTGGGCACCAACAAGAGCCGCAAGATCCTGATCCAGGGCAACACCGACGAACGCGGTACCTCCGAGTACAACCTGGCCCTGGGTCAGAAGCGTGCCGAGGCCGTGCGTCGCTCGATGTCGTCGCTGGGCGTGCCCGAGTCGCAGATGGAAGCTGTGAGCCTGGGCAAGGAAAAGCCGAAGGCCACCGGCCACGACGAAGCCTCGTGGGCTGAAAACCGTCGCGCCGACATCGTCTACTGATCCACGGAATAATCCTTCATGAATGCTCGCGTTTCCACCCTGCTGTGGCTGGCCGCT
>DAIOET010000700.1:0-2123 GCA_036746135.1 Cupriavidus sp.
GGACCCGCACAGCGCCCACGGTGAACGGCTCTACCGCACCGGAGACCTGGCGCGCAGGCGCGCCGACGGGCAGATCGAGTACCTTGGCCGGCTCGATCATCAGGTGAAGATTCGCGGGCTGCGGATCGAACTCGGCGAAATCGAAGCGCGCCTGCTGGCACACGAAAGCGTGCGGGAAGCCGTCGTGCTTGCACACACCCAGGATGGCCCGCCCCGGCTGGTGGCGTACGTGGTGCACGCCCCTGGCGTCACCGCCGATGCCGACACGCTGCGCCAGTGGCTGGCGCAGGCGCTGCCCGACTACATGGTGCCCGGCGCGATGATTGCGCTGGACAGCATGCCGGTCACGCCGAACGGCAAGCTCGACCGTCGTGCACTGCCCGCGCCCGATTTCACGGGTAGCGCGGCCTATGAAGCGCCGCGGGCCGGCGCTGAAACGGTGCTGGCCGAGGCCTGGTCCAGCGTGCTGAAGGTGGCCCGCGTGGGCCGCCACGACAACTTCTTCGAGCTTGGTGGCGATTCCATCCTCAGCCTGCAGATCGTCGCCCGCCTGCGCGCGCTGGGCCAGCATCTGACGCCCAAGGCGCTGTTCGAACAGCAGACACTGGCCGACGTGGCCGCCGCCATGACGCCGCTCGCGGCGCAGGATCGCCCGGCCCAAGGGCCGTCCAGCCAACGCCGTGACACGCTGCGCAGCGCCGACTTTCCGCTGGCGCGTCTGTCGCAGCCTCAGTTGGACAGCCTTGGCCTGGACCCCGCGCGCGTGCAGGACGTGTATCCGCTATCACCGATGCAGGCGGGCATGCTCTACCACAGCGTGGCGCGTGCCGATGCCGGGAATGCCTATATCAACCAGCTGCGCGTCGATATCGACGGACTCGATCCGGCCCGCTTTGCGCAGGCCTGGCGCGACACACTGGCCAGCCATGACACGCTGCGGACGGGCTTCATTCCGCGCGGCGAGCAGCCCCTGCAATGGGTAGCGCACGATGTAACACTGCCGTTCGCAGAGGAAGACTGGTCGGGGCGCGATGCCGCGTCGCAGGCGGCGGCGCTCGATGCACTGGCTGCCGCCGAGCTGGCGCGCGGCTTCGACCTCGAACAGCCGCCGCTGATGCGCCTGACGCTCGTCCGCACTGGCGTTGCGCGGCACCATCTGGTCTGGACCGTGCACCATCTGCTGGTCGATGGCTGGAGCACGTCGCAGTTGCTGGGTGAAGTGCTGCAACGCTATGCAGGAGAACCAGTCGCCGCCCCCGAAGGCCGCTTTGCGGACTACATCGGCTGGCTTCAGGGCCGTGACGCCGCGGCCGCGCAGTCCTTCTGGAGCGGCGTGGTCGAAGGCTTCGACACGTCCACGCGACTGGCCGAGGCGATGCCGGCGCCGGCTTCCGGCGAAGGCTACGGCCTGCTGCAGCACACATGCAGCGCCGAGGTCACCGACCGCCTTGCCGCCTTTGCCCGCGCGCAGAAGGTCACGATCAACACGGTCGTGCAGGCTGCCTGGCTGCTGCTGTTGCAGCGCTACACCGGCCAGCGGCGCGTAGCGTTCGGCGCCACGGTTGCGGGACGTCCCGCTGAAGTGCCCGGCGCCCAGCAGATGCTCGGGTTGTTCATCAATACCTTGCCGGTCGTGGCCACGCCGCGTCCCGAGCAGGAATTGGGCGACTGGCTGCGTGAACTGCAGGCGTTCAATCTGTCGGCGCGCGAGCATGGTCATACGCCGCTGTCCGATATCCAGCGCTGGGGCGGACAAGCCGGGCAGCGGCTGTTCGACAGCATTCTCGTCTTCGAAAACTTTCCGCTCGAAGACGCGCTGGAGTCGGCCACGCGCAGCGGTCTGCGCTTTGCCACGCAAGGCAGCACGGGGCTGACCGAGTATGAAATGGACGTCGAGGTCAGCCTGCGGCAGACCCTGCGGTTGAGCTTCACCTATATGCGCCGCGCATTCGATGCCGCGCAGGTGGAGCGCATCTGCGCGCAGATGACCGGACTCCTGACGTCGGTCGGCACGGCGCAATCCGTAGGCGACTGGAACCTGCTGGCGCCACGGGAGCAGGCTGCGCTACTGGCACTCGGCCAAGGCGAAGCCCCCGCCGACGACTGCCTGCCCGTGCATGCGC
>DAIOET010000701.1:0-2119 GCA_036746135.1 Cupriavidus sp.
TGAGCGTGCGTTCGACGTGCAGTTCCTGCACGGCCGCCTGCTGCACGATGGCCACGCGGGTTTCTTGCGGGGTGATATTGACGAGGATGTCTTCGGTCATAGCGGTAGATGCCGTCGCCGGTATGCCGGCGCTTGTTGTTGTCGCCCGGCGTGCCCGGGCATTGACCCCTGCACCCTCGGATCGGACGGCGCGAACGGGGCGGGTCAGAAGCGCAGACCGGCCTCGCGCAGCAGTGCCGCCGTCTCGAACAAGGGCAGGCCCATGATACCCGAATAGCTACCGTCGATCCGCTCCACGAACTCGGCGGCGCGCCCCTGGATGCCGTAGGCGCCGGCCTTGCCCAGCGGCTCGCCACTGGCAACGTAGCGGTCGATCTCGGCGGTGCCCATCTTGCGGAATGTGACGTGCGAGATCGACAGCGCATGACGCTGGCCCAGCGGCGACACCACGGTCACCGCCGTCAGCACGCGGTGCGTGGTGCCGGACAGATCGGCCAGCATGCGCGCCGCATCGGCGCCGTCGGCGGGTTTACCCAGGATGTCGCCACCCCGGCAGACCGTGGTGTCGGAAGTCAGGATCGGGGCTTCGGGCAAGCCGCGCCGGATGCGGCGCTGCAGGGCGGCATCGGCCTTGAGCGCGCAGACGCGCTGCACATAGGCGTCGGGTGACTCACCGGGCAGCACCGCTTCAAGCGACTCGGCATCTTCGCCGGCATCGGCGAGCAGCAGTTCGTATTGCACGCCAAGTTGCGTCAGCAGTTCGCGGCGGCGGGGGGACTGGGAGGCGAGGTAGAGGATGGAAGTCACGGGAATCGGGGCCAGCAGTTGTTGGCGACGATTGTACTGGCTCAGGAACGGTCCCCGCCCCGCATTGTGGGAGCGCGGCAACCCAGGAGGGACTCAGGCGCGGTGGTACGGATGGTTCTGCGTGACCGACCAGGCCCGATACAACTGTTCGGCCAGCAGCACGCGCACCATGCCGTGCGGCAGGGTCAGGCTGGAAAGCCGCACCAGCGTCTGGGCGCGCGCCTTGAGCGCGGGGTCGAGTCCGTCGGCACCGCCAATCAGGAAGGCGACATCGCCGCCTTCGCGCTGCCAGCCAGTCAATTGCTCGGATAGCTGGACCGTGGTCCAGTCCTTGCCGCGCTCGTCGAGCGCGATGATGCGAAGCTGCTTCGACAGCGAACCCAGCACGGCCTCGATACGTGCAGCTTCGCGCTGCATGACCGTGGCGGCGTTGTTGCTCGAAGAGCGGGCTTCCGGCTTGACTTCGCGTAGTTCAATGCGCAGTTCGGGCGGCATCCGCTTGGCGTACTCCGCAAAGCCGGACTCGATCCACGCGGGCATTTTGTGGCCGACGGCCACGATCACGAGTTGCATGTGAAATGCCCGGTGGTCAGTGCTTCAGCCGGCAATCAGGCAGAGCGCGTGGTGCGCTTGCGCGGTGCGGTCGTCTTGGCGGCGGTCTTGGTGGCCGCCGTCTTGCGCGCCGGTGCCTTGGTGGCGGTCTTGGTGGCGGTGCCGGTAGCCGTCTTGCGTGCCGGTGCCTTGCCAGCCGTACCGGCAGCGGTCTTGCGGGCCGGCGCCTTGGCGGCGGTACCCGTCGACGTCTTGCGTGCGGTGGTGGTCTTGCGCGCCGGGGCCTTGGCGGCCGTTCCGGCGCTGCTGGTCTTGCGTACCGGCTTGCGGATCGTGGCGATGGCGTCCGGGTCGGTGTCCTCGTGGCCCATCGGCGGCGACGGCTCCTTCATGCCTTCGGGCAGGCGGGCCAGTGCCGGACGCAGGTTCGACGCGCGACGCACGCGCGGTGCCGGTTCCGCATCCTCGTCGTCATCCATCGGCTCGCTGGCCTTGGCCAGGCCCTTCGTGGCGGCCAGCTTCACGCGCACCGGCTTGTCACCCCAGATTTCTTCGAGGTTGTAGTACTGGCGCAGTTGCGGTTGCAGGATATGCACCACGGCGTCGCCGCAGTCCACCAGCACCCATTCGCCAGTCTCCAGGCCTTCCACGGCCACGATATGGCCGCCGGCATCCTTGACCGTGTCCCGAACCGACGCCGCCAGCGCCTTGGTCTGGCGGTTCGAATTGCCGCTGGCGATCACCACCCGGTCGAACAGTT
>DAIOET010000702.1:0-2110 GCA_036746135.1 Cupriavidus sp.
GTTCCTGGTGCCGTGGCTGGATCGCGGCAAGGTCAAGTCGATCCGCTACCGCGGGGTCGGCTACAAGGTCGCGCTGACGATCTTCGCGATCGTGTTCATGCTGCTTGCCTGCATCGGTGCCGACCTCACGCCGGGCTGGATCGTTTCGATCTTCGGCCCGAACGCCGACATCACCAGCATCGAGAACCTGTTCGGCCGCACGCTGGTGGTGCTGTATTTCGGGTTCTTCGTGTTCCTGTGGGCCTACACGTTCTTCGGGTGGGAGAAAACCAAGCCGGTTCCGGAAAGGGTGACCACGCATGCATAAGTCCATTCAGCGCACCGCCGCGCGCACCTTCACGGCCCTGCTGCTCGCGCTGGTGGTGGCCTTCGCCGCCTCGCCGTCCGCGTTCGCGGAAGAGGGCGGCGGTTATCCCGAAGCCAACATCAACGTGCACGACCAGGCATCGCTGCAGCGCGGCGCGCGCCTGTTCATGAACTACTGCGTCGGCTGCCATTCGCTGAAGTACCTGCGCTATTCGCAGATGGCGGAAGGGCTGGGCCTCACCGAACAGCAGGTGATGGACAACCTCGATTTCACCGGCGCCAAGTTCGGCGAGCCGATCGTCACGGCGATGCCGGAAGCGGACGCCGAGAAGTGGTTCGGCAAGGTGCCGCCGGACCTGTCGCTGGAAGTCAGCGCCAAGGGCGCCGACTGGGTGTCGGCCTACCTGAAGTCGTTCTACCTCGACCCGGCCACCAACAGCGGCTGGAACAACACCGTGTTCCCGAACGTCGCGATGCCGTTCCCGCTGTGGCAGCTGCAGGGCGAGCAGGTGGCGGTGATGAATCCCGCCGAGGGCACCAACCCGGCCACGGTCAAGGAGCTCAAACTGGCGCATCCGGGCAGCATGACGCCCGCGCAGTACGACCAGGCCGTGCGCGACCTGACCGCGTTCCTGGCCTGGGTGTCCACGCCGGACGAGGCGGTGCGCAGCCATATTGGTGCGTGGGTGGTGCTGTATCTGGTACTTTTTACCCTGTTCGCGCTGGTGCTGAAAAAAGAGTATTGGAAGGACGTGCATTGACTGGCGGGCGCCGTGCCCGCCAGGCGATGACACCCGAACCCGGGACTGTCGCGTCACCGGACCCGCAAGGCCCAAAGGGGACACTGGCATGATCCAAACCGCACACACCACCCGCACCGTGTTGACCCTGTTCACCGCACCCGACGACGTGCAGTCGCATCGCGTGCGGCTGGTGCTGGCCGCCAAGGGCGTGGTCTATGACCGCGTCGAAGTGCCGCCCGGCAAGCCGCACGACGAATTGCTGTCGATCAATCCGTACGGCGACACGCCGACGCTGCAGGACCGCGACATGGTCCTGTACGAGCCGGACGTCGTCTGCGAATACATCGACGAGCGCTATCCGCATCCGCCGCTGATGCCGGTCGATCCGCTGTCGCGCGCGCGCCTGCGCCTGGCCTGCGTGCGCATCGAGCGCGACTGGGTGCCGGAAGTCGCCAACATCCGCGCCGGCGGCCGCGCGGCCGAAGCGGCACGCAAGCGCCTGCGCGACCATTTGATGAGCGCGCTGCCGTTGTTCAAGGCCGCGAAGTTCTTCCTCAATCCCGAAATCAGCCTCGCCGACTGCCTGGTCGCGCCGGTGGTGTGGCGGCTGCCTTCGCTGGGCGTGTCGCTGCCCAAGGAAGCCAAGCCGATCATCGACTACGGCGAGCGCCTGTTCCGCAGCCAGGGTTTCGCGCGCAGCCTCACGGCCGACGAGCGCCTGCTGGGCGAGTTGTGACCGAACAATCCCCCGCGATGACTTCCAATCGTCCGTACCTGCTGCGGGCGGTGCACGAGTGGATCTGCGACAACGGCCTCACGCCGCACATCGTGGTCGATGCGGCCAAACCCGGCGTGCAGGTTCCGCCGCAGGCGGTCAGCGAAGGCCGGGTGGTGTTGAACCTCGCGCCGCGCGCGGTCGCGCATCTCGAAATCGGCAACGACGCGATCACCTTCATGGCGCGCTTCGGCGGCGTCAGCCAGCCCGTCAGCGTGCCGGTTGCCGCGGTGCAGGCGATCTACGCGCGCGAAAACGGGCAGGGCATGCTGCTGGCGGAAGACGC
>DAIOET010000703.1:0-2107 GCA_036746135.1 Cupriavidus sp.
GCACAAACGGGCGAACCAAAAAAAAATGGGCGCAATGCCCATCATTCGCCCATCCTCGCCGAGGATGATACTTTTGAATAGACTTGGATTATACGCGGATTATGCCTAAAAGGCAAAAGCCAGCTAGCATCCGCGCCAGAACGGGGCCGATTGCCGGTACGCCCGGCATCGACCCGACCCCGTTAGCGGTGACCGCCGCGGCCACCGCCGCCGCCACCACCACCACCGCCGCGTGGCCGGCGATTGCCGCCACCGCCCTTGGCGGCCTTGGGCATCACATTGCCGTTGACGTCTCCACCGCCGCCGCCTCGGCGCTGGCGGTTTCCGCCCGCGTTACCCGCATTGCCCGCGTTGCCCGCGTTGCCGCCACGGCCGCCGCGTCCACCGCCCGCGTTCTTGCCGCCGCCCACGCCGCGCATGCCACCGGCACCGCCCATCCCGCCACTGAACTTTGTCGTATGAGACGTCAGCGGTGCGGGACCGGACGGGATGTAACCCATCGAGGTCTGCATCGGATCGGGTTGGCCACGGCCGGCGTTGCCGCCGCCGCGATTCCCGCCGGCCTTTTCAAAGCGCGGCAGGCCGTCCATGCCCGTGTGCATCGGCATGCCCGCAATTGCGGCCTCGGTGCGTGCCTTGCGGCCACCCACCTTGGTGGCGCCCTTGCTGCCACCCTGCTCGGCCTTGGCCGGCGCCTTCAGGCCGATATTCGCCATCAGGTTACGCACGTCGGTGGCTTCCAGCTCCTGCCAGCGGCCGCGCTTGAGGCCGCGCGGCAGCAGGAACTGACCATATCGGGTACGGATCAGGCGCGACACGGTCAGGCCCACGGCCTCGAACATGCGGCGCACTTCGCGGTTCCGGCCCTCGGTCAGTGCCACGTGATACCACTGGTTCACGCCCTCGCCACCACCATCGGCGATGCGCAGGAAGTTGGCCTCGCCATCGTCGAGCTGAATGCCGTGAAGCAGCGCCTGACGATCGGCTTCCGCCAGTTCGCCCAGCGTGCGCACCGCGTACTCACGCTCCACGCCATAGCGCGGATGCATGAAGCGGTTGGCGATGTCGCCAGACGTCGTGAAAATCAGCAGACCTTCGGTGTTGAAGTCGAGCCGGCCCACGGCCACCCACTTGCCGTTCTTGATGCGCGGCAGGCTGTCGAACACGGTCGGACGGCCTTCCGGATCCGACTGGCTGACGATTTCACCGGATGGCTTGTGATACAGCAGCACACGCGGCGGCTTGGTCGAGACCTTGCGATGAATCAGCTTGCCGTTCACGCGAACCTGATCGGCCGGCAGGATCCGCTGACCGATATGCGCGGGCAGCCCGTTGACGGACACACGCCCCTGCAGAATCAGCTCTTCCATCTCGCGCCGCGAGCCCAGGCCGCCTTCGGCCAGCACCTTGTGCAGCTTCGGCGCATCGTCATCAGACGTCAGCTCGCGCACCGGCTTGGCCTTGGTGCGCGGCACGATCGTTTCTTCCTGATCGAACTGCTCGGAAATCACAAAGCGGAACAGATCTTCGGCACCCGCAGCCGGCTTGGCCGCGGCGGCCTTGCCGCCCTGCTTGCTGGGCCTATCACCCTGGCGTTGCTCGCCGCGCGCAGCACCACCCTGCTTACCGGCGCCGGCCTGGTTTTTGCGCTGCTGGCCGTTGCGATTGCGCTTGCCGGGCTGTTCGGCGGCTGGCTTGCTGTCGCCGTCGACCAGTGCGGCCTTGCGTTGGGGCTGCTGGCGGCGCTTGCGCTGGCCTTGACCAGGTTGCTGCGCTGGCTGGCTTTCACCAGCCTCGCCCTGCGCCACGACCGGGGCACCGGCCTCGGCCACTGCTGCGGCGGGCTTGCGGCGGCCACGGCCTCGCGGTGCCGGAGGCTGCGCCCCCTCACCGGACTCGGCGGCCACCGGCGCATCGGTCTCGGCACGGCCTACATCCCGATCCTGCGCTGCCTGGCGGCGTGAAGCCACCAGATTGCGCAAACCGCGACGAAGCCCCTTGCGGCGCGGTGCGCCGTCGGCGTCGTTACCCGAATCAGGGGCTGCGCCGGTGTCGCCCGGCACGTCCGGCTGGCGGACGTCTTGCTCAGCGGAATCAGACAAAGTAT
>DAIOET010000704.1:0-2106 GCA_036746135.1 Cupriavidus sp.
AGGCCTTGTCGAAATGGTCCTCGATGGCGCGCTTGGAGCGGCCCGTGACGAAGATCATTTCGTTGATGCCTGCGGCGATGGCTTCTTCCACGGCGTACTGGATCAGCGGCTTGTCCACCACCGGCAGCATTTCCTTGGGACTCGCCTTGGTGGCGGGCAAGAAGCGGGTGCCTAGCCCTGCAACGGGAAAGACGGCCTTGGTGACGCGGTTTTCCATTTCAGCTTCCTTTTCAATCTGGTGTAATACCGTGCCGTACGAGGAGGGGTGCCGTCTGTCGGGCTCCGTCCGACGCTTGGCACTCGGACGGCCCCGAAGTCGTCACATCACGACGGCAGACGCTGTAGTTGATCCCGAAGCTTGACCAGTGTTTGTTCGAAATCCGACAAACGCTGGTTTTCCTGCGCCACTACGGCCGGAGGCGCCTTCGCGACAAAGCTCTCGTTGGAAAGTTTGCCACGGCACTTGCCGATCTCGCCCGCGATCCGCTCAATCTCCTTCGACAAACGCGCGCGTTCGGCCACAACATCAATCTCGATCTTGAGCAGCAGGTGATTGTTGCCGACGATGGCCACAGGTGCGCCTGCCCCCTCCCGCTGGAGTTCGGTTTCATCTTCGAACACCTTGACCTCGGAAAGTTTCGCCAGTGCCTGCACCTGCGCCGCGGCTTCCTTCAGGAAGGCGCTGTCGCCATGCGTATAGAGAGGAATACGCTGCGCCGGCGAGATGTTCATCTCGCCACGCAGATTGCGGCAGGCATCCACCAGGGCCTTGAGCTGGGTGACCCATGCTTCGGCGGCTTCGTCGATCTTCGCCGCGGCAGGCAGCGGGTACGGCTGCGTGGCGACGGTCTCGCTGCCGTCACCCTTGGCGCGGTCGGCCAGCGGGGCCACCTTTTGCCACAGTTCCTCGGTGATGAACGGAATGATCGGGTGCGCCAGGCGCAGCACGGTCTCCAGCACGCGCAGCAGTGTGCGGCGCGTGGCGCGCTGTTGCGCTGCCGTACCGGTCTGAATCTGCACTTTGGCCAGTTCCAGGTACCAGTCGCAGTACTCGTCCCAGACAAACTTGTAGATGGCGCTGGCGATATTGTCGAAGCGGTATTCGTCGAAGCCCTTCTCGACATCGGCTTCCACGCGCTGCAACAGCGACACGATCCAGCGGTCCGCCTGCGAGAAGTGCAGGTAGCCGTCCGGGCCGCAATCCTTTTCGCACGGGCCCATGCCGCAGTCGTGGCCCTCGGTGTTCATCAGCACGAAGCGCGTGGCGTTCCAGAGCTTGTTGCAGAAGTTGCGATAGCCTTCGCAGCGGCCCGTATCGAAATTGATGTTGCGGCCCAGCGTGGCCAGCGACGCGAACGTGAAACGCAGCGCGTCGGCGCCGAAGGCGGGAATGCCTTCCGGGAATTCCTTCTTCGTCTTGGCTTCGATCTTCGGCGCATCCTTCGGGCGACGCAGGCCCGTGGTGCGCTTCTTCAGCAGCGGATCGAGCTCGATGCCGTCGATCAGGTCCACCGGGTCAAGCGTGTTGCCCTCGGACTTGCTCATCTTCTTGCCCTCGGAGTCGCGCACCAGTCCGTGCACGTACACGGTGTGGAACGGCACCTTGCCGGTGAAGTGCTTGGTCATCATGACCATGCGCGCCACCCAGAAGAAGATGATGTCATAGCCGGTCACGAGCACCGACGACGGCAGGAAGTGCTTCAGCTCCGGCGTTTCGGCGGGCCAGCCCAGCGACGAGAACGGAACCAGCGCGGAGGAGAACCACGTGTCGAGCACGTCTTCCTCGCGGCGCAGCGGGCCGGTGCTGCCGGCGGCCTGTGCCTTGGCACGGGCGTCTTCCTCGGTGCGGGCGACGAAGCAGTTGCCGGCATCGTCGTACCAGGCCGGGATTTGATGACCCCACCAGAGCTGGCGGCTGATACACCAGTCCTGGATATTGGCCAGCCACTGGTTGTAGGTGCTGTTCCAGTTCTCGGGCACGAGCTTGATCTCGCCGCTCTGCACGGCGTCCAGCGCGACCTCGGCGATCGAGCGGCCCGGGTTGAACGTGCCTTCCGGCGCCGGCTTGCTCATCGCGACGAACCACTGATCAGTCAGCATCGGCTC
>DAIOET010000705.1:0-2104 GCA_036746135.1 Cupriavidus sp.
AGGAACTGCGCAAGGCCGGCCTGCACAAGGGCCTGCTGCCGCTGCTGGACGTGGCGATCGAGCAGCCGATGGGCCAGCGCTTCGTGCAACTGGCGCTCGACAACACCGACCGCCGCGTACAGGCCGGCAAGCCCGTATCGCCGGGATTCCTGTTCGCGTCGCTGCTGTGGCACCACGTGCTGCAGCGCTGGACCAAGCTGCGCGACGGCGGCGAGCATCCGATTGCCGCGCTCAACACGGCGATGGACATCGTGCTGGAAAAGCAGACCGGCCAGCTGGCCATCCAGCGCCGCTTTGTCACCGACATGCGCGATATCTGGGGCATGCAGCCGCGTTTTGAAAAGCGCGTTGGCCGCATGCCGTATCGCCTGCTGGAGTCGCCGCGCTTCCGTGCCGGTTACGACTTCCTGCAACTGCGCTGCGAGGCAGGCGAGCAGCCTGCCGAGCTGGGCCAGTGGTGGACCGATTTCCAGAACGCCCACCCCGAAGAGCGCGAGGCCATGATCGACGCCGCGCGCCCCGCTCGCGGCAAGCAGGGCAAGGGTGGCGCGGGCGGCGCGGGCGGCGGCCAGGAAGGCCCCGATGACGGCGGCGAACCCGGTGGCGGGCCCGAGGGCGACGCGCCGGCGCGCAAACGGCGCCGCCGACGCAGTCCGCGGAAATCGGATAAAGTGTCTTCCCGCAGCGAGGCGGAAACAGCTGACAGGGCCGATGGAGGTCAGCCCGAGCCGGAGTCCCGCCGAGTCCAGCCGGAGGAATAACATGACGCTAGCCTTCATCGGCATCGGCGCCAACCTTGGAGATGCGCGCCAGGCACTGAAAGACGCCATCGTGTGCCTGGCCCAGCAGGTCGGCATCACGGTCGTGGCGCGTTCTTCGTTCTATCGCACGGCACCGGTCGACGCCACGGGCGGCGACTACTTCAACGCCGTGGTGAAGATCGAAACGACGTTCACGGCGTCGCAGCTGCTGCGCATCTGCCACCACATCGAAGACCAGTTCGGCCGCGAGCGGCCGTTCCACAACGCCCCGCGCACGCTGGACCTGGACCTGCTGTTGTTCGGCAGCGAAGCGGTCAACACCGAGACACTGACCGTACCGCATCCGCGCATCATCGAGCGCGCATTCGTGCTGGTGCCATTGATCGAGCTGGACCCCGCGCTGGAAATCCCCGGTCACGGCCGTGCGGCCGACCACCTGCCTGGCGTGCAAGGCCAGCGCATCGAGAAGCTTTCCTCATGCAAGTGCACGCGCTTGCAGGAAGGCAAAGCGCAATCCTGAGCGCACGGAGCATCTGAGACATGCTCGACCATCTGCGCCGCATCGTCATCGAAGGCCCCGTTGGCTCGGGCAAGTCCTCGCTGGCCCAGCGCCTGGCCCAGTACCTGCGGGCTGGCGAACTACCCGATGGCGCGCGCCGCAATCCATTCCTCGAACGCTTCTATCGCGAACCGCAGCGCTATGCGCTGCCGATGCAACTGGCCTGCCTGAACCAGCGCGCCACCCAACTGCAGCAATGGCAGACGGCGATGCTCGGCGGCCATCGCATGGTCACGAATTTCCTCTACGCGCGAGACCGTCTGTATGCGTCGCTGACGCTGGAGACCGACGAGCTGGCGCTCTACGATGCGCTGGCGGCGCGGCTGCAGGTGCCCGCGCAACGCGCGGATCTGGTCATCATGCTGCAGGCGACACCGTCGCTGCTGCGCGAGCGCATTCTGCGGCGCGGCCTGCCAGGCGAAACCGCAATCGACGAAACTTACCTGCAACGTCTGCATGACGCCTACGGTGAGCTGTTCCACCGCTACGACGACGCACCGGTGCTGATCGTCGATACCGCGCACTTCAATCCGGTGGACAACGACAGCGATTTCCGTACACTACTGTCGCGCATCGAGAACATGCGGGGCCGCAAGGCCTTCCTGAATCTCGCGGCGTCCTGAGACTGCTCCATAGCCGCTGCAAAGACGCGCCTAAGGCCCCCGGCAGCACTACACGATAACGACAACGGCCGCCGCCGAAGCATTTCGTGCGATACACGGCCGCTACTCCTACGGGCACTGCCATGAGTTACCTCCTCGACCCCTCCCGCAAGACCGTCACC
>DAIOET010000706.1:0-2099 GCA_036746135.1 Cupriavidus sp.
CTCGAGATGATGCGTGAGGCCGTGGCGCTCAACCACGAGCGCGCACTGCTGGAAGTTTCGGGTGGCGTGAACTACGAAACGATCCGCAAGTTCGCCGAGACCGGCGTTGACCGTATCTCGGTGGGCGCGCTCACCAAGGATGTGCGGGCGACCGACTACTCGCTGCGCATCATCGGCTGACGTTCAGCCGGCCTTGTGCTGGCGGTGACGGGCCGCGCGGCCCGTCACAGGCTGCTGCACCGTCGGCAGCGCCTTGGGCAGGGTCTCCGGATAGTCGCGGCTGTAATGCAGCCCGCGGCTTTCGTGGCGCGAGTACGCGCTATCGACGATCAGCGACGCCACTTCCACAAGATTGCGTAGTTCCAGCAGGTCGCGCGTGACGCGGAAGTTCGCGTAGTACTCGGCGATCTCCTCGCGCAGCAGGCCAATGCGATGCTGCGCGCGCTCCAGGCGCTTATCCGTGCGCACGATGCCCACGTAGTTCCACATCATGCGGCGCAACTCATCCCAGTTGTGCGACACCACCACTTCCTCGTCGGCGTCCGACACCCGGCTTTCGTCCCAGGCCGGCAGCGCGATGTCCGGCGCGCCGGACTTGCCTTGCGAGGCGATGTCGGTGGCGGCCGCCTGGCCAATGACCATGCATTCGAGCAGCGAGTTGGATGCCAGGCGGTTTGCACCGTGCAGGCCCGTGCAGCCCGTCTCACCCACGGCGTACAGGTTGCCGATGTCGGTGCGTCCGGCGGTGTCGGTAACCACGCCGCCGCAGGTGTAGTGCGCGGCGGGCACGACCGGAATCGGCTCGCGGGCGATATCGATGCCAAGCTCCAGGCAGCGTGCGTGGATCGTGGGGAAGTGTTCCTTCAGGAACGACTCGGGCTGATGCGTGATATCGAGGTAGACGCAGTCGAGGCCGCGCTTTTTCATTTCGAAGTCGATCGCTCGGGCCACCACGTCACGCGGTGCCAGCTCGGCGCGTTCGTCATGGTCGAGCATGAAGCGGGTGCCGTCCGGCAGCCTCAGCAGGCCGCCTTCGCCACGCACCGCCTCCGAAATCAGGAAGGATTTTGCGTACGGGTGGTACAGGCAGGTCGGGTGGAACTGGATGAATTCCATGTTCGCCACGCGGCATCCCGCGCGCCAGGCCATTGCAATGCCGTCACCGGTAGCGGTATCGGGATTGGTCGTATAGAGGTAGACCTTGCCGGCGCCACCGGCGGCCAGCACCGTATGCGTGGCCGTGATCGTGCGCACTTCGTCGGTGGCCACATCAAGAACGTACAGGCCGTAGCAACGGTTGCCCGCCAGTCCCAGCTTGGCCGATGTGATCAGGTCGATGGCGAACTGGTCTTCCAGGATCGTGATGTTCGGATGGTTGCGCGCCTGCTCGGCCAGCGTGGTCACCACGGCGTGGCCCGTGGCATCGGCCGCGTGGATGATGCGCCGGCGGCTATGGCCACCCTCGCGCGTCAGATGGAAACCCAGTTCGGCCTGGTCGTCGCGCGTGAACGGCACGCCGCGGTCAATCAGCCATTGGATCGCTTCCCGCCCATGCTCGACGATGAAGCGCGTCGCATCCTCGTCGCAAAGCCCCGCGCCGGCTACGAGCGTGTCCTGAGTGTGCTCGTCATGACTGTCCCCGGAGTCGAGCACCGCCGCGATGCCGCCCTGTGCCCAGTCGCTGGCTCCCGTCGTCATGGCGCGTTTGCTGAGGATGACAACCCGGTGGGTATCGGCCAGCTGCAGCGCGACGGTAAGGCCGGCCAGACCGCTGCCGACAATCGCGACATCGAAGTTCATGGTGCAGGGGATCGCTTTTGGGGCGAAAGCGTGAGGGGGAAAGCTGGGAAGTCTACACCGGCTTGCCATAAATCTGACATCTCTCCCTTGTCAGACAAGGGTTGGCGGGCACAGGGGCCGAAGCGCCCACTACCATCCGCGCGCCCAAATGCAAAAAGCCCCGCAATTGCGGGGCTTTCGGCTGAAGACCAACGATCAATTACTTGATCTTGGTTTCCTTGTAAGGCACGTGCTTACGGGCGATGGGATCGAACTTCGAGATCTCCATCTTTTCCGGCATGGTGCGCTTGTTCTTGGTG
>DAIOET010000707.1:0-2093 GCA_036746135.1 Cupriavidus sp.
AACGCTGCGCCGACTGATCCCCGCGCGCGAACACGCGTTCCCCGGCCACCCACGTTTCCAGCACCTGGATCTTCCAGATGTCGGCCGCCGGTACCTTGAACAGGTCGCGGTCCACCACGATGAAGTCGGCCCACTTGCCGGCTTCGAGCGAACCGAGCGTTTTTTCCTGGTGCTCGGCATAGGCGGCGTCCAGCGTGAAGGCGCGGAATGCCTGCGGCAGGGTCATCGCTTCCTCCGGATGCCAGCCCTTGATCGGACGGCCTTCATGGTCGGTGCGCGTCACCGCGGCGTGCAGGCCGTAGAACGGGTTGGCCGATTCCACGGGGAAGTCCGATCCGCCGGCGATCACGGTGCCTTGCTTCAGGAACGTCTGCCATGCGTACGCGCCCTTGATACGGTCGTGGCCGATGCGGTCTTCCGCCATGTTCATGTCGCTGGTGGCGTGCGTGGGCTGCATCGACGCGATCAGGTCCAGCTTCTTGAAACGGGGGATGTCCGGCATCGACACCACTTGCGCATGCTCGATGCGATTGCGCAGTTCGCGGCCGCCCACTTCCTTGTAGGCCACTTCCATCGCGTCCAGCACCTGGTGGTTGGTCTTGTCGCCGATGGCGTGCACGTTGACCTGGTAGCCGGCCTTGATGGCCGTCTTCACGGCAGCCTGCATGGCGGCATCGCTCATGAACAGCAGGCCGCTGTGCGCGTGGTCGTCGGTGTACGGATCGATCAGCGCGGCGCCACGGCTGCCCAGTGCGCCGTCGCCGTAGAGCTTCACCGCGCGCAGGTAGTAGCGGTCGTTGCCATAGCCGATGACCGGGCCCTTGGCCGACAGCGCCTTGAAGTCGTCGCCCGTGTCGCGGATCATCGCGTAGATGCGCGTGGTCAGCTTGCCCTGGTCGGCGAACTCGCGATAGATGCGGTCGTCGGTCACGGTTACGCCGGCATCGCCGACGGCGGTCAGGCCCAGCGCATTCATGTGCGCAATGGCGGCGGAGAGTGCGGCGCGGCGATCATCATCCGTGTAGGGCGGGATGATGTCGTTGACCAGTGCCATTGCCTTGTCGACCAGCACGCCGGTCGGGTTGCCGTTGGCGTCGCGTTCGATACGGCCACCGGCCGGGTCCTTGGTATCGCGCGTGATACCGGCGGCTTGCAGCGCCTTGGTATTCAGCCACGCGGCGTGGCCATCCACACGCACCAGGCGCGCGGGGCGGTCCGACACGGCGGCGTCAAGCTCGGCAGCGGTCGGAAAACGACCCAGCTTCCAGTTCACCTGGTTCCAGCCATAGCCAAGCAGCCATTTGCGCTGAGGATTCTTCTGACCGTAGGCGCGGATGATGCCCTGGGCCTCCAGCAGGTCCTTGGTGCCAGACAGCGAGATCTCCGTGGTCTTGAAGCCCAGGCGGAACACGTGGCCGTGGGCATCGATCAGGCCCGGCAGCAGCGTCTTGCCCTGGCCGTCGACACGCTTTGCGTCGGGATACTTGGCGCGCAGCGCGGCGGCATCGCCGGTGGCCAGCACCTTGCCTTGGTCGAATACCAGGCCGCTGAATTGCGTGACCCGGTCGTTCTGCAGCGTGTAGCCCTGTACGGATTCCACCAGCGTCGGTGCGGCGTGGGCATGCAGCGCTGCCGTGGCGGCCAGCGCCAACACGCTCGTGCGAATGGACTTCTTCACGGAAGACTCCTTGAACGTTGTGCTTTGTTTTTGGTGTTGTAAATGGCGCCTGGGAATGGCGCTCTTATTCACCGGCTGCCGTTGCCATGCCGGGCGCGGAAGCGTCGGCATCGATCACGGGCAGCGCAGGGAATTGCATGTCGGCATAGCGCACGAATCGCGTCTTGCGCGTGATGCGGTAGCCGAGCCAGATCAGCAGAAAGATCGGAATGCCGACGTAGGTGGCCGTCACCGCCACCCAGTCGATCTTGCCTTCTGTAAATGCCTGGTAGTTCTGGCCGAGCGTCACGATCATGCACAGCGCGAACGCGAAGATCGGCCCATACGGGAAGAACGGCGAGCGATAGGGCAGGCGGTTGAGGTCCAGGCCCTGGGCCATGAAGCCCTTGCGGAAGCGGTAATGGCTGACCGCGAT
>DAIOET010000708.1:0-2090 GCA_036746135.1 Cupriavidus sp.
TGCCGAACGGGCGTATCTGTTTGCGCTGGCCGGCAAGCCCGAGCCTCGGCACGACACGGAACCGGCTGTGCCACAAGCGCTGCTGGCCAGCGTGCAGGCGATTGGCGCGCCAGCCTATCTGCTCGACCGCCAATGGACGGCGCTGGCCTGGAATGCCGAAGCTGCTGACTTGTTCGTGGGATGGCTCGATGCGGCAAGCGATGAGAGAAATCTGCTGCGGGCGATGTTCCTGTCAGCCGGGTTGCAGGCGCTGGTCGAGGACTGGCCGCACCGTGCCGCAAGGCTCGTGGCCGAGTTTCGCGTGCACAGCCTGCGGCACGCGGAAGACCCGCCTACGCGCGCGCTGGTGGAGCAATTGATGGCGGACAGCCCGGCCTTTGCCAATGCCTGGCGGTCACAGGATGTGGAGGAGCGGCAGGGCGGCCGGCGCGGTTTTCACCATCCCGCGCGCGGGATGGTCTATTTCGAACAGTTGACGCTGGTACCGCCGGCCGCGCCGGGTTTGATGCTGGCGATGCTGCTGCCGGCGGGGTAGATCAGGCGCCGAGGCCGATCTTATTTTGGCTGCATCCGGATGGCGCCATCGAGGCGGATCACTTCACCGTTCATCATCGGGTTGCCGATAATGGCCTGCGCCAGCTTTGCAAACTCGGCGGGGCGGCCAAGGCGCGGCGGGAACGGCACCATCTTGCCCAGCGCGTCCTGCACTTCCTGCGGCATGCCCAGCAGCATCGGTGTTTCGAACAGGCCCGGGGCAATCGTCATGCAACGTACGCCATCGCGCGACAAGTCACGGGCAATGGCAAGCGTCATGCCGACCACGCCGCCCTTCGATGCCGCATAGGCCGCTTGGCCGATCTGGCCGTCGAACGCCGCCACCGATGCGGTATTGATGATCACACCGCGCTCGCCCTCGGCATCGGGCGTGTTCTGCACCATGACTGCCGCAGCCAGCCGGATCATGTTGAATGTGCCGATCAGGTTCACGCGAATGGTTTTCTCGAAGGCGTCCAGCGGATGGGGGCCGTTCTTGCCGACAGTCTTCGATGCCACGGCGATGCCGGCGCAGTTGACCAGACCAGACAAGCGGCCAAGTTTCTGGGCGGCATCGACTACGGCCTGCCCGTCGGCTTCCGAGCTGACATCGCACCGGACGAACTGGCCGCCCAGTTCCTGCGCCAGTGCGGTGCCGGCGGCATCGTTGAGATCGGCAATGACCACCTTGCCGCCAGCCTGCGCCAGCATGCGCGCCGTGCCCGCGCCCAGGCCCGAAGCGCCGCCCGTGACGATGAATACGTTGCCCTGGATGTCCATCCGTCTGTCTCCTAGTCGTGAATGCCGCTTTGAATGCCGTTTACGTTAACGTAAATCACATGCCGGCGAAACCCGAATCATCACCAATCCGGCGGACCAAAACAAAACGGCCCAGCCGAAGCTGAGCCGTTTCAGACCGCGTGGCGGAACGCCTGCGTTACTTCAGCGCTTCGAACACGCTGGCCGTGATCTTGTCCACGTCGCCCACGCCGGAGATCTTGCGGTACTGCGGCGGTGCCACCTTGGCCGATGCGTCGCCCTTGGCGGCCCAGTCGGAGTAGTAGTCGACCAGCGGACGCGTTTGCTGCGAGTACACGTCCAGACGCTTGCGGACGGTGTCTTCCTTGTCGTCGTCGCGCTGGATCAGCGGCTCACCCGTTTCGTCGTCGGTGTTCTCGACCTTCGGCGGGTTGTAGCGGACGTGGTAGGTACGGCCCGACGCCACGTGCACACGGCGGCCGCTCATGCGTTCGATGATGGCGTCGAACGGCACGTCGATTTCCAGCACGTAGTCGATGGCCACGGCGGCTTCCTTCATCGCCTCGGCTTGCGGAATCGTGCGCGGGAAACCGTCGAACAGATAGCCTTTTTCGCAGTCGGGCTGCTTAAGACGGTCTTTCACCAGGCCGATAATGATGTCATCCGACACCAGTCCGCCCGCGTCCATCACTTTCTTGGCTTCGATGCCCAGCGGCGTACCGGCCTTCACCGCGGCGCGCAGCATGTCGCCCGTGGAGATTTGCGGAATGCCGAACTTCTCGCAGATGAACTTGGCT
>DAIOET010000709.1:0-2081 GCA_036746135.1 Cupriavidus sp.
CGCACGCTCAAGGGCCCCGGGTTCACCGGCGCCTTCGGCGTGATGTTCGACGATATCTTCGCGGCGTTCTATACGCTGCTCGTCTTTGCCCTGTGGCGCTCGTTCTGAGCCCCACGCGACCTTTCTGCACCAGGAACCCAGGGAATCGCCGCCATGTCCGTCAGCCGCCTGCTTGACCAGCTTGCCATCCAGGCCGGAGTCGCCCTTGCGGAGCGTTCGCTCATGCTCGCCACCGCGGAATCGTGCACGGGCGGACTCGTCGCGGCGGCCATTACCGATGTATCGGGATCGTCAGGCTGGTTCGAGCGCGGCTTCGTGACCTACTCGAATGAAGCCAAGACGACGATGATCGGCGTGCCCGCCAAGTTGATCCGTGACCACGGTGCGGTCAGCGAGGAAGTGGCTCACGCAATGGCCGAGGGTGCCCTGCTGAACAGCCGCGCACAAGTGTCGCTGTCGATCACGGGCGTGGCGGGGCCGAATGGCGGCACCCCGGACAAGCCGGTGGGCATGGTCTGCTTCGGCTGGAGCAACCGCATCACCACGCGCACCGAAACCCAGCGCTTCAAGGGCGACCGGGCACAGATCCGCCGCCAGGCCGCCGAGCATGCGATGCGCGGGCTGATCGAGCTGATCCGGAACGAGGAATAACTCTGGCCTTGCTTCCCTCCCGCATTTTCATGGGATATAGGGAAGCAACCCTTCGGCCAGTCAACGCATCAACCGTGGCGATAACGGTTGATCGTCTCCCGCGTCTGCAGTGCCACGTTGCGGGCTGCCGCCGCAAAGTCCTTGTCGCCGCTGGCGTACAGGATGGCGCGCGAGGAATTGATCATCATGCCCGTGCCGTCGGCCGTGCGGCCAGCCTTCACGGTAGCCTCGATATCACCGCCCTGGGCGCCGATGCCCGGAATCAGCAGTGGCATGTCGCCGACGATCTGGCGCACCTTGGCAATCTCGTTGGGGAACGTCGCGCCCACCACCAGGCCCATCTGGCCATTGGTATTCCAGCGCTCGCGCGCGGCCTCGGCCACCACCTGGTACAACGGCTTGCCATCGACCTGCAGAAACTGCACATCCGACCCGCCCGGGTTCGACGTGCGGCACAGCACGATGACACCCTTGCCCGCATGCGCAAGGTACGGCGACATCGAATCAAAGCCCATGTACGGGCTCACGGTCACGGCGTCGGCCTTGTAGCGGTCGAAGGCCTCGACCGCGTAATGCTCGGCGGTGGAGCCGATGTCGCCACGCTTGGCGTCGAGAATCACGGGGATCCCCGGGTGCGCGTCGTGGATGTATTCGATCAGCTGCTCGAGCTGGTCTTCGGCGCGCTGGGAATGGAAATAGGCAATCTGCGGCTTGAAGGCGCAGACCAGATCAGCCGTGGCATCGACGATTTCGCGGCAGAACGAAAAAATCGCGCCACCGGTACCGGTCATCGACAGCGGCAGCTTGGCGGGATCAGGATCGAGCCCGACGCACAGCAGGGAATCGTTTCGCTGCCAGGCACTGGTCAGCAGCTCGGTAAAGGTCATGGGATGCTCGGTAATCGGGTAAGGCCGGCGGCCCGCCCATGTTCGACAGTCTTCACAGCATAACGCGGGTGGACACCGGCCGGTTGGCTTGCGGCGGGCCGGATAGGGCATCCCGCGGCGCAGCATTATGGCGTCGGCGGCATTCTACCCGTTGGCGTGATATTGTCTGGAGCTTCCGCTTAAAAGAGCGACAACCACGTCGCCGTCTCTCCGAGCCATGCAACTCGACCGCCGCGGTCTCATCCTGCTTGTCATCCTGACCATCGCCTGGGGCCTGAACTGGCCGGTAATGAAAATCGGCGTCGCGCATTTCCCGGCAATGGGATTCCGGCTGCTTTGCATGGCCGGAGGGCTGGTGGCACTGGGGCTGGCGCTGAAGGTGCGCGGAGAATCGCTGCGGGTACCGCGCCAGGCCTGGAGCACCGTCGTCAAGCTAGCGATTCCGAACATGGTGATCTGGCACCTGTTCGCGATCTGCGCGGTCAAGTTGCTGTCGTCGGGCCGCGCGGCCATCCTGGGCTACACCATGCCGATCTGGGCCGT
>DAIOET010000710.1:0-2076 GCA_036746135.1 Cupriavidus sp.
ATCCTCATGCATCGGGGTGACGATGGCCACGATGCTGCCGGTAATCTGTGTCATATCTCAGGGAATTCGGGAAATTCGAACAACCGGGATTGTACCGGAACCGTCAGGGGCTCCGGACCCCCTATCTATGAGGGAAAACGTTAACGGGCGTAACGTGTGCCGGGGCCGCCTCGCTGACAGCCCCGCGGGCCCATTCGCTGCGCCTCCGACACCTCAGGCGGGCAGCCGGTAACGCGGCGGCGGACCATCCGAACCCGCTTGCGGCGCCTCGTGGACAGCACAAATGCGCTGCACGAACGCCGGACGCGGACTTTCCAGCGTGCCGTCCTCGTAACCCACCACGCGCAGCGTGCCGCGCGTCACTTCCAGCAATTCGCCGGGACGCAGCAGAAAATCGGGCCGGGAAGGCTTGCCGACGGTCTCGTTGCCGGCGGCAAAGGTTTCGTAGATCAGCACGCCGCCCGGCCCCAGCACTTCCAGAAGATGCGGCCAGAGTGGGCGGTGGAGGTAATTGGTGACCACCACGGCATCAAACCGCCCCGCATCGGCCAGCGGCCAGCTGCCTTGCTCCAGGTCAGCCACACGGCCCACCACGCCCGCCGGCAGGCCGGCAATGGCTTCAGCGTCGCGGTCGACGCCCAGCACCGCAAACCCCTGCCCGGCCAGCCAGGCCGCATTGCGGCCGCTGCCGCAGGCAAGGTCAAGAACCCGGCCGCCAGGCCGGATCAGGTGCGCCCAGCGGGTCAGCCAGGTGGATGGCGCGGCAAGCGGAGGATGCGTCAAGGTCATGCGCGGCGAGTCGTCTGAAACGGGATAAAGGAAAAGGCAGGCAGCGGCCGGACTACTGCAGCACCATCAGCACCGGGCGCAGCATCAGTTCGACGATCGATAGCAGCACGGTCATCACCGGCTGCATCCAGATCCGCGTGATAACGCCAGCGGCAACCAGCGCCAGGACGATGAAGATGCCATACGGCTCGACCCGGCCCACTGCCTCGGCCATGCGGCGCGGCAGGAATGCCGTCAGCACGCGGCCACCGTCGAGCGGCGGGATCGGAAAAAGGTTGAAGGCGGCCACCACGGTATTGACCAGCACGCCAGCACGCGCCATCTGGCTCCAGAACGGCTCCTGCACCTGGGCGGCCGCCAGCCCGACGGCCACCAGCGCCCACAGGAACGCCTGCAGGATATTGCTGGCCGGGCCCGCCAGCGCCACCCACATGCCATGCCAGCGCGGGTTGCGCAGATGGCCGAATACCACCGGCACCGGCTTGGCAAAGCCGAACACGAACTGGCCCGCGGTCAGGAAATACAGCAGCAGCGGCACGGCCACGGTGCCGATCGGATCGATATGGCGCACCGGGTTCAGGCTGACGCGCCCAAGCAGCCAGGCTGTGTTGTCACCGAAATACTTCGCGACAAAACCGTGGGCGGCCTCGTGCAGCGTGATGGCGAAGAGCACGGGCAGCGCATATACGGCGAAGGTCTGGACGATCGAGGAATCCATGCAAACTATTCTATCGGGCCGCCGGCATCAAAGGCTGTCCGGCATGTCCTTGGGTGTGCGGTATGTATCTAAAACTGCAGCCGAATCGAAACAGGCAGGCCAGGTCAGACGGCGGCGGTCAGTCCGAAGCGCTCCAGGTCGCCACGGCCCGGACGAACCAGTTCCGGCTCGCCACCGGACAGGTCGATCACCGTGGTTGGCTGCGCCGGCGCGGGGCCGCCACAGATCACGAGGTCGAGCTGCTTTTCCAGCCGTGCGCGAATCTCGGAAGGCTCGTTCATCGGCGCCTCGTCATCCGGCAACTGCAGCGTGGCCGAAATCAGTGGCTGCCCCAGCTCGGCCACCAGCGCCAGCGGAATCGCATGGTCGGGCACACGCACGCCAATGGTCTTGCGCGCGGGATGCGAAAGCCGCCGCGGCACTTCCTTGGTCGCTTCCAGGATAAAAACGTAGGGTCCCGGCGTGGCGCCCTTGATCCAGCGGTACTGGCGGTTATCGACCCGCGCGAAGTTGCCGAGTTCCGACAGGTCGCCGCACATCAGCGTCAGATGGTGTTTCTCGTCGATGCC
>DAIOET010000711.1:0-2074 GCA_036746135.1 Cupriavidus sp.
TGGTCTTGCCCGCGCCGTTCGGTCCGATCAATGCATGGATCGAGCCGCGACGCACGCGCAGGTTGACGTCGCTCACCGCAGTGAACCCCTTGAATTCCTTCGTGAGGTTCTTCGTTTCCAGGATGATTTCCTGAGTCATAGTCTCCTGCCCGCCCTCTTGCTGCATGCCAGGTTGTGCCCGGCTACTGACAATGGTTCGAACTCCGGCGCTTTGTCGCCATGATTGCCGCGTTATAGGTATTGGGAAAACGGTGCGGCTACCGCGTTGGCCGGTGCGCCAAGTGAAGGTAGCGGCACCGTATACCGGCGACTATTGTGTGCGCCTGCTGCGTCGCAAAACATCGGGGTTTGCACTAGGCTTAATACATTCTCCACGTGACGGCAATGCGATGTGCGAAGCCGCACCGACGTCCGCGGCCAACGGCTTCGCCACGTATCGTGGAAGACCCTTACGCCGATACCGGCGTGATGATTTCGGGGGTATTTGCTGCACCGCTCGCGCGAGCGCGCCGGTCGGCACGAATCATGTCGCTGGCACGCTCCGCGATCATGATCGTCGGCGAGTTCGTATTGCCCGACGTGATCAGCGGCATCACCGACGCATCCACCACGCGCAGCCCGGCGATACCGCGCACACGCAGCCGGTTGTCGACCACCGCATCGGCATCGTCGGCGTCGCCCATGCGGCATGTGCCGACTGGATGGAAGATCGTGGTGCCGATCGCGCCTGCCGCTTCGGCCAGTTGCTCGTCGGTCTGGAACGCCGGACCGGGCAGCCATTCGGCCGGCTGGTACGGCGCCAGCGCCGGCGATGCAACGATGCGCCGCGTGAGCCGGATCGAGTCCGCCGCGACCTTGCGATCTTCGGCGGTGGAAAGATAGTTGGGCGCGATACGTGGCGCACGCCGAAAATCCGCATCCTCGATATGCACGCTGCCGCGCGACGTCGGACGCAGGTTGCACACGCTGGCCGTGAATGCATTGAAGCTGTGCAGCGGATCGCCAAACTTGTCCAGCGACAACGGCTGCACGTGATATTCGACGTTGGCGCGTGCCTGGCTTTCGTCGCTGCGCGCAAAGGCGCCGAGCTGCGACGGCGCCATGCTCATCGGCCCGCTCTGGTTGAACGCATACTGCAGGCCGATGCCGAGCTTGCCCCACCAATTCGACGCGCGCGTATTGAGCGTGCGCACGCCCTGCACCTTGACCACCGTGCGTAACTGCAGGTGATCCTGCAGATTCTCGCCCACGCCGCGCAGCGCATGGCGCACGCGAATGCCCAGCGCCTGCAGACGCTCGGGCTGACCGATGCCCGACAGCTCCAGCAGTTGCGGTGAATTGATCGCACCGGCGGCAAGAATCACTTCTTCCGTCGCACGTGCTTCCAGTTGCTGCCCGCCACCCAGGTATTGCACACCGGTGCAGCGGCGGCCGTCCGGCGTGTCAAAGACCAGGGCACTGACCTGCGCGCCCGTGACGATGGTCAGGTTGGGCCGATCGGATGCTTTGCGCAGGAACGCCTTGGCCGTATTCCAGCGAATGCCGCGCCGCTGGTTCACCTCGAAATAGCCGACGCCGAAGTTGTCGCCGCGATTGAAATCGTCGGTACGTGGAATGCCGGCCTGTTCGGCGGCTTCGATAAAGCGCTCCAGGATGTCCCAGTGCAGGCGTTGCGCCTCCACGCGCCACTCGCCGCCCGCGCCGTGGAAGGCATTGGCGCCACGGTAATGGTCCTCGCTGCGCTTGAACAGCGGCAGCACGTTGTCCCACCGCCAGCCATCGTCACCGGTAAGGCGCGCCCAGTCGTCGTAATCCTCGCGCTGGCCGCGCATATAGATCATGCCGTTGATCGACGAGCATCCGCCCAGCACCCGGCCTCGCGGATAGCCCAGCGAGCGGCCGTTCAGGCCGGCTTCCTCGGCGGTGCGATAAAGCCAGTCGGTACGCGGATTGCCGATGCAGTAGAGATAGCCGACCGGGATATGGATCCAGTGATAGTCATCCTTGCCACCGGCTTCCAGCAACAGCACATTGACATCGGCGTCCTGCGTCAGGCGGTTGGCCAGCACACAGC
>DAIOET010000712.1:0-2070 GCA_036746135.1 Cupriavidus sp.
TCGCCCGGTTTCAGAACGATCTTAGTCAATTCAGTCCTTCAGGAATAACCGCCAGAGGCGGTGGGTTCATAGGAGGGAAACTTGCCACGTCGGGCTCCGGAGCCTTCGGTGACGGTGGTATCGCACGCTGCGGCTGTTGCCGTGGTGCGCCCCCTAGAACCTGCTGCGGACCGAAATCCATACTGCCTGTGTCAGGGGTGACGGGCCAAATTTTCCTAGCTAGGTAAAAACTTGGCGACTACCTGTTTCCGTGGATATTGCGCAAGAAATACGCCGGTAAGCTTTTACAGGTATACCGAACGGGAGTCAAGCTATTCAGGGCAATCCAAGACTATACACCAGAAAATGTGCGCGGGAACCAGCAATCGCCGGTTTTGCTTTACGGCAACAGGCTGCTCCAGGCGGATGCCAGCAGTACCAGCGCCATGAGGCGTTCGAAGCGCTTCATATGTGCCGGCGAGCGGATGATACGGGCCGCCTCGGCGCCGAGTACGGCCCATGCTCCCATGCAGGGCAGCGACACGATAAAGAAGATCAGTGATAGCAACATCACCTGATGCGACTGTTCGGCGTCGTGACCGGCAAAGACGCTGACTACGGCCAGCGCCATCATCCAGGTCTTCGGATTCACAACCTGCAGGCTGGCGGCGCCGATCAGGCCAAGCGGTTTGCGGCGGCCGGCATCTCCGTCGTTGTCGGCCTCAATGCCGGCGGCGGGGCTGCGCCAGATCTGCCACGCAAACCAGGACAACCAGAGCACGCCAGTCCAGGCCATGACGCGCTGCAGGAGGGGGTGTGTCGATAGTGCGTCGCCAACGCCGATGCCGACCGTCAGCACCAGCAGCGCCGCGCCGCCGCAGCCACCAAGGATGATCGGCAACGTGGCCGTCACGCCGCGGCGTGCACTGTGGCTCAGCACGATGACGTTTGTCGGTCCTGGCGTGATCGACGCGACGACTGCAAACATCAGAAAGGGGAGGAAGGGCAGGGTATCGGGCATGCGGCCATTGTTGCGGCCGCAGGGCCTATGCGTCTGGAAGATTTGAGCAGCGTCTGCGGTAGTGCGCTGGAGTCAGGCCATAAGCGCGGCGGAACCAGCGGCCGAGATGGCTTTGGTCGGCAAAGCCGAGCGCCGTGGCCACGTCAGCGGGCGTGGCGCCATGCGCCAGCATATGGCGGGCACGGGCCAGGCGCAGCTGGACCAGATAAGCGTGTGGCGCAATCCCGAAGGCGGCCTTGAAGGCGCGCGTCAGCCGGTAACGGTCCACGCCGCTGGCGGCTGCCAGATCATCGAGTCCGATGTCTTCGTCCACATGGTCGTGCAGATAATCGCGTGCGCGCTGGGCAACCAGCGGCAGGCGCGGATCGATGGCGTGCTGCGTGCGCCAGCGCAGATTCTCCGTCAGCCGCGCCAGCAGGTTGTCGAGCGCGGACTGCCGCACGATGCGCAGTTCGGGCTGCTGCAGTACCGTGAATGCGCGGTCGATAGCGTCAATCAGTTGGGGGTCTTCGCTTAGCGTCTGCGCGAAGGATGGATGGCAGTGGGCGGGCGTGTTCTCGAACAGTGCGCGCAGTTCGCGCTCCATCCACTGGGCATCGAGATACAGCATCGAATAGGTAAAGCCTTCCGGCGCCACGGCGTAGCCGTCGTGAATCTCGCCCGGCTCAAGCGTAAAGACTTTGCCGGGCACGCTGCGCTGGATTTCGCGGCGGCAGTGGAATTGCTGGATCCCCTGCTCGGTGTAGCCGATCAGGTAACTGTCATGCCAGTGCGGATCGTAGGCGTGGCCTTCGAAGTGGGCGCGAATCGTCTCGATGCCGGTCTCGGCATCCTGCTTGAGGTCGATCCAGCTCTGGGGGCTCACTGCGGTGTCCTGGTTCGGTGTCTGCGGCTGTTCATCATAGCCACATCGATGCGGACTTTCTGGAACGTTTGTGCGGGGAGGGGGGAGACGAAACCGGAGCGGAAAAAGAAAAAGGCCGATGCTTTCGCATCGGCCTTCATCTTTTATTGGTTGGCTCCCCGACCTGGGCTCGAACCAGGGACCTACGGATTAACAGTCCGGCGCT
>DAIOET010000713.1:0-2068 GCA_036746135.1 Cupriavidus sp.
TGGTCGAGGTCAAACAGTGCCAGATTCATGGGGCGCGATTTTACATTAAGGTGCAGCGGGCGGTCGGCATGGCCCGGGGCGGTGGCGGGGAGGCTGGTCGGCCGGCCCCGCGAGATTGTGTACGGATTCGGGCCGTTACTCCCGGAATTCGGCAAACATTTCGCGCAGCAGCGGCAACGTCACCGCGCGCTTGCGCTCCAGCGAATACATGTCCAGCGCGTCAAGCAGGGCCATCAGGCTGGGCATGTCCCGGTAATGGCGCGTGACGAGCCAGTGCGGGATTTCCGGCGACAACTGCAGGCCGCGCTCCTTGGCAGCTTGTACCAACGCAGCCATCTTGTCCTCGTCGGACAGCGGCTGGAGCTGGTAGACCAGCCCCCAGCCCAGGCGTGTGCGCAGGTCTTCACGCACCGGCATGGCGCGCGGTGCCAGCCCGCCCGCCACCACGAGCGCGCATCGCACGTGGGCGCGTACTTCGTTGTAAAGCGAAAACACGGCGATCTGACGCGCTTCGTCGAGCAGCTCGACGTTATCGACGGTGTAGACCTGGCAGGCCGGGTCAAAGATGAAGTCCGACAGCGCGTGGTGCGGGCTCAGGTAGCGGCAGTTCAGGCCCGCGTGGATGGCCCCGTCGCACACGGCATGCAGCAGATGGGTACGGCCGGAACCCATGTCGCCCCACAGGTAGACCAGGCGGTCGTTGGCCTGCTCGCGCGCCACCTGGCCGGGCAGCTCGCGCAGCCGCTGCACCGGCTCGCGGTTGGCGGCCACGAAAAAATTCTCGAATGTGGAAGGCGGCGGGCTGCCCAGTTCGAGCGACAGCTGCTGCTTATGACTTTGACGCGGTGACATGACGAATCCGTTACTTGCGCGATGCTTGCCTGCTCGATGTCTGGCGCCTAGTGGCGATAAAGGTCGCTGGCCAGGTAAACGCGCCGCAACTGACGTGCGCCGACCAGCAGCACGGCGCAGGTGGGCAATGCCAGCAGCACGCCAAAGAAACCAAATAATTGCCCGAACGCCAGCAGCGCGAAGATCACGACCAGCGGATGCAGGCCGATGCGTTCGCCCACCAGGCGCGGCGTCAGGTAGAAACTTTCCACGAACTGGCCGATGCCGTAAACCACCGCCACGGCACCCAGTCCGTACCAGCTGCCGAACTGCAGCAGCGCGGCCACGGTGGCGAGCGCCAGCCCGATGCCAAAGCCGATGTACGGAATGAATACGGCCAGCCCCGTAAAAATGCCAACCGGAATGCCCACGTCGAAGCCGGCCACGGTCAGGCCGATCGAATAGATCGCCGCCAGGATCAGCATGACCAGGATCTGGCCGCGCAGGTATTGGGAGAGAAGCGCATCGGTCTCGGCGGACAGCTCGTGCACCTTGGGCACCCAGCGGCGGGGCACCAGGCGCTCGATACGCCGCATGACCATGTGCCAGTCCATCAGCAGGTAAAACATCAGGATCGGCACGATGAACAGCAGCCCGGCGATCTCGATCAGTGCCGACCCCGACACACGCACGTAGTCCAGCAGCACCTGCAGCAGGTCTTCGGGGCTGGCCGCAAAGCGGTTCTGGAGCATGCTGCGCAGCCCCGGAAAGTCAAAGCGCACGCGCACGCCCAGGTCGGCCAGCTTCGGTGCCAGCACGCTATTGAGCTTCTGCAGCAGGATCGGCACCTGCTCGCGCAGCTGGGGGATCTCCCGCTGGAGCACGGCAATCAGCAGCAGCGCCAGCAGGAGCAGGATCATGGCGAGCAGCCCGATCATCAGCGTGACGCCGACGAAACGCGGCACGCGGCGACGTTGCAGCCAGTCCACGCCCGGATTCAGGATGTACGAAAAGATGAACGCCACCAGGAACGGCGTCAGCACGGGCGCCAGCGCCAGAATGACGGCAAACAGCGCGGCGGCGACGACAATCCACAGCAGGATGCGTTTGGTGTCTTGGGAAAGCAGGGGGCTGGTCATCGGAGGGGCCGGCGGATCATGGTTGTCAGTGTGGCAGGTGGATTCGTCCGCGATCACTGGTCGCCGGGAGCCTGTATCCGTTAAAATCGCGATTTTAC
>DAIOET010000714.1:0-2064 GCA_036746135.1 Cupriavidus sp.
ACATCCGCGCCAATCTCGATGAAACGCACGAGGCCGACGCGCACGCGCCAAGCCCGGTCGGCGAACTGTTCCGACGCCATGCCGGCAAGGTGGTGCTAGGCATTCTGGCCGGAACCGCAGGCACGGCGACGATGTACCTGGTGGTGTTCTTCATGCCGACGTACATGATTCGCGTGCTGCATATGCCGGCGTCGCTGTCGTATCTGTCCGGCTGTGTCACGGGCGTCACCCTGCTGGTCGTCTCGCTGATCGCCGGCACGCTGGCGGACCGGCTCCCCCGCCGCAAGCCGCTGGTTGCCGGATCGCTGCTGTTCAGCCTGATCGCCGTCTATCCCGCGTTCTGGCTGATGAACCACTACCCAAGCGTGCCGCTGGTGCTGTGCCTGTCCGCCCTGCTCACGGCCAGCATCAACCTCGGCACCACGCCGCTGTTCCTGATGCTGCTGGAAATGCTGCCGGCCGGCGTACGGGCCACTGGCCTGGCCGTGATCTATAGCGTGGGAGTCACCGTGTTCGGCGGCTCGTCGCAATTCATCGTCACCTGGCTGCTGGCAAAGACCGGCAACCCGATGTCACCGGCCTTCTACATGATGGCGTGCGGGGTACTGGCGTTGACCGCCGTGCTGCGCATTGCCGAGAAACGCGAACACTGAACCTCTGCGAGACCGAAACCATGACCCGCGAATCCACCCTGACGCCGTTCCAGCTCCTGCCGCACCTGCTGCCCGCCATCGACACCGAAACCTTCGTCGATATCCGCCGGCAGATTCACGCCCAACCCGAGCTTGGCTTCGAAGTGGGCGCCACCAGCCGGCTGGTGGCGACGCTGCTGGAAAGCTGGGGCTACGACGTGCACACCGGCATCGGCAAAAGCGGCGTGGTGGGGCAACTCAAGGTGGGCAACGGCACACGGCGGCTGGGCATTCGCGCCGACATGGATGCCTTGCCGATTGTCGAAGCCACGGGCCTGCCCTACGCCAGCAAGACGCCAGGGCGCATGCATGCATGCGGTCACGACGGACACACCGCGATCCTGCTGGCCGCGGCCAAGGCGCTGGCCGATTCGCGCAGCTTCGACGGCACGCTGAACCTGATTTTCCAGCCCGACGAAGAGAACCTGTGCGGCGCGCGCGCGATGATCGACGACGGCCTGTTCGAGCGTTTTCCGTGCGACGCCGTGTTTGCACTGCACAACATGCCCGGCGTGCCCGCCGGATCGTTTCGCGTGCTCGAAGGTCCGGTGAGCCTGTCGTCCGACGTTGCCGACGTCACGATTCGCGGCGTCGGCGGCCACGGTGCGATGCCGCATCGATCGAAGGACCCGATCGCGGCATCGGCCGCGATCATCACGGCACTGCAGACCGTGGTGGCGCGCAACGTCGCGCCTGACGACACCGCCGTGGTTTCGGTCGGCTTCATCCACGCCGGTGCCACGCACAACGTGATTCCCGAAGAAGTCAAAATTGGCCTGAATGTGCGCGCCGCGCGCCCCGAAACACGCGCACTGGTGGAAGCACGCATCTACGAGATCGTGAGCCTGACCGCGCAGGCACACGGTGTGACGGCGCAGATCGACTATCGCCAGCTCACACCGCCGATGGTCAACGCGGCGGCACCCACGGCGCTGGCGCAGGAAGTCTGCACGGAACTCGTCGGCGCGGATCAGGTGGTGACGCACGCACCCAAGGGGCTGAACGGCAGCGAGGACTTCGCATGGATGCTCAATGCCGTACCGGGCTGCTACCTGATCCTCGGCAACGGCGAGGGCGAGTTCGGCGGCTGCATGGTGCACAACCCCGGCTACGACTTCAACGACCAGGTATTGCCGCTCGGTGCCGCCGCCTGGGTGCGGCTGGCGCAACGCTTTCTGACTGCCCAGCCCTGACCATGCTGGAAATCCTGATAGCGGATTCCTGAAGTTCTGTGGCATAGTTGCCACCGCTGTATCCCGCGATATCGGGAGAGTCCGTGCCTGCCATCAGGCAGCACGGCGCCGAAGGAGCAACCGCCCCGGAAACTCTCAGGCAAAAGGACCGGTATCGCCAGTGCACTCTGAAGAACCCC
>DAIOET010000715.1:0-2059 GCA_036746135.1 Cupriavidus sp.
AGGTAGACGAAACTGAACCCCCCGCTGGCCAACTTCTTTACAATACGGTAGTTGGCAAGCAGCGTGCCGATAGGGAGCGGCGCGCTCTTGTGTTGGTTGGCGCCCTTGGACTCTGTCATAGGATTCGGGACCTCATTTGCTCCCGGATTCTCCGGTCTAATCGGTCACTTGTAAAGAAATCATTAGCGGGGACTGTTGCCAAATATCCGCGCTTTCCGACCGCCGGTTTTCATTGATTTTCCAGGCGATTTTCCCGCCTGCCCCGACGGCCTTGCCGGGCCACGAGCCCGTGCCTGTACCGAACCCTGAATTTTCGACTCTTTCGCGAGATTAACGACGATGATCCACAGCATGACAGGCTATGGCCTGGCTACCCGCCAGGCACCGCTGACCAACGCCCAGGGCGAACCCAGCGGCCGCACGGCTTCGGTTTCCGTGGAATTCCGCACTGTCAATTCGCGTTTTCTCGACCTGTTGTTCCGCGCGCCGGAAGAATGCCGCGCCTTCGAGCCGGCCCTGCGTGAAATGCTGATGGGCGAGCTGTCGCGCGGCAAGCTCGAATGCCGCATCAACCTGCAGCGCACCGATACCGGTGGCGCCACGCTGGCGCTGAACCAGGCGCTGCTGGACCAGATTCGCGCGCTGGAGTCCACCGTGACGGCCACGTTCGCAAGCGCCGGCACGATGCGCATGGGCGAGATCCTGCGCTGGCCCGGCGTGCTCGTGGAACCGGAACTGTCGCAGGATGCCCTGCGGGAGGCCGTGACGGGCGCCGCGCGCGAGGCGCTGAAGCAGCTGCTGGAGGCGCGCGGCCGCGAAGGCGCGGCACTGAAGGCCACGCTGGAGGAACGCATCGACGCCATGCTGGCCATCGTCGAGCGCCTGACGCCGATGATTCCGCAACTGATCGCCCATCATCAGGAAAAACTGACCGAGCGCCTGCAGGAAGCCTTCAACCTGGCCGCGCCGAACGGCATGCCGTCGATGAGCCGCGAAGAAGTGGCCGAGCGCATCCGCCAGGAGGCCACGGTCTACGGCATCCGCATCGATATTGCGGAAGAGCTGTCGCGCCTGCAGGCTCACCTCAACGAAACGCGGCATATCCTGAAGAAGGGTGGCCAGGTAGGCAAGCGGCTGGACTTCATGATGCAGGAGCTCAACCGCGAGGCCAACACGCTTGGCTCGAAGGCTGCGGCCAAGGAACTCGCCGATGCGTCGATGGAGCTCAAGCTCCTGATCGAGCAGATGCGCGAACAGATTCAAAACCTCGAATAAGATCATGAGCGAAACGACCCACACCGCCATCGATACCGCCTATCCCGGCAACCTGTTCATGGTGGTGGCACCGTCCGGGGCCGGCAAGTCCACACTGGTCAATGCGCTGCTGGCGCAGGACCAGTCCATCCGGCTGTCGATCTCGCACACCACCCGCAAGCCGCGTCCAGGCGAGCAGAATGGCCGCGAGTATCACTTCACCACCGTCGAGGAATTCCGGGCCGCGCGCGACCGCGGCGAATTCCTGGAGTGGGCCGAAGTGCACGGCAACTACTACGCCACGTCGCGTGTCTGGATCGAGCAGCAGATGGCCCAGGGCAACGACGTGCTGCTGGAAATCGACTGGCAGGGCGCGCAACAGGTGCACCAGCGGTTTTCGAACGCGATGGAGATCTTTATCCTGCCGCCGTCGCTGACGGCGCTGGAAGATCGCCTCAAAAAGCGCGGCCAGGATGAACCCAACGTGATCGTGCGCCGCCTGCTGGCCGCCGGCAGCGAAATGGCCCATGCTTCGGAGTCCGATTACGTGATCATCAACGAGGTGTTCGAGGACGCCTTGAGGCAGCTGCAAAACGTCGTTCACGCTACCCGTTTGCGCTTTTCGTCGCAGAAGGCACGTCACGCCGAGCTGTTTATCGAGCTCGGTATTCACTGAGTACACGCACGTCGTCGGAAGGTTCCGGCGACGTGCTGTAAAATACCGGCCTGTCGAACAGGTTTTATCCCAAGGTGGATTTGATATGGCGCGTATTACCGTCGAAGATTGTCTGAAACACATCCCGAA
>DAIOET010000716.1:0-2053 GCA_036746135.1 Cupriavidus sp.
GCTGGCCGCGTTTGTGGAGCGTGAAGGCGTGGCCTTCACCGTGGTCGGTCCCGAGGCCCCGCTGGCCGGTGGCATCGTTGACGTGTTCCGCGCGCGCGGGCTGCGCATCTTCGGCCCCACCAAGGCTGCCGCACAGCTGGAATCCTCGAAGGATTTCGCCAAGGCGTTCATGCACCGCCACGGCATCCCTACCGCCTGGTACCAGACCTTCTCCGATGCCGCCGGTGCCCATGCTTATATCGATGCGAAAGGCGCGCCGATCGTGATCAAGGCCGATGGCCTGGCCGCCGGCAAGGGCGTGGTGGTGGCCATGACGCTGGAAGAAGCGCACGCGGCCGTCGACATGATGCTGGCCGACAACAAGCTTGGCGATGCCGGCGCGCGCGTGGTGATCGAGGAATTCCTGGAAGGCGAGGAAGCCAGCTTCATCGTCATGGTGGACGGCAAGAACGTGCTGGCCCTGGCCACGAGCCAGGACCACAAGCGCCTGCTGGATGCCGACGCCGGCCCGAACACGGGCGGCATGGGCGCCTACTCGCCGGCTCCGGTGGTCACGCCGGCACTGCACGCCCGCGCCCTGCGCGAGATCATCATGCCGACCGTGCGCGGCATGGAAAAGGACGGCATTCCGTTCACGGGCTTCCTCTACGCAGGCCTGATGATCGACCGCGATGGCAATCCGAAGACGCTGGAATTCAACTGCCGCATGGGCGACCCGGAAACGCAGCCGATCATGGCCCGCCTGAAGACCGACCTGATCGATGTGATGGAAGCCGCCGTGGATGGCAAGCTGGACCAGATCGAACTCGACTGGGACCGCCGCACCGCGCTGGGTGTAGTCATGGCCGCTTACGACTATCCGGAAAACCCGCGCAAGGGTGACGCCATCACCGGCATCCCCGCCGAGACCGACGATGCCGTGACGTTCCATGCCGGCACCACGCTGCAGGACGGCACGCTGCGCACGTCCGGCGGTCGCGTGCTGTGCGTGGTGGGCCTGGCCGACACGGTCAAGGCCGCGCAGAAGAACGCCTATGCCGCCGTGGAGCAGATCCGCTTCGATGGCATGCAGTTCCGCACCGACATCGGCTACCGCGCCATCAAGCGCTAAGCCGGCCCAGCCAAGGATTCCCCCCACGCCCCGTGGGGTGGGTCCAGCCGCTACAATCATGACACCGCGATGACGGCCGGCCCCGCCCGGCCGTCGTTGCACCGGCCACACTCACCCGCCCATCATGATCGATTCCCAGGCAGTCCGTGACTATCTGCTCGGCCTGCAAGACCGCATCACCGACGCCATTGCCGCCGTCGACGGCAAGGCGTTCCTGACCGACAGCTGGGAGAAGCCCCCCACCGAGCGCCTGCGCGGCAGCGGCCGCACGCGCATCCTGGAGGGCGGCGCTGTCATGGAACGGGCCGGCGTGGGCTTCTCGCACGTGCGCGGCGAGACCCTGCCGCCATCGGCCAGCGCCAACCGGCCCGAGCTGGCCGGACGCAGCTTCGAGGCCATGGGCGTGTCGCTGGTGTTCCATCCGCGTAACCCGCATGTACCCACGGTCCACATGAACGTACGGTGCTTCATTGCCGTAAAGCCGGACGCGGAGCCGGTCTGGTGGTTTGGCGGCGGTATGGACCTGACCCCGTACTACGGCAATACAGAGGACTGTGCGCATTTCCATCGCACATGCAAGGCATCGCTGGCTCCGTTCGGCGACGACCTTTATCCGCGCTTCAAGCAATGGTGCGACGAGTATTTCTTCCTCAAGCATCGCGGCGAGGCGCGCGGTATCGGCGGCATTTTCTTTGATGACTTTTCCGCGCCGGGCTTCGACCAGAGCTTTGCGATGCTGCAATCGGTCGGCGATGCGTTCCTGGACGCCTATCTGCCGATCCTCAACGCACGCAAGGACTCGCCCTATGGCGAACGCGAGCGCGACTTCCAGGCCTATCGCCGCGGGCGCTACGTTGAATTCAACCTGGTGTTCGATCGCGGCACGCTGTTCGGCCTGCAATCGGGTGGCCGCGCCGAGTCGATCCTGATGTCGATGCCGCC
>DAIOET010000717.1:0-2052 GCA_036746135.1 Cupriavidus sp.
ACTCGTGAAAGGAAACATCATGCTGATCACCTTCAAATCCCACGCGGCGCAAGACCTGATCATGATGAAAGATCTTGCCATCACGCTGCTTGGCATCATCGGCAAGCATCTGGGCGAACGCGGGGTGATCACGTCCGAGGAAATGCCGGCGGCAATCCGCAAGCTGGAAGCCGCCGTCCAGGACGCGAAGAAGGTTCATCCCGCCGATACCACGGTCCACCCCGGCCCGGACGACGAGCGCGAAGAAGAACCGCTGCACCTGGGCCAGCGCGCCTTCCCGTTCCTGGACATGCTGCGCGCCTCGCAGAAGGAAGGCACCAACGTGATGTGGGGCGTCTGACCCCGCGTCCCGCCCCGCTCCGCTCCACCGCGCACGCCAAGGCGCCGCCGTCCGCGCGGCGCCGGTACTGACCGCTCCCCGGCGGCCTTCTCGCCCGCCCGCCCCGATTCGCCTCCACGCAGAAAGCAAACTGAAAGGTTCGGCGCCTGCATGAGCGGAACGCATAAAAAAACCCGAACACCGCTTGGGTGTCCGGGCGTCCCGGATCAGGGATATATCCGGAAAGGGGGTTGTTGCTGGGGTAAGGGGAGCGTCCCTCGAATTTCGTGCCGCTTTCGCGCGCTACTCGCCGTTGCGCCGTGCCGCCAGCAGCAGTCCGACACAGGCACCCACCAGCGCCGCGATGCCCACCGCCTTGAGCGGCGACTCGACAACGCGCTGGCGCCCGTGATCGACGGCTACATCGACCTGGCCGCGCGCCCAGTGCACGCCGTCGATGCCGCGTTCCCGCATGCGATCGGTCAGGTCGTGAGCGCGCGCGCGCAACCGGCGACCGGCGGCCATGCCTTCGGCGGAGCCTTCACGCGCCAGCACATCGATGGTCTGCTGGAGTTGCGCGATCAGAGCCTTGACCTCGTCCGATACGGGCGCCACGGCATCGCGGGTATCGCGCGCGGCATGCCGGATGTGGCGCACCGCGGCGTCGGCGCTGTCTTGCAGGTGGTTGATTTCCTTCCGGATCTTTGGATTCTGCGTGAGCATGGGTACTCCTTTGTCCATTCCTTGGCGTGGCGGCCCACGGCCGGTGGCCGTCCGCGGGCCACGCATTGCTGGCGCTTACCGTCGACGCACCAGTCCCATCACGGCCGCTACCAGGGCCACGACCAGGAAGATGAAGAACAGGATCTTTGCGATTTCCACCGCGCCGGCCGCAATACCGCCGAAGCCGAAGATAGCCGCCACCAGGGCGACAATGAAAAAGACGAGTGCGTAGTACAGCATGACCAGTCTCCCGAGGTTAACGAGCGCACCAGCCTGGTGGCGCGTTCGGCTTGCGCCACGGTGCACAAGCTCATAGCCTCATCCTAGGGTTCCACCTGTAGACCGCACACCGAAACCAGACCGATTCAGATGTCAGCCAAGTCCTACAACGCACGCCGCGCCGCACCGGATGCGAAGCCGCGGCGGTGCCGGTACGATTGACCGCACTGACCTCATGTGATTCCATGTCCGCTCGTTCGCTCGCCCGAACGGGCGCGCATCTCAACCGCTGATTGCCGATTGCCGATGGCCAAGCATTCCTTACTCCTGAGAAACACCCTGCTGCTGGCCGGCGGCATCGTGCTGACACTGGCCGTGCTGATCGCGTCGGAAACGGGCAACCTGCGCCTGCGCGAAGGCTATACCGAGGCCATCCGTTCCCAGCAGTTGCAGAGCGACCTGGGCGCGTTGATGGGCGAACTGGTCAATGCCGAAGCGGGGCAGCGCGGTTTTCTGCTGACCGGCAAGGACAGCTACCTCGATCCGTATTACAAGGCACTGCCGCACATCACCGAGCTGATGGCACGCATCCGCCAGCACTATGCGAACGACCCCGAAGGGCTGCGCCAGTTTGGAGAAGCGTCGCAGTTCGTCACGCGCAAGCTCAACGAGATGGCACTGACGCTGGTGTATGGCAAGCGCGATGTCGACGTGGCGCTGGACATGATTCGCACCGACTTCGGCAAGCAGACGATGGAAAGCGCGCGGCGCGGCCTGGAACACCTGCAGGT
>DAIOET010000718.1:0-2050 GCA_036746135.1 Cupriavidus sp.
GGGGCGCGTGATAAAATCCTGCGCTGATTATAGCCAGCAGATTGGCACATCAATCACATGGCGTGGCCGCCGGATCGTCAGGATTTGTCACAAAAACCCTTGATGGACCCATTGATTCCGGCTCCCGCCGGCGCAATGCCGCCGGGCTTGCCACACCGCACGATACGTTTTCCGATTCGGAGAGAAACATGGCCGGTCATTCCAAATGGGCCAACATCAAACACAAGAAAGCCGCTGCCGACGCCAAGCGCGGCAAGATCTGGACACGCCTGATCAAGGAAATCACCGTTGCCGCCAAGCTGGGCGGCGGTGACATCGATTCGAACCCGCGCCTGCGCCTGGCAATGGAAAAGGCGATGGACGCCAACATGCCCAAGGACAACATCCAGCGCGCGATCCAGCGTGGCGTGGGTGGCCTGGAAGGCGCCAACTACGAAGAAATCCGCTACGAAGGCTACGGCCTGGCGGGCGCCGCGATCATCGTCGACTGCCTGACCGACAACCGCACGCGTACCGTGGCCGAAGTGCGCCACGCATTCTCGAAGCATGGCGGCAACATGGGCACCGAAGGCTCGGTGGCGTTCATGTTCACGCATTGCGGCCAGTTCCTGTTCGCGCCGGAAACGCCCGAGGACAAGCTCATGGATGCGGCGCTCGAAGCCGGCGCCGATGACGTGGTCACCAACGACGACGGCTCGATTGAAGTCACCAGCCCTCCCAACGATTTCGGCGCGGTCAAGGCCGCGCTGGAAGCGGCCGGATTCAAGGCTGAAGTGGCCGACGTGGTGATGAAGCCGCAGAACGAGATCAGTTTCACCGGCGATGACGCCGTCAAGATGCAGAAGCTGCTGGACGCGCTGGAAAACCTGGACGACGTACAGGAAGTCTTCACCAATGCGGTAATCGAGGAGTAAATCCTCACGCCGCGCCCCATCGGCGGCAGCCCGGATCCAGTCCAGCTGCCGCTTTTCGCATGCGTTTCTTTTCTGGCAGTGGATCATGAAAGTTTTGGTTGTCGGTTCCGGTGGGCGTGAGCACGCACTGGCCTGGAAATTGGCCCAGTCGCCCAAGGTGCAGGTCGTCTACGTGGCGCCGGGCAACGGTGGCACGGCGCTCGACAAGCGCCTGCAGAACGTGCCGCTGACCGATCCTGAAGTGCTGGCCGCCTTCGTGGAGCGCGAAGGCGTGGCCTTCACCGTGGTGGGCCCCGAGGCCCCGCTGGCCGCCGGCATCGTCGACGTGTTCCGTGCCCGAGGCCTGCGCATCTTCGGACCGACCAAGGCTGCCGCGCAGCTGGAATCGTCGAAGGATTTCGCCAAGGCGTTCATGCATCGCCACGGCATCCCGACCGCCTACTACCAGACGTTCTCGGACGCGGCGGGCGCCCACGCCTATATCGACGCACAAGGCGCGCCGATCGTGATCAAGGCCGACGGCCTGGCCGCCGGCAAGGGCGTGGTGGTGGCGATGACGCTGGAAGAAGCCCACGGCGCCGTGGACATGATGCTGGCCGACAACAAGCTTGGCGATGCCGGCGCCCGCGTGGTGATCGAGGAATTCCTGGAAGGCGAGGAAGCGAGCTTCATCGTCATGGTGGATGGCAAGAACGTGTTGGCCCTGGCCACGAGCCAGGACCACAAGCGCCTGCTGGACGCCGACGCCGGCCCCAACACGGGCGGCATGGGCGCCTATTCGCCGGCCCCGGTGGTGACGCCGGCCCTGCACGCGCGCGCGCTGCGCGAGATCATCCTGCCGACCGTGCGCGGCATGGAAAAGGACGGCATCCCGTTCACGGGCTTCCTCTACGCCGGCCTGATGATCGACAAGGAAGGCAACCCGAAGACGCTGGAATTCAACTGCCGCATGGGCGATCCGGAAACGCAGCCGATCATGGCGCGCCTGAAGACGGACCTGGTCGATGTGATGGAAGCCGCCGTCGATGGCAAGCTGGACCAGATCGAGCTGGACTGGGACCGCCGCACCGCGCTGGGCGTGGTCATGGCCGCTTACGACTATCCGGAAAACCCGCGCAAGGGTGACGCCATCACCG
>DAIOET010000719.1:0-2046 GCA_036746135.1 Cupriavidus sp.
ATCGATGCAGCCGTCCGATGCTGCACTTCCGGGAGACCTCCATGACGTTCAGTCCGCTGCGGCGCGCCATGATGGCGTGCGGCGCCCTTGCCGTCCTCACGCATGCCCCGCTGTCCAGCGCCGCCGATCCGGTGAAAATCGGCCTGATCGCACCGTTCTCGGGCAGCTTTGCCGATTACGGCAAGCAGATGGAAGGCGGCATCAAGGCATGGCAGAAACTGCACGGCGACACCGTGGCGGGCCGCAAGATCCAGATCATCGTCAAGGACACCACCGGACCGGTGCCGGAGGTGGCCAAGCGGCTGGCCCAGGAACTGGTGGTGCGCGACAAGGTGGATATCCTGGCGGGCTTCGGCCTGACTCCCGAGGCGCTGGCCGTGGCGCCGGTTGCCGAACAGGCCAAGAAGCCGATGGTGATCTTCAACGCGGCCTCGTCGGTGATCACGACCAAATCGAACTACATTGCGCGCGTGTCGATGACGCTGCCGCAGATTTCGGCCCCGATGGCCACCTGGGCCGTGCGCAACAACGTGAAAAAGGTCGTGACGCTGGTGGCCGACTACGCGCCGGGCATCGACGCCGAAACCGCGTTCAAGACCAATTTCCTGGGTGGCGGCGGCCAGATCATCGAATCGATCCGGGTGCCGCTGCGCAATCCGGAGTTCGCGCCATTCATCCAGCGCATCAAAGACGCCCGGCCAGAAGCGGTGTTTCTGTTTCTTCCCGCCGGCGAACAAGGCGTGGCGTTCATGAAGGGCTTTCGTGAGCGCGGGCTGGCCGATGCCGGCATTCGCGTCATTGCCACCGGCGACCTGACCGACGACCATGTGCTACCGGCAATGGGCGACGCCACGCTCGGCGTGATTACATCGTTCCACTATTCCGCAGCGCACGATTCGAAGGAAAACAAGGCTTTCCTGAAGGCATTTGCCGATGCCAACCCCGGCGCGGGCCGCCCCAACTTCATGGCGGTGGCCGCCTACGACGGCATGGCCGCCATCTACGAGGCGCTGAAAAAGACCGGCGGCACAACCGACGGCGACAAGTTCCTGGCCGCGCTCAAGGGCATGAAGCTGCAAAGCCCGCGTGGCGCCATCACGATCGACCCCGCCACGCGCGACGTGGTCCAGACCGTCTATATCCGCAAGGTGGAAAAGGTCAACGGCGAGCTTTACAACGTCGAGTTCGACAAATTCGAAGGCGTGAAGGACTCGGGCAAGTAGTCCGGAGTATCCGTCCGACGGTCCGGCGGCCTGACAGTCCGACAGTCCGAAGTATTGCGGCGGGCACGGCGGGGATCTGGCAAGGCACCGCCGGTCCCTCGCCAATACAAAATCTTTCATCGGGATCTCAGGAATATGCAATTCCCTTGCGGGAATGGCTGACCTACCCTTGTTCGGCGGCGCCTGTGCACCCGCCGCATAACAAGAACTCCGGAGACATCCCGATGAAGAGCTCAGCCATCGCCCTGGCCGCGTCGTTGGTCGTGGCCGCTTCCCCCCTGCTCGCAGCCCCCACCGACAACCTGCAGAAGCTCCAGAACTTCAAGCAGACCGGCGCGGCGCCAGCCGAAAAGATCGCGCAGGATGGACGGCAAGCTGACGCACTGCGAGAAAACCTGAAGGCCATCAAGCTGCCGCCAGGGTTCAAGATCGAGCTGTATGCCGTGGTGCCGGAGGCCCGCCATATGGCGATCGAGCCGTCCACTGGCGTCGTATTTGTCGGTACGCGCAAGAACCGCGTCTGGCAGGTCACCGATCGCACCAAGCGACGGGTGGCCGATGACGTGATCCAGTTTGCCAGCGCCATCAGCTTCAAGGTGCCGAACGGCGTCTGTTTCTCGCCCGACGGCATTCTTTACGTGGCTGAGCAGAATCGTGTGCTGGCCTTCCCGGCGGCACAGTTCTTTGGTGAAGGTGGCCCCGATGTGGCCGCCGCCGTGGTGGTGCCCCAGGGCAAGCTGATCCCGATCGAATTCGAGAGTTTCAACCACGGCGCCCGCGCCTGCCGCATCGGCCCGGACGGCAAGCTCTATATCGCACTGGG
>DAIOET010000720.1:0-2033 GCA_036746135.1 Cupriavidus sp.
ATGCAGCGCATCCAGCATATCGTGTCGGACCTGAAGACCTTTGCTTACCGCAAGCCTGGCGCCGAGGTGGAAGGCACGCCGTTCCTGTTCGAAAAGGCGCTCGATTCCTCGCAGCGGTTGACCGCGCACGAGTTGCGCGGCGTGAAGATGACGCGCGAAATGCCCGACGACACCCTGGTGATGGGCGACGAAGCGGCCATCATCGGCGTGCTGATCAACCTGTTCTCGAATGCCGCGCTGGCCATGCGCAAGGTTGGCACGAAGGACCCGGCCATCCACACCACGGTGCGCTGGCAGGACAAGCGTCTGCACGTGACGGTCAAGGACAACGGCCCCGGTATTGCCGCCGAGCACCTGGCTCGTGTGTTCGAACCGTTCTTCACCACACGTGAAGTGGGGCAGGGGCTGGGTCTGGGACTGTCGATCAGCTACGCGGTGATCGAGCGGCACGGCGGCGTGCTGTTCGCCGAAAGCGAAGTCGGTCATTGGGCCGCCTTCAGTTTCGACCTGCCGCGCGCGGAGTGACGCTGTGATGACGGATACCACGCAGACGCGCCCTACCATCCTCTACGTCGATGACGAGGAGATGGCGTGCAAGTATTTCGCGCGAGCGGTCGGTAGTGAATACGAAGTGCTGTCGGCCACTGGCGCCGACGAGGCAGTGGCCATTCTGCGCGCGCATCAGGCGCGGATTTCGGTGCTGGTCACGGACTTCCGGATGCCTGGCCGCGATGGCGGCGATCTGCTGCGGCAGGTGGCGCAGGAATATCCGCAGATCGTGCGCATCCTGGTCACGGCCTATGCGGACAAGGACATGCTGCTGGAGACGGTCAATAGCGGCGAGGTGTTCCGCATCCTCGAAAAGCCGATTGGCGTGGCCGATGTGCGCGAAATTCTGCGCCTGGCGGGCGAGCGCTATCGCGAGCGCGCGGTGCGCCAGCAGCGGCTGATGGCCATCGACGAGACGCTGGCGTTTCTGGCGCATGAACTGAACACGCCGCTGGCGGCCATCGCCAATTTCGCGCTCGGTATCGGGTCGCGGGTCGATGGCGAGTACAGCGAACAGCGCCAGCAGGAAATCGGTCGCGCGGCCAGTGCCATGCATGACAACGCCCAGTATTGCCTGGCGGTGCTGTCATCGTTCCTGCAATCGGTGCGCAGCAGTGCCGGCGGCGCGGCGCCAAAGCGCGGCGCCGGACAGGAAGTGAGTGCGGGCGCCCTCGTGGCATCCCTGCTGGATACCTATCCATTTGCCGATAATCAGCGTAGCTGGGTGCAAGTGGAGCTAGAGGGCGATTTTCCGGTGCCCACGCTGCCCAATTGCGTGGCGCTGGTGCTGTCGTCGGTCATGAGCAACGCCTTGCGCGCGCTGGCCGATGTGGGCGACCCGTCGCTGCGCTTTGTGGTGGTGGCGGGCGAGCACCCCGAAATACGCATTGCCGACAACGGACCCGGCATTCCGCCCGAGATCATGGGCCGACTGCTGGTGGACCCCGTGACGACCCATGCATCCGCGGGCGGCAGCGGCATGGGCATGATTTTCTGCAATCGCGTGATGCAGTCGTTTGGCGGCGGCATTCGCATTGCGTCGGCATCTGGTGCCGGCACCACCGTTACCCTCGATTTCCCCAATTTCAAGAATCGTATGCACAGGAGTGACCGATGAGCGAACCGAATACTACGCAGGCACCCCCGGCGATTCTGTTCGTCGACGACGAAGCGACTGCGGTCAAATATTTCCAGCGTGCCATTGGCCAGCTTGCGCCGGTGGTGACCGGCCAATCCGTGGAAGAGGGCAAGACCCTGCTCGACGCCCACGCCGACAGCCTGGCCGTGCTGGTTTCCGACCAGCGCATGCCGGGCGAGTACGGCAACGAACTGCTGCGGTATGCGCGCGAGCGTTATCCGCATATCGTGCGGATCCTGACCACGGCTTATTCGGAACTCGACCAGACCGTCGAGGCTGTGAACCAGGGCCAGATCCATCGCTATATCAAGAAGCCGTGGGACATCACGGCGCTGCGCATGGAGCT
>DAIOET010000721.1:0-2024 GCA_036746135.1 Cupriavidus sp.
TCGAAACGCACGAGGTGCTGATGCAACGCTACCGGCTGCTGACCGCGGCCAAGCACGTGGCCTGAAGCCGGAGGCACATCCGGCCACTTCGTTCCGGCCCCACAAAGCAGAAAATGAAAAACCCCGCGCGACCGCAAGGTCGGCGGGGTTTTTTGTACGTGGGGGTGCCAGATCCAGATGGTCTAACGCCCGGTATGCAGCTCCATCATCGCGCGTTCGCTCTCGCCACGTGCCAGCACGCCCAGTGGGCCCATGCAATGGTCGATCGCTTCGTCGATGGCCTGCTGTTCTTCCTTACGGGGAGGCTTCAGCACGAAATTCACCACGTCTTCGCGTCCGCCAGCGGCGCCGCCCGGCGCATTGCGCGGATGGCCCACGCCGATGCGCAGGCGCCAGTAGTCCTGCGTGGTCAGATGGGCGGAGATATCCTTCAGGCCGTTGTGCCCGCCCGAGCCGCCGCCGCGCTTGAGCTTGACCGAACCGGCGGGCAGGTCCATCTCGTCGTGCGCCACGAGGATTTCGTCGGGCAGGATCTTGTAGAAGCGCGCGAGCGATACCACCGACAGCCCGGACCGGTTCATGAAGGTCGACGGTTTGAGCAACCAGACGTCCTGGTCCCACAGCCGTGCGCGGCCGGCCAGGCCGTGGAAGCGGCCCTCCACGCGCAGCGTGGTACTGCCCATGCGGGCGAGCTGGTCGACGAGCCAGAAACCGGCGTTGTGCCGGGTGGCCTCGTATTCCGCCCCGGGATTACCGAGGCCGACGATGAGCTTGATCATGCGTGAAAGAAAGCGGAAGCAGGCGTGAAAGGATACGCGATAACCGTGCACGAAAAAAAACCGCCGGAGAACCGGCGGTTCTTTCCAGAGACGCAGGCAGCTTAGGCAGCCGGCGTTTCGCCTTCGCCACCGTCAGCGGCTTCGGTCGACTGGGCGCCAGCCGGCAGCGAGATGTTCGCCACGGCCGGGTTGTCGTCACCGTGGGTGATGGCGGTCACGCCCTTCGGCAGCTTCAGGTCCGACAGGTGAATGGTCTGGTTCAGCTCGGCTGCAGCCAGATCCACTTCGATGAACTCGGGCAGGTCGGCCGGCAGGCACGACACTTCCAGGTCGTTCATGATGTGGTTCACGATGCCGTGGCCCAGCTTCACGCCAGGAGCGGTTTCCTGGTTCATGAAGTGCAGGGGCACCTTCACGTGGATCTTTTCCGTGGCCGACACGCGCTGGAAGTCAACGTGCAGCACCATCGGCTTGAACGGGTGCATCTGGAATGCGCGCAGCAGGGCCTTTTCAGTCTTGCCAGCCACTTCCAGGTCCAGGATCGACGAGTGGAACGCTTCCTTCTTCAGGGCGTGCCACAGGGCGTTGTGATCCAGTTCGATCATCTTCGGTTCGGCGGCGCCGCCGTAGATGATGCCGGGCGTCTTGCCCGAATTGCGCAGGCGGCGGCTCGCACCCGTTCCCTGTACGCTACGCTCGAAAGCGACTACTTTCATGTTCAACTCCAGATGTGAAGAAGGCTGTCCGCGACCAGACAGCCTCGACTGACGATACGACAATCAAACCGTACCGCATGAATCACATTGGCCACCCTGAGGTGGCCAATGCGGTAAACCCAGAATTCTAGCAGGCTTTTGCCTGCCTTGCGCCTGCTTACCGATCAGTGGTCGGCAAACAGCGACATGATCGAGTCGCCCTTCACGATCCGGGTGAAGGTTTCGGCCAGCAGTGGGGCGGTCGAAACCTGGCGGATCTTGCCGGACTGGCGTGCTTCGTCGGACAGCGGAATCGTGTCGCAGACCACCACTTCGTCCAGCGACGAAGCTGCGATGCGGGCGGCGGCACCACCCGACAGCACCGGGTGCGTGCAATACGCGAACACCTTCAGCGCGCCACGTTCCTTCAGCACCTGCGCGGCCTTGCACAGCGTGCCGCCGGTGTCGATCATGTCGTCCATGATCACGCAGTTGCGGCCGGCCACTTCACCGATGATGTTCATCACCTCGGAGACATTGGCCTTGGGGC
>DAIOET010000722.1:0-2023 GCA_036746135.1 Cupriavidus sp.
CATCGCCATCGCCCATCCGCGCGAAGACGGTCAGCTCGACGGCACGCACCGCCACGCTGGTCGAGATATTGCCCACCCCGGCCTGCGCGTCACTGGCGCCGATCGCCTGGGCCGCGCTGGCTGCGGCGCTGCCCTGCATCAGGGCGGTCCGCACGCGGCCGCTGTCGATCAGCCAGCCCACCGGTTCCACCCAGGCACGCGCGGACAACTGGTCGGCCTGGCCCAGCAGCGGGCGCATCTGCAGGCCCGCGCTGCCGGGTTGGCGCAGCGCCAGAAGCGCGCTCTGCACGTCGTTGCGGGAGATGGCGGGCCGGCTTGCGACGCGCACCACGGTATTGCCATCCATCCGGTACGCCACCACCTGCCAGCTCGGAGGCTGACCTTCGTCACGACGGTCGCGCACCATCAGCAACTGGTTTGGCGCGATCTCCACGGGGCTGGCCTGCAGTTGGGCGGGCTGGGCCAGGTGTTCGCAATCGGACTGGAACTGGCCGTACATGACCTTGAGCGCATCGAGCCGGGCGTCGTGATCGGTCAGCCGCTCGCGGCTGCGGGTCAGGGAATCGAGCGCGCGCCATCCGATGACGGCCATGACGGCCAGTAACGTGATGGCAACCAGCATCTCCAGCAGCGTGAAGCCGCGCTGGCCACCGGGGCGGGCGCGGCGCTCAGAGGACATTGCGGGTTTCATTGGGGACGAGGGTGACCAGCCACGCCAGGCGCACGGACTTGTTGCCGGCCGATGGATAAACCGCGATTTCCACCCGGCGGAACGACGGGTTTGGCGTGCCCGATACCGACTCCTCGCACCACAGGGCCACGCCGCCCTGCGGACAGTCGTAGCCGCGCGAACCCGGCTCTGGCCAGGTCTTGGACAGCCGCAGCGTGGCCAGGTGATTCTCGGCGCTGAATTCGGCCAGCATGCGCTGCTGCAGCGAGACACTCGATTCGGTCATCGACCCCATCGCACGCATCGCGGCGGTCAGCGCGACGGCGAGGATGGTCAGCGCGACCAGTACCTCGATCAGCGTGAAGCCTCGGGGGCGAGTCCGGAGTGTCCGGTGGGTGCGGTGGGTCATTGGGTCACCGTGGCCACGTAGCGGCCGCTGCCGTCGCCGGTCACGTCCACGCGGATATCGCCGCGCGTCAGTACCAGCCGCTGCGGGTCGTCGATCAGTTCACGGCCGAAGACCAGGCGCACGGGTCCCGTGCCAGGCTGGCGGCCGCCCTGGGTGATCACGGCGCCGTCCAGCGGGATGCGCCAGCGGCCCGGCGCGAAGACATCGGCACGCAGCGGGACCCAGCCTTGCGGAGTGGATTCAAGAAAGCGCCAGCCGGTAGCATCGCCTTCCCAGGCGAGGGGCCGGGCGCCGAGCTGGGCATCTTCCTGCGCCAGTTCGAACAGGCGGGCAATGCGCTGGCCGTCGTCGAGTACGCGGCCCCGGTCATTGGGTGTGGCGTTGACCGCCACCAGCGAGATGACGATGCCGGCGATCACCATGACCACCAGCAGTTCCAGGAGCGTGAAGCCGAGCCGCCGGCGACGCTGGAGGAGGGCGGCCTGGCCGCGCGGCGTCACCGGAGTCATGAGAAGAGGGGGCGATTATTCCCAGTTGCCGATATCGGCGTCGTTGCCGCTGCCACCGGCCTGTCCATCGGCGGCAAAGCTGAACACGTCGATCTCGCCGCGCACGCCCGGATTCAGATATTGGTACGGATGGCCCCAGGGGTCCTTCGGCAGTTTTTCCAGGTAGCCGCCGCCCTTCCAGTTGTTGGGAACCGGCTCGGTGGTCGGCTTGCTCACCAGCGCCGCCAGGCCCTGCTCGGTTGTGGGATAGCGGCCGTTGTCCAGGCGATACAGCTTGAGCGCCTGCATGATCGACGAGATGTCCTGGCGCGCGGCCACGATGCGGGCCTCGTCGGGCCGGCTCATGATCTTGGGCACCACCAGCGCCGCGAGCACGCCCAGGATCACGATCACCACCATGATTTCGATCAGGGTGAAGCCGCGAGCGCGGCGACG
>DAIOET010000723.1:0-2020 GCA_036746135.1 Cupriavidus sp.
CTATTCTCCGGGTATGCCGGAGTTAAGCGGGTTCATCAACCTTCCGCGACACGGCCTGACCGGTTAGCGGATTGCAAACAACTCTTGGGGGTCCTGCGGTTACCACCTTGAACGAACGGCACCTAGGGGTGCCGTCTGTCGTCGGTCTCGCCGCCAGACCCGAAAGGGCAAGTTGTGCGGGAAGGACCTAAGTCTTCACTCGCGGAGCATAGCACGTAATCCCCCAAAGAGTGGGGACTTTTCGTGATGCAAAATCAAGACAGTTTGTTCGGGTACGTTATGCCCCCGGCTGGATCAGATCCACCGCATCGGTAATCAGGCCATCCAGCCCCCAGGACAACAGGTCCCGCGCCCTCGCTGGGTCGTTGACCGTGTAGCAAAGTACCTTGAAGCCAGCCGCGTGGGCGTCGGCGATGACCTTGGCGTCGAGCTCCCGGTGATTCGAATCCAGTGCCACGCAGTCCAGCCGCTTCAACCGGTCGAGCCAGTCCGCCGGAAGCTTGTCCAGCAGCAAGGCGCAAGGAAGGTCCGGCGCAGCCAGGCGCGCGGCTTCGAGCGCAACTTCCGAAAACGAGGACAGCAATGGCGGCACGGCCGCGCCCTTCCATAGTGAAAGTGCATCCAGCGCCACCGCCGCACCGGTCCGGTATTCGGCACCGGGCACCGGCTTGATCTCGATATTCACCAGAAACCCATTGGCCTGCGTATATCGGGCGATGGCCGCCAGCGTGGGCACCGGCTCACCGGCAAAGGCCGGTCCATGCCAGCTGCCGGCGTCCAGCATGGCCAGTTCATCGAGCGTGTGCGCGTCGACGCGTCCGTGACCAGACGTCGTACGGTCCAGCGTCGCGTCGTGCATCAGCACGGACTTGCCATCGCCGGACAGCTTCACGTCGAACTCGAACATCCGGTATCCGAACGATGCACCGTGGCGGAAGGCCGCCAGCGTGTTCTCGGGCGCCAGCTTGCCGGCACCGCGATGTGCGATATGACGCGGATACGGCCAGTTCGATCGGATATCGCTCATGCCCGCGCCTCGATCCGTTTGCCGTGCTGCATGTCAAAGAAATGCAGGTGGTCGGCGGAGGCGGTAATCGGCAGCTTGTCGCCGGCGCGCACGGGCATATGGCTATCCAGGCGCACCACGATCGGCTGGCCGCCCAGCGTGCCATAGGCGAACGAGTCCGCACCCAGCGCCTCCACGACCCGCACATCGACTTCGGCGATGGCCTCGTGCGTGGCGCACGGTTCGATATGCTCGGGGCGCAGTCCCATCAGTGCCTGTTCCGGCAGATGCAGACCCATCGGCAAATGACCGAGTGTGGTTGTCGCGTCCGCCTGCCCTTCCCTGGCGACCACGCGCATCCGCGCGCCGTCGCCGTTGGCGCCCTGCCCCGATCCATCGCGCGCCACCGGCACCAGGTTCATCGGCGGCGACCCGATAAAGCCGGCCACGAATGTGCTGGCCGGGCGGGAATACACCTCCAGCGGCGTGCCGATCTGTTCGACGCGGCCGCCGTTCAGCACCATCATGCGGTCGGCCAGCGTCATGGCTTCAACCTGGTCGTGGGTCACGTACAGGCTGGTCGTCTTCAGGCGGCGATGCAGGTCCTTCAGCTCCAGCCGCATCTGCACACGCAGCTTGGCATCGAGGTTCGACAGCGGTTCATCGAACAGGAATACCGCCGGTTCACGCACGATGGCCCGGCCCATTGCCACACGCTGGCGCTGGCCGCCCGACAGCGCGCGCGGCTTGCGCTCCAGCAGCGGCGCCAGTTCGAGGATGCCGGCCGCGTGCTTGACGCGCTGCTCGATCTCGGCCTTCGACATGCCGCGGATCTTGAGTCCGTACGCCATGTTGTCGTACACGCTCATGTGCGGATACAGCGCGTAGTTCTGGAACACCATCGCGATGTCGCGTTCAGCCGGCTCCAGATCATTGACCACCTTGTCACCGATATGAACCTCGCCGCCGGTGATGGTTTCCAGCCCCGCCACCATGCGCAGCAGCGTGGACTTG
>DAIOET010000724.1:0-2018 GCA_036746135.1 Cupriavidus sp.
GTGTTTGACAAAGGCAGACCGGTCCCGTACATTCTCGCGCATCCGGCCGGGAGAGCGCGCAGCGACTGCGCCGCCGAAGGGGAACTACCCAAAAACTCTCAGGCACCACGGACCGACCGGATCGGCATGCAACATGCACACGATGCATGCCGCACTCTGGAGAGCGACATCCGCCACTGCCATGCAGGGTGAGCATGTCCACCGAAGGGGCGCACGGAGCCTACGCGCAAGCGAGGGTCCGTAATCTCTCAGGTATCGAGGACAGAGGGGTCATCCGCCGCAGCGGATTGGTTGCACATTTGTGCGGCCGAGCGTTGCGGCGGATGACCCTTTTTTCGTTTTCGATCCGAGGATACCCATGACGCTCCAGGCCACGCCCCTCAACGCTATCCACCGCGCCCTCGGCGCCCGCATGGTCGACTTCGGCGGCTGGGACATGCCGGTCAACTATGGCTCGCAGATCGAGGAACACAACGCCGTGCGCGCCGATGCCGGCATGTTCGACGTATCGCACATGTGCGTGGTCGACCTGCATGGCGCCAACACGCGCGCCTTCCTGCGCGGGCTGCTGGCCAACAACGTGGACAAGCTGCAGACGGCGGGCAAGGCACTGTATTCGTGCATGCTCGACCAGAAAGGCGGCGTCATCGACGACCTGATCGTCTACTTCTTTGCCGAGGACCACTTCCGCCTGGTGGTGAACGCCAGCACGGCCGTCGGCGATATCGAATGGATCCGGGCGCGCAATGCGGCCACCGGCAGCGACGTGACGATCACGCCGCGCCGTGGCGACGTGGCCCCGGCCGGCGCCGGTAATCTGGCCATCGTGGCCGTCCAGGGTCCGAACGCACGCGCCAAGGTTTATCAAGCCTTCCCCTCCACCCAACCCGCCGATGCACTGAAGCCGTTCAACGCGCTGGTCGTGCAAGACCCCGAAATGGGCGAGCTGATGGTCGCGCGCACCGGGTACACCGGCGAAGACGGCTTCGAGCTGGTGGTGCCGGCCGAGAACGTCGCCGGTATCTGGGAAAAGCTGTCCGCCGCCGGCGTGCGCCCGGCTGGTCTCGGCGCGCGCGACACGCTGCGCCTGGAAGCCGGCATGAATCTGTACGGCCAGGACATGGACATCAACACCTCGCCGCTCGACGCGGGCCTGGCCTGGACCGTCGACCTGCAAAGCGAGCGCGATTTCTTCGGCAAGTCGGCCCTGCTGGCCGGCGGCCAGAAGCAGACATTCGCGGGCCTGATCCTGCGCGACAAGGGCGGCGTGCTGCGCGCGCACCAGAAAGTCATCACCGCGGCCGGCGACGGCGAAATCACCAGCGGCACGTTCAGCCCGAGCCTGCAGCAGTCGATCGCGTTCGCCCGCCTGCCGAAGGACGTGGTGCCCGGTACCGACGTCCAGGTCGAGATTCGTGACCGCAAACTGACCGCTACTGTGGTTAAACTGCCGTTTGTGCGCAATGGCAAGGCACTCGTGAGCTGAGGCATCGCCCGGCTTCACACCCAACGGTCGCCCTTCCACCCGTCCGCTCGAGCCCAACCTGCTGCGGACCGGGTGCTTGAAACAAGAAACACACTGAATTGACGGAGAACCTCATGAACTTCCCCGCTGACCTGAAGTACACCGAGTCGCACGAATGGGTGCGCGTTGAGTCCGACGGCACGCTGACGATCGGCATCACCGACCACGCACAGGACGCCCTGGGCGACATCGTCTTCCTGGAACTGCCTGAAGTGGGCAAGTCGGTTGGCGCCGGCGACGCGCTCGCCGTGGTCGAGTCCGTAAAGGCGGCCTCCGACATCTACGCGCCGGTGGCCGGCGAAGTGATCGCGGTCAACGACGCCGCTTCGGCCTCGCCGGAATCGGTCAACACCAACGCGTTCGACGCCTGGCTGTTCAAGCTGAAGCCGGCCAACGCCGACGACGTGAACGGCCTGATGAACGCCGACGCCTACAAGGCCAGCGTCGGCGCCTGATTGCGCTGACAGTTTGATGCCGCGCGCGGCGGCCAGGC
>DAIOET010000725.1:0-2017 GCA_036746135.1 Cupriavidus sp.
AAAGGCCAATGACCAGCAGGTCATTTACTCGCTCAGTGATCCCATCCCGACTCTCTTGTTTTATATAGACGCCCCGGTACCCAACCTCGCTTGCGTGCTGATGGAACGTCTAGTTGCACTGACGCCGCCGCTTCTCGTTTGCACTCGCAATTGGGCAAAGAAAAGACCGGCCTGGATGGCCGGCAGCGAACAGTGCGTGGCGCCGGTGGCCGGCATGCTCGTGTATAGCGCAGTCGTGGGCCAGGCGGTTACCGCAAGGCGTCGGTCTTGTCCCTGCCTTCCGCACCGGCCACCACACCATTCGCACGACACACGCTGTCCACCCAGTCGACAAACACGCGCAACGCCGGTGACAGGTTCGGCCGGGAGAAGATTGCCGACAGCGCAGGGGCGGGCGGCCTGAACGCGGCCAGTATCTCGCTCAGCTCGCCGCGCTCCATATGCGGAATCGCCAGCAGCAATGGCACCTGGATGATGCCGAGCCCCAGCAGTCCGCTTTGCAGGTGCGCCTCGCTGTCATCCGTGGAAAGCCGCGATGGCACACGTATCACCCTGGTTTTTCCGTCGGTGAGGAACGTCAGCCCCGGCGGCGATCCCGAAACCGCGTGGTGCACGGCACGATGCTCCTGCAAGCCGTCGGGGTGCGATGGAATGCCGAAGCGAGCAAGGTAGGTTGGGCTCGCGGCGGTCACGTACGGATATCGCCCGATGCGGCGCGCGGTGAGCGACGAATCCTCCAGTTCCCCGATGCGAATGGCGCAGTCGATGCCGTCCTGGACCATATCGGGACGGTCCTCGCCGAAATGCATCGTCAGTTCGATATCGGGATGCTGGTCGTGGAATGACGGCAGAGAGGGCAGGATGACGCGGCGCCCGAGCGAATCCGGCAAGACAATGCGCAAGCGGCCCTGAGGCCCGCGCGTGGTGCTGCGAAAGCCCGCTTCCGCCATGTCCACCGCCGCGAGAATGCTGACGCAGTGGCCGTAGTAGATCGCGCCCTTCGATGTCAGGCGCAGGCTGCGGGTTGAGCGATGGATCAGCCGCGCGTCCAGCGCGGCTTCGAGTTCCTGGATCAAGCGCGTCACGGAACCGCGCGCCATGCCCAGGGAATCGGCGGCGCGGCCGAAACTGCCGGCCTCGACGATCCTCTTGAAGACTGACATGGCTCGGAACTTATCCATCCGGCGCAACTCCCGCGACACTCGAAACGCGCGATGTTAGTTTTCTCGCGCCGCCGCGCACAAGTCGATTCTCGAACGCAGTGTGTGGAGCGAACGGCAACAATCGCGCGCCGATGCCACTGCCGCCGTTAGCGGCCGCGCAGCATCGCCATCTGGCCGGAAAAGAAGTCGTTGGCCGAATTGCTGTTGTTGATCAGCATGTCGAGCCGCGTGTACTGGATGCGGTAGGTTTCCATCAACGCCACTGCCCGCGTCGCCTCGTCGGCCTGACGACCGGCCAGGTTGCGCAGGTCGCCCTTGACCTGGCTCGCCGCCTTGTCGAGGTAACCACCGGGCTTGGTCACGGCCGTCACCACGTCGGCAATCGCCTTGCCGAGGCCGCCATTCTTGTCGTCGCCCTGGAGCAGCTTCCTGACGGTATCGGGATCGTCCTTCAATGCTTTCTCCAGCTTGGCGCTGTCCAGCGTCAGGTTGCCCTGGTTGTCGAAGGAAAGGCCGAGCTTGCCCATGTCCCCGTTATCGAGCGCACCTTGCAGCGCGGTGGAAATCGCGCGCAGCGACGCATCGCCGGCAAGCGCGCCGCGCACCGTATTGTCCTTGCCGACCGCGCTTTGGGCGCCGATCTCGCCGCGCACGGCATTGAACGCATCCACCAGTTGCTTGACAGCCGAGGCCGCGGGCGATGGGTCGCTATTCTTGGCCGGATCGAAATTGCCGAGCTTGGTGATGGCACTGGCCGCGTCGTTCAATTTGTCCAGACTGGCGCGAACCTTGGCGTAGCCCGACAGCCTGCTGTTATAGGCCGTGGCCTGCTGGTCGTAGAAATTGAGGCGGGC
>DAIOET010000726.1:0-2014 GCA_036746135.1 Cupriavidus sp.
GCAGGAGAGACACGCACATGGCAGCAACCCCTACGCCGTTGTCCGCTGACACCGGCACCCGCATCATGGCCTGGGCCGACAGCCTGGCCGTCCATACCGATCAGCCCGGACTGCTCACCCGCACCTACCTGACGGAGGCCCACCACGGCGCTGCCGCGCAGCTGACCGAATGGATGGAAGCGGCCGGCATGACCGTGCGCCGCGACGCCGCCGGCAACGTGATCGGCCGCTACGAAGGCACGGCACCGGACGCACCCGCGCTGCTGACCGGTTCGCACTTCGACACCGTGCGCGACGCGGGCCGCTTCGACGGCAATCTCGGCGTGATCCTGCCCACTGCCTGCGTGGCCGAGTGGAACCGCCAGGGCAAGCGCTTTCCGTTTGCGATCGAAGTAGTTGGGTTTGCCGAGGAAGAGGGCGTACGTTTCAAGGCCACGCTGCTGGGCAGCCGGGCCATCGCCGGTACGTTCGATACCAACGTGCTGGACAACCTCGACGATTCCGGCAAGACCATGCGCGATGTCATGCGCGAAGCCGGCTTCGACGCCGCGCAGCTGCCGGCCGCCAAGCACGATCGCAGCAAGGTGCTGGGCTTTATCGAAGTGCATATCGAACAGGGTCCGGTGCTGCTGAACGAAGGCCTGCCCGTGGGCGTGGTCACCGCGATCTCGGGCGCCACGCGCTTTATCGTCGAACTCGAAGGACTGGCCGGCCACGCCGGCACGGTGCCGATGGACATGCGCCGCGACGCCGCGATGGCCGGCGCGGAGATCGGCCTGTTCATCGAAAAGCGCTGCGGTGGCAAGCCGGGCCTGGTGGGCACCGTTGGACAGTTCAACGTACCGAACGGTGCCACGAATGTGGTGCCGGGCCGTGCGACGTTTTCCATCGATATCCGCGCCGGCGTCGATGCCGAGCGCGAGGCCGCCGTCAACGATGTGCTGGCCGAAATCGAACGTGTCTGCGCGCGCCGCAATGTGCGCGCGCAGATCCGCAAGACGCATGAGGCGGCCAGCGTGCCGTGCGCGCCGTGGCTGCAGTCGCAATGGGCCGCTGCCGTGGATCGCCAGGGCGTGCCCGTGCGTCACCTGCCCTCCGGTGCCGGCCATGACGCTATGGCTATCTCCGCCATCGCCGATGTGGCCATGCTGTTCGTTCGCTGCGGCAACGGCGGCATCAGCCACCACCCCACCGAGACCATGACGTCGGAAGACGCCCAGATTGCTGCACGCGTGTTCGCCGATTTCGTCGAACACTTCCAGCGCACCCAATAAGCGTCGCGACCCATCGCCGACGCAAATCGAAAACGAAAACTCCCGAGATACGAAGATGACCGCACGAGACAACATGAACCCGATCGACACCACGCTGACGCAGTACATCGACGAGCATCGTCCGCAACAGGAAGCGTTCCTGGCAGAGCTGGTCAAGGTGCCGTCGGACAACCCGTCCGGCGATTGCGAGGCGCATGGCAAGCGCGCCAAGGAATTGCTGGAAGGCCTGGGCTTCACGGTCGAGGCGCACAAGGTGCCCGAGGAAAAGGTCAAGGCGGCTGGCATGATCAGCGCCACCAACCTGCTGGTGCGCAAGACGTTCGGCAACGGCGGCCCGGTCATCGCGATGAATGCGCACGGCGACGTGGTGCCTCCGGGTCTGGGCTGGACCAAGGACCCGTACGGCGGCGAGATTGCCGACAGCGAGCATGGTCCGGTCATGTACGGCCGTGGCGTGGCCGTGTCGAAGTCGGACTTCGCCACCTATGCCTACGCTGTGCTGGCGCTGATGCAGGCGGAAAAGCAGGGCGCGAAGCTGAACGGTACGGTCGAACTGCAATTCACCTATGACGAGGAAACCGGCGGCGATATCGGTCCGAAGTTCCTGCTCGACGAAGGCCTGAGCAAGCCCGACTATGCAATTTCGGCCGGCTTCTCGTACGCCATCACGTCGGCACACAACGGTTGCCTGCACGTGGAAGTGACCGTGAAGGGCAAGCAGGGCCACGCCGCCATGCCGC
>DAIOET010000727.1:0-2013 GCA_036746135.1 Cupriavidus sp.
GCGCTGCGCCCGCTTTCCGACGATCAACGCACCCGGCTGGACCGCAGCCTGCAATACAACCGCGCCCCGCTGCCGCAACTGGAACTAAGCACGGTGCGCACGCTGGCCAACGGGCCTTCCCAGGGTGGCGACGCGCTGGTGCGGCTGCGCCAGGGTCCGCCGATGCTGGCGCAGCACCTGGCGCTGCCCGGTACCGACTGGGACCTGACGCTGCTGACCAATACCTCGCAAGCACGCGTGGCCGCGCTCAACAGTGCCGCGCTGGCTGGCGTGCTGACCGCTTTCGTGCTGCTGCTGGCCGCCGCGTGGAACGTGCGCCGCCGCATCATCGGCGAGCGTCTGGCCGCGCGGGCCGCGCTCGAAGCCGCCAACAGCGAGCTGGAGCGCAAGGTGGCCGAGCGCACCGCCGATCTGTCCGCGACCAACCAGTTGCTGCAGACCGAGGTGTCCGAACGCATCCGCACCGAATCGCACCTGCGCCAGGCGCAGGACGGCCTGATGCAGGCCGGCAAGCTGGCCGCGGTGGGCCAGATGTCCGCCGGCATCGCACATGAGCTGAACCAGCCGCTGGCCGCGCTGCGTACGCTGTCCGGCAACACGGGCAAGTTCATCGCGCACGGCGACTACGACACGGCGCAAGGCAACCTCGACCGGATCATCAGCCTGGTGGAGCGCATGGGGCGCATCACCGGCGCCCTGAAATCGTTCGCGCGCAATCCCGCCGCCGGTCAGCGCCACATCGCGCAACTGGCCGATGCCGTGGACAACGCGCTGTTCCTGCTGGAAACGCGCGTGGCTGCCGTGGCGCCGCGCATCGACCGTGACATCGACGCACACCTGGTGGTGGCCTGCGACCCCAACCGGCTGGAGCAGGTGCTGGTGAACCTGATCGGCAACGCACTCGACGCACTGAAGGACCGCCGCGATCCGCGCCTGTCCCTGCACGCCTACGAGTCCGGCGGCATGGCGCACCTGACCGTGCGGGACAACGGCCCCGGCCTGTCCGAGGCCGCGTTCGCCCGGCTGTTCGAACCGTTCTTCACCACCAAGCCCGCCGGCGAGGGCCTGGGGCTGGGCCTGACGCTGTCCGCCGGCATCCTGAGCGAAAACGGCGGCACCCTTACCGCGATCAACCACCCCGACGGTGGCGCCTGCTTTACCGTGGCGCTGCCCAAGGCACGCGAGGAACTCCGTCATGTCGGCTAAACCGATCGAAATCCCGGAGCCGGCCAGCGCGCCGGCCGCGCTGACGGTGCTGATCGTCGAGGACGATGCCGATGTGCGGCTGGGCTGCGAACAGGCGCTCAGGCTCGAAGGCATCGCCACGCGCGCCGTGGGCAGCGCGGAAGCGGCGCTGCGCGAAGTGGAAACCGGCTTTGCGGGCATCGTGGTCAGCGACATCCACCTGCCGGGTGCCGATGGCATGGCCTTGCTGCGCGAGCTGGGCACGCGCGACACATCGCTGCCGGTGATCATGATCACCGGGCATGGCGATGTCACGCTCGCGGTGCAGGCAATGAAACAAGGCGCCTACGATTTCCTGGAGAAGCCGTTTTCGCCGGAACGGCTCGTCGCCACGTGCCGCCGCGCACTGGACAAGCGCCGCCTTGCGCTGGAAGTGGCGGAGCTGCGCGCGCGGCTGGCCGGGCGCGAAGGCCTGGCCGCGCGGCTGATCGGTCATTCACCGGCCATCGAACGGCTGCGTCAGATGATCGCCGGCATCGGCGATACAGCGGCCAACGTGCTGATCCACGGCGAAACCGGAACCGGCAAGGAACTGGTGGCACGCTGCCTGCACGAAGCCAGTGGCCGCCGCGCGCGGCACTTCGTCCCGATCAACTGCGGCGGACTGCCCGAGCAGCTGTTCGAATCGGAGATCTTTGGTCACGAGGCCGGCGCGTTCACCGGCGCGGCCAAGCGCCGTATCGGCAAGATCGAGCACGCGGAGGGCGGCACGCTGTTCCTCGACGAGATCGAGAGCATGCCGATGCCGATGCAGATCAAGCTGCTGCG
>DAIOET010000728.1:0-2007 GCA_036746135.1 Cupriavidus sp.
ACCACCAGTTCGGCACCTTCATCAGCGGCGTGGCATCGCTGCCGCGCGTGGTGATCCTGACCATGCACGACGTGTCGCTCAAGGCAGCCAAGCCGGCCGGCGGCAAGGATGCGCCACCGCCCGGCGGAGTGCTGATGCTGGAAGGCACGGTGCAGACCTATCGCTACCTCGGTGACGAGGAGCCGAAGGGCAAGCAACCGGCCAAGAAGGGAGGGAAGTGACCATGCGACCCACCCGTTTTGCCATTGCGCTGGCGACCCTCGGCATGATTTTCGGCCTCGCCGCGTGCAGCAGCCAGGGCGACCTCCATGAATGGGTCGCGCAGGTCAAGGCACGCAAGGGTGCACCGCTGCCCGCGCTGCCGGTCGTCAAGACTTTTGAAACCTTCATCTACCAGGATCAGGACAAGCGCGATCCGTTCGAGCCTGCGCCGCCGCAAGCCGGTTCGGCGAACACGCTTGGCCCGCATCCCGACCAGAACCGTCCGCGCGAACCGCTCGAAGCCTTTCCGCTGGACAGTCTGAAGATGGTGGGCACGATCGGTGCAAAGGGCAACGTCGAGGCGCTGATCAGGGATCCGCAGGGCGTGATCCACCAGGTCCACGTGGGTGACTACATGGGCCAGAACTATGGCCATGTCACGCAGGTGACGGCCGGCGAGATCGATCTGGTGGAACTGGTGCCGAACGGTTCGGGCGGCTGGATGGAACGCGACGCGACCGTCGCTCTGGGCGAAAAATGACGATTCATCGGGGGTTACGTTCATGATGACCAAACCTGCTCACTTCCTTGGCCGCAGCCACGGCGGCACAGCCCGACCCGGACGCGGATGGATGGCGTTGCTGGTGCTGCTGTTCCTGCTGGTGGCCGGACCGGCCATGGCGGCCAACACGTTGCAGAGCGTCAGTGCAGCGCCGTTGCCGGGTGGCAAGGTCCAGTTGACCCTCAGCTTCTCCGGCCCCGCCGTCGCGCCGCAGGCGTTCAGCACCAACACGCCGCCGCGCATCGCGATGGATTTCGCCGATACCAGCAACGGTCTGGCACAACGGTCGTACAGCCTGGGCCAGGGCACCGCGCAATCGGTGAGTGCCGTGGAGGCCAACGGCCGCACCCGCGTCGTCGTGAACCTGAGCCAGCCTTCGCCCTACGTCACACAAGTGCAAGGCAACCAGTTGCTGGTGACCATCGGCGATGGCATGGGCAGCGCGACGGCCGTGGCCGATCCGCCGCAGGACTCCAGCACCGCGCTGGCGCCGGTTCCGCCGCCGCCACCTTCGCAGCGGTCACTGGCCGTATCCACCGCGAACCCCGACAAGTCGATCGCGATGGCGGGCAGCAACGTCATCACCGGCGTGGATTTCCAGCGCGGTGACCACGGCGGCGGCAAGCTCGTCATCGACTTCAGCCAGGCCGGTGCGGCGACAAGCATGCACAGCAATGGCGACACCACCACCATCGATATCGCTGGCGCGAACCTCGCCGCTTCGCAGGCGCGCCGCCTGGATGTCACGAGCTATGCAACGCCGGTGCACAGCATCAATACCCATGCCGTGCCGGGCGGTGCGCGCATCGACGTGGACACGCGCGGCGTGGTGCAGACCGCTTCCTACCAGACCGGCAACCAGTACGTGGTCGAGTTCTCGCGGCCGACCTCCAGCGAAACCACGGCGCTTGGCGCACCCAAGCCCATCGTCTACAAGGGCAGCCGCGTCACCTTCAATTTTCAGGACATCCCGGTGCGTTCGGTGCTGCAACTGCTGGCCGACGTGTCCAACCTCAACATCGTTGCGTCCGACAGCGTGCAGGGCAACGTCACCCTGCGGCTGGTCAACGTGCCGTGGGACCAGGCGCTGGACGTTATCCTGCGCGCAAAGGGCCTTGCCAAGCGCCAGAACGGCAACGTGATCTGGGTGGCTCCGCAGACCGAGATTGCCAAGTACGAGGAAAACATCGCCGATGCGCGCCAGAAGCAGCTCGAAAGCGCACAGCTGGTCACCGACTACATTC
>DAIOET010000729.1:0-2003 GCA_036746135.1 Cupriavidus sp.
CTCAGGAGGCGCTGTCGCTGGAAAGCGGCCTGGCCCGATCGTACCTCAGCGGCATTGAGCGCGGCACGCGCAATGTTGCGCTTTACAACATATGTACCCTCGCGGATACGCTGGGTGTTGCGCCAACTGAGATGCTTGACTTTTTCAAGCACCGCGCCGAAGAGGCACAGGAAGCGCCGCGCTCACCGTTCGAACCGGAGCAGTCTCCGGCGGTACAGGCCACGCTGCGCTACATGTCCGAATTGAACGACGGCGACCGCGATGTCGTCGCCGGTGTGGCGCGTGCGCTGGCACGACGGCACGCACGCTGAAGCGCCCCGCCTTCGCAGGGCGAAGCATCGTCAGACGTTCAGCATGCCCTGCTGTTCGATGAAGGCAATCACCTGATCCAGGCCCTGCCCCAGTTTCACGCTGCCCATCACGAACGGACGATCACCGCGCATCTTGCGGGTGTCGCTCTCCATGACTTCGAGTGACGCGCCCACGTAGGGCGCCAGATCGGTCTTGTTGACCACCAGCAGGTCTGACTTCGTAATCCCCGGTCCGCCCTTGCGCGGAATCTTCTCACCCCCCGCCACATCGATCACGTAGATCGTCAGATCGGACAATTCCGGGCTGAACGTCGCCGCCAGGTTGTCGCCGCCCGATTCGATGAACACCACGTCGGCGTCAGGAAACTTCGCCAGCATGCGGTCCACCGCCTCCAGATTGATCGATGCATCCTCGCGGATTGCCGTATGCGGGCAGCCGCCGGTTTCCACGCCCATGATGCGCTCGGCGGGCAATGCCCCCGAGATGGTCAGCAGGCGCTGATCTTCCTTGGTGTAGATATCGTTGGTGATGGCCACCAGGTCATAGCGGTCGCGCATGGCCTTGCAGAGCATTTCCAGCAGCGTGGTTTTGCCGGAGCCCACGGGGCCGCCCACGCCAACGCGCAGCGGAGGGTTCTTCTTGGTACGGGTCATGATCGGATTCTGAAGCGCTAGGAGCGGAAAAGCCGGGAATACTGCGTCTCGTGCCGCGCGGACAGCAGGCCCAGCATGGGAGAAAACGTGGAAAGGCGCGGCGGTTCGGCGTCGGCACGCTGCACGGCCTCTTCCACCACGTCCAGCACATGACGATGCAGGCCGCGCAGGATCTGCTGGCCCGCCACCTGGCCCAGCGGCACCGCCTTGAGGGCCGCGGCCACCTGGTTCTCGGCCCAGTTGAAGGCATAGGCCGCCAACCCTGCGCGGGCATCGATTTCCAATGCCACACAAGCGGCGGTGAACGCCGTGGGCAGGCACAGGGGCGACAGCTCGCGCAGTGCGTCGCGCATCGGCATGTCACCCCACTCCATCTGCGCCACGAGCTTTGCCAACGACCACCCCATCTGTTCCGTCTCAAGCCGCAATTCGGAAGTCTCGCGCGTAACGTGGAACCACTCGTTCCATCGTCTCACCGCTGCATGATCGCCGGCATGCCAGGCGCGATGCAGCAGCAGCCAGACCGGCGCCTCGCATTGGGCCTGCACATGGACGAGGTTGTGGTGAATCCATTGTCCGGCGGTGGCGGCATCCTTGACCAGACCGCAGTCGATGGCGGCCTCAAGTCCCTGCGAATAGCTGAAGCCGCCAATCGGCAGCGCCGGCGACGCAAGGTGCAGCAGCGAGATCAGTTGGGGGAGCGCGGTCATGGCGTTTGGCGCTGGTTACGGATGGTCGGCAACTTGGAGGGGCCGGGGGAGAGGGCAAGCGGCCGATTCACGATCACATCCGATTAATGCTTATGCCCGCAGTGTTCGTCATGCACGTGGCCATGCCCATGATCGTGATCATGACCATGCGAATGGCCGTGATCATGCCCGTGCGCATGTCCATGATGCTCGTGGAACACAGCCTGCGCCGTTGCGTAGTCTTCCTCGAACGTCGCGTCGTGTCCGTGCTTGTGACCACCGCCATATGCGCCAGCTTCCGGCTCGAACGGCAGTTCCGCGCGTTCGATCCGCACGCCCAGGCGCGTCA
>DAIOET010000730.1:0-1994 GCA_036746135.1 Cupriavidus sp.
CGCGCCGAGCAGGTAGAAGAAGACCACGAAGAACAACACGACCGCGGCGAGCATGCCGAACATCAGCATCGTCGCGTCGAGCGCACGGACCAGTCCGTCGATGTTGTGGCTCAGGGCGTTCTGGAGGACTTCGGTCAAATTGCCGTTGCCGCCCATCTCGATGTGCCCGCTCCAGCGCGCACGGGTGGCTTCGGCGACGATCACGCCCAGGATGCTGAGCACGATGATCACGCCGGCGGCGATGACCTGCGCGCGCAGGAAACTCCTTCGCGATTCCCAGTACTCGCGTTTCAGCAACCAGGCAAACGGCGATTTCATAATCGCGTTCATGCGTAGGTCCCTTTCATGATGGCGACGAACAAGTCGGACACCGAGGGCCGCTTGACCTCGCCCAGTTGCGCCAGCTGTTCCGGATCGGCGCTGTCGTACAGGAAGATGCTCTTGCCGAACACCGCCGCGCGTTCATCCACCGGCTTCAGCGCGCGCGCCGCCTCGACCTGGTCCGCGTTCACCAGCACTTCGGCGAAGCGCGCGCCCATCTCTTCCATCGTGGTGGAAAGCGCGATCTTGCCGTCGCGGATGAACAGCAGGTCGGTGAGGATGTGTTCCACTTCTTCCACCTGGTGCGTGGTGATCAGGATGGTCTTGTCCTCGTCGAAATAGTCTTCCAGCAGGCTCTGGTAGAACTGCTTGCGATAGAGGATATCCAGCCCCAGCGTGGGTTCGTCCAGTACCAGAAGTCGCGCATCGATGGCCATCACGATGGCCAGGTGCAGCTGCACGATCATGCCCTTGGACATTTCGCGCACCTTCTGGTTGGCGGTGAGCTTGGTGCGGGCGAGGAAGCGCTCGCATTTCGCGCGGTCGAAGCGCGGATGCACGCCGGCCACGAAATCGATGGCCTCCTGCACGCGGATCCAGCGGGGCAGGGTGGCGACGTCGGCGATGAAGCAGACTTCGCGCATCAGCAGCGGGCGCTCGCGGCGGGGGTCCATGCCCAATACGGAGAGCTCGCCTTCGAAGTCGGTCAGGCCGAGGATGGCTTTCAGCGCGGTGGTCTTGCCTGCGCCGTTGGGTCCGATCAGGCCGACGATGCGGCCGCGGCCGATCTCGAAATCGGTGCCATCCAGCGCGACGGCGTTCTTGTAGCGCTTGGTGAGTCCCCGCGCGTGCACGACCGCGTCCTGTCCGGATGCGGGCCTGGAGGCGGGATGTTCCGCGACGGCTTCGGCTGCGACGTTCATCACGATTCCCTCTTGTGTGATTCTTGCACTGGCGTGGCCAGCAGTTTCTGGAGATCAAGGTTCATGCGTTCGATGCGCGCCCGGATGCGGGGCCACTCCTCGCGCAGGAAGCGTTCGCGTTCGCTCTTGAGCAACGCCTCGCGGGCGCCGTCGGTGACGAACATGCCAAGGCCGCGGCGTTTTTCCACCAGTTGCTCGTCCACCAGTTCCTGGTACGCCTTGGAAACGGTGAGCGGATTGATCTGGTAGTCCGCCGCGACCTGGCGCACCGAGGGCAGCGCATCGCCCTCGTTCAACGCGCCGTCCAGGATCATCGCCACCACGCGTTCGCGCAGCTGGCGGTAGATCGGGACGTTGTCGTTCCAGGTTACGGTCATGGCTCGGTCCTGCCGGTGATGTTCCTACGCTCGCACGTATTGGACGAGGCTTGGGTCACCGGGTCAGATGCCGGCACTGTCGTTGGCGAACGAGTAGTAGGGCATCTGCGCATTGGACGGAGCCGCACCGGCCTGGTTGGCGCGCAGCTTGCGGATCTGCTCCGGCGTCGGGTGCACGTTGACCGTAGGCAGGGTGTGGATGACCGCGGCGGAGGCGTCGGCCCCGCGATTGGCGTTGGCGATGGCGACGTTGCTGTAGCTGGCGATGGCGGCCATCCCGGCGGCGGTGATCAGCATGGCGGCGACGATGGCGGCGGGTTTCTGGACGTTCATGGCGGGCCTCCTTAGTGACCTCGTTGACCAGTGTTGTAGT
>DAIOET010000731.1:0-1988 GCA_036746135.1 Cupriavidus sp.
CGAGAGCGATGCAAAATTCGACGCGGGATTCCTGCTGATCGCCGATGAACGCAAACCGCTGGCCGTGGCCGGCGTGATGGGCGGTTTCGATTCGCGCGTCACCGATCAGACGCGCGACATTTTCCTGGAAGCGGCGCATTTCAATCCCGCCACGGTCATGGGACGTGCGCGCAAGCTCGGTTTGACCACCGACGCGGCGCACCGCTTCGAGCGCGGCGTCGATCCGGAGTTGCCGCGCGCGGCGATCGAACGCGCGACGGCGTTGCTGATCGGGATCGCGGGCGGGCAACCCGGCGAAGTCATCGAGGCCGCATTGCCCGAACACTTGCCGCGCCGCTCGGCGGTGACGTTGCGCCGCGCACGGGTTGCGCGCGTGCTGGGCATCACCATCGGCGACGCGGAGATCGAGCGCATCCTCACCGCGCTGGGCATGCAGGTCGAAGCGCAGGCCGATGGCTGGCGCGTCACGCCGCCGTCGCGCCGCTTCGACATCGAGCGTGAGGAAGACCTGATCGAGGAAGTGGCGCGCATCCATGGCTACGATGCGATTCCGGCATCGCTGCCGGCCGGCGCACCGCCGGTGCCGCGCGATGACGAATCGAAACTGCCCGTTTCGGTTCTGAGCGCCGGTCTCGCCGCGCGCGAGTACCACGAAGCCATCTGCTACGCCTTCGTCGATCCGCGCCTGCTGCAAAGCTGGCAGATCGACGCGCGGGCGGTTCCGCTGGCCAACCCGCTTTCGGCCGATCTCGCGGTGATGCGCACCTCGCTGCTGCCCGGTCTCGTCGAAGCGCTGAAGCGCAACCGCAATCGCCAGCAGACGCGGGTGCGCCTGTTCGAAAGCGGCGTGGTGTTCGCACGTGCTGACGGCGGCGAAGCGCCCGTCGAAACGACGATGCTGGCGGCGGTGGCCTGCGGCAGCGCGCGCGCCGAGCAATGGGGTGAACCGAAGCGCGCGCTGGATTTCTTCGACATCAAGGGTGACCTGGAAGCACTGATCGCCCTGTCCGGCAATCCGGTTGCGTGGTCGTTCGATGCGGGCGACCTGCCGCCCTGGCTGCACCCCGGACGCAGCGCGCGGGTGCTGTGTGACGGCGTGCCCGTCGGCGTGGTCGGCGCCCTGCATCCGGCGCTGCAGCGGCAGCTCGATGTACCCGAGACGCAGGTTTTCGAGGTAAGGCTCGATGCCTTGCGGAAACGTGCCATTCCCGTGGCGCACGCCTTGCCGAATTTCCCGTGGATCCGCCGCGATATCGCGATCGAGGTGGGGGAGGCGGTGGAGTGGGCGGAGGTCGCCCGGGCCATCCGTTCAGGCTTGCCAACAATGGTGAACGAGCCGGTACTGTTCGACTGTTTCCGCGGCCCCGGGTTGAGCATAGGTCGAAAGAGTCTTGCCATCGGCTTGATTTTGCAGGACAGTTCACGCACGCTTACGGATCAGGACGCCGACCGCAGCGTGGCCGAAGTGGTCAAGCTGCTGGAAAGCGAATTTGGGGCAAGACTGAGAGGTTGAACATGACGCTGACCAAGGCAGAAATGGCCGAGCGCCTGTTTCTCGACGTGGGCCTCAACAAGCGTGAAGCCAGGGAGTGCGTGGACGCCTTTTTCGAGGTGTTGCGCGAGGCACTCGAACGGGGGGAGCAGGTCAAGCTTTCCGGCTTCGGCAACTTTGACTTGCGCAACAAGAATCAGCGGCCCGGACGCAATCCCAAGACCGGCGAGGAGATTCCCATCTCCGCGCGCCGGGTGGTGACGTTCCGTCCGGGCCAGAAGCTGAAACTGAGGGTCGAGAACCATGCTGGATCAGGGCAACAATAACGAGCTCCCCGCCATCCCCGCCAAGCGGTATTTCACCATTGGCGAGGTCAGCGATTTGTGCGCGGTCAAACCGCACGTGCTGCGTTACTGGGAACAGGAATTTCCCGCCCTGAACCCGGTCAAGCGGCGCGGCAACCGTCGCTATTACCAGCGCCACGACGTGCTGATGA
>DAIOET010000732.1:0-1978 GCA_036746135.1 Cupriavidus sp.
TCAAGGAAGGCCTGACCGTGTTCCGCGATCAGGAATTCTCGGCCGACATGATGGGTTCGGAATCGGGCCGCGCGGTCAAGCGCATCGAGGATGTTCGCGTGCTGCGCCAGGTGCAGTTTCCTGAAGACGCGGGCCCAATGGCCCACCCGGTGCGTCCCGACAGCTACGAGGAAATCAACAACTTCTACACGGTCACGGTCTACGAGAAAGGCGCCGAAGTCGTGCGCATGTATCAGACCCTGCTGGGCCGCGACGGCTTCCGCCGCGGCATGGACCTGTATTTCAAGCGCCACGACGGCCAGGCCGTGACGTGCGACGATTTCCGCGCCGCGATGGCCGATGCCAACGGGCGCGACCTCGCGCAGTTCGGCCTCTGGTACAGCCAGGCCGGCACGCCCGTGGTGACCGCCAAGACTCAGTGGGATGGCAAGGCCGGCGTGCTGACGCTGACGCTGACGCAGCGCTGCCCGAAGGTGGGTATCGAAACCCGCGCCGGCGCACCGGAAAAGCAGCCGTTCCACATTCCTTTCGCAGTCGGCCTGATCGACGCCAAGGGCAACGACCTGCCGCTCCAGATCGATGGTGAGCCGCAAGCGGCCGGCACCACGCGCGTGCTCGATTTCACAAAGGCGGAACAGACCTTCCGCTTCGTCGGGCTGCCCACGGGCGACAAGGCGCCGCTGCCGTCGCTGCTGCGCAATTTCTCGGCGCCGGTGATCGTCGACTACGAATACAGCGACGTCGAGCTGACCTTCCTGCTGGCCCACGACAGCGACGCCTTCAATCGCTGGGAAGCTGGCCAGCGACTGGCCACGCGCGCGCTGCTGCAACTGGTGGCCGATGTGCAGGCACGCCGCGAACTCAAGCTCGATCCCGCACTGGTCTCGGCCTTCCGCACCGTGCTGACCGATGGCTCGCTGAATCCCGCGTTCCGCGAGCAGGCGCTGATGCTGCCCGCCGAGGCATACCTGGCCGAGCGCATGGGCGTGGCCGACCCGGCCGCGATCCACCATGCCCGCCTGTTCATGCGCGAGGGCCTGGCTCAGGCGCTCAAGGCCGAATGGCTGGCCGCCTACCAGGCCAACGCCACGCCGGGCGAATACAGCCCGGATGCCGACTCGATGGCCAAGCGCGCACTGCGCAACCTGGCGCTGAGTTACCTGGCCGACAGCGGCGATGCCGACATGCAGGCGCTTGCCGACCAGCACTACCAGCACAGCGACAACATGACCGACCGCTTTGCCGCGCTGTCGGCCCTGGTCAACAGCTTCGCACCGGGCCGCGAGCATGCGCTGACCGATTTCTACGAACGCTTCGAAGACGACGCGCTGGTCATCGACAAATGGTTCTCGCTGCAAGGCATGCAGCGCGGCGAAGTGGGGCCGCACGCCGGCAAGCGCACCATCGACACCGTACGCGCGCTGATGGAGCATCCGGCCTTCAACCTGCGCAACCCGAACCGGGCGCGCTCGCTGATTTTCAGCTTCTGTTCCGGCAACCCGGCCCAGTTCCACGCCGAGGACGGCTCCGGCTATGAATTCTGGGCCGACCAGGTGCTGGCCCTGGACGCGATCAACCCGCAGGTGGCGGCGCGGCTTGCCCGTGTCATGGATCGCTGGCAGAAATATGAGATCCCGCTGCGCGACCGCATGCGCGCCGCGCTGGAGCGCGTGGCCGCGGCATCGACGCTGTCGCGCGATGTGCGTGAGATCGTCGGCAAGGCACTGGCCAGCTGATCTTCGGCCGGATGTGTCATCCAAGGCGCGCGGCGGCCGAAATCGGCCTGTCCGCGGCGCCGGGCCTGTAGAATGGCGGCCATCCAAGGAGAACCCACCATGACACGCATCAGCCTCACCCGCTATCTGGTCGAGGAGCAGCGCAAGCACAACACGATCCAGCCGGAACTCCGGCTGCTGATCGAAGTGGTTGCGCGCGCCTGCAAGGCCATTTCCAACGCCGTCAGCAAGGGCGCCCTCGC
>DAIOET010000733.1:0-1974 GCA_036746135.1 Cupriavidus sp.
CGAACCAGTCGGCACGGAACCAGTACAGGTTGGCGAACTGCTGGTCGGGCAACTGATACAGCTTGCCGTCCGGCGCCGTGGTGAACTTCGTGCCGATGAAGTCCTTGACGTCGATGCCCGGGTTCGTGAATTCCTTGCCCGCGCCGCTCATATAGTCGGACAGCGGCAGGATGGCGCCATAGCGGTAGTGCGTGCCGATCAGGTCGGAGTCCGAGATCCACCCATCGTAGATCGACTTGCCCGACTGCATCGACGTCTGCAGCTTCTCCACGACGTCGCCTTCCTGGATCAGGTCATGGCTGACCTTGATACCGGTGATTTCCTCGAAGGCCTTGGCCAGCGTCTTCGATTCGTATTCGTGCGTGGTGATCGTCTCGGACACCACACTGATCTGCGTCACACCCTTGGCCTTGAGCTTCGCCGCCGCGTCGATGAACCACTTCATCTCGGCCTGCTGCTTGTCCTTGGCCAGCGACGACGGCTGGAATTCGCTGTCGATCCACTTCTTCGCCGCGGCCTCGTCGGCCCACGCGGCATGCCCGCATGTCAACGCGGCCGCAAAGGCCAGGGCCGACATCCCCAACTTCACGCGCTCTTTCATTCGTGTCTCCTCAGGTACCCTTCCCCGGCTCTGTACCTGGGTTGCGGCCCCGGGGAAGGGACAAAGATCTCGCAGCCCATGAACAGCAAAACCTCTCGTCTCGTCGCCTTTGCCTGGCGCAGGCTATCCCTTGCGCATGATGATCAGCAGCACCACGGCGGAGATCACCGCGCTGATCCAGACCGAAGGCTCCACCTCAAGCTGGAACCAGCTCTGCATCTTCTCGCCCAGGCCCACCCATGCCAGGTTGATCCAGGCCGCGCACATCAGGCCGATGAACAGGCGGTCACCGCGCGTGGTGGCGATGGGCAGAAAGCCCTTGCGCTCGACGGTTGGCGAGCGCACTTCCCAGAACGTCATGCCGATCAGCATCAGCACCACCAGGGAGAAGAACACGGCCACCGGCGTGGTCCATACCATCCAGCTCAGCATCGTCTTCTCCTTACACGCGGCCCATCGCGAAGCCCTTCGCGATGTAGTGCCGGACAAACCAGATCACGATCGCGCCCGGCACGATGGTCAGCACGCCGGCCGCGGCCAGCACGCCCCAGTCCATGCCCGATGCCGATACCGTGCGCGTCATCGTCGCCACGATCGGCTTGGCATTGACCGACGTCAGCGTGCGCGCCAGCAGCAGCTCCACCCAGCTGAACATGAAGCAGAAGAACGCGGCCACGCCCACGCCGGCCTTGATCAGCGGCAGGAAGATCGTCAGGAAGAAACGCGGGAACGAATAGCCGTCCACGTACGCGGTTTCGTCGATCTCGCGCGGCACGCCCGACATGAAGCCTTCCAGGATCCACACTGCCAGCGGCACGTTGAACACCAGATGGGCCAGCGCCACGCCCAGGTGCGTGTCCATCAGCCCCATCGTCGTATAGAGCTGGAAGAACGGCAGCAGGAACACCGCCGGCGGCGTCATGCGATTGGTCAGCAGCCAGAAGAACACGTGCTTGTCGCCGATGAACTGGTAGCGCGAGAACGCATAGGCCGCCGGCAGCGCCACGGAGATCGAAATCACCGTGTTCAACGCGACGTAGATCAGCGAGTTGATATAGCCCGAGTACCACGACGAATCGGTAAAGATCGTCACGTAGTGCTCCAGCGTGAACGACGCCGGCCAGAGCGACAGCGATGAGACGATCTCCTCGTTGGTCTTGAACGACATGTTCACCATCCAGTAGATCGGCACGATGGCGAACAGCAGGTACAGCGTCAGGAACACCGGACGCCACCAGCCGGGGCGCTGGCCGGGAAGGTTGCGCTCAGCCATTGGGAATCTCCTCGGTACCGGCGGTGCCGGCGCGCTGCATCCAGTTATAGAGCACGAAACAGGTCAGCAGGATGATCAGGAAGTAGACGATCGAGAACGC
>DAIOET010000734.1:0-1950 GCA_036746135.1 Cupriavidus sp.
GCCCAGTTGCCGATGGCGGCGTAGGTGGGCAGGCAGGCGATCAGCAGCGAGCCGAAGCACATCATGACCACGGAGATCAGCAGCGAATTCTTACGGCCGTTGCGGTCGGCGATGCGGCCAAACAGCCAGCCGCCGATCGGACGCATCAGGAAGCCGGCCGCGAAAACGCCGGCCGTGTTCAGCAACTGCGCGGTGGGATCGCCTTTCGGGAAGAACGCGGGCGCGAAATAGATCGCACAGAACGCGTAGATATAGAAGTCGAACCACTCCACGAGATTGCCTGACGACGCGGCGACGATGGCAAAGACGCGCTTTCTGGTTTCTTCGGGGGACGGTGCCGTACCGGTGACGGCCGAGGAGGCGATGTCTGTCATAGGACCTTCTGTTTGTGTTCTTGGCGGCGGGGGCGCCGCTGGATCGGGACGGGGAGAGCGAGGTGCGGCGGGGCCGGCCAGCCATGCCGGAGGGGGGCGTCGCACATCGGGACCCGTGTGCATGGCAGAGCGTAACCCGGAACCGCCGGCTACCCAAGAGGGGTAGCCTGCTTTGTTCCTATGTCTTTTTGCAAAAGCCTTGCCACCAACGACTTTGCGCCGCATTGTCTGGCTGGCTGGAAAGAGTTTTTACAATGCGCGCCCGAAGGGCGAGAAAATTTTCACTGGCCTGACCTCCGTCATCCAGCTAACTTGCGTGGACGATACGGCTGCGCAATCCTTGCTGCCGATTCTGAACGCCGCGCCTTTCAATTTCCTTGTCGATGTCATACGTGCGCTACCTGCCTTTCATGTTGATGCTGACACCTCTGCTATGGACGTCCGGGATGGTCCATGCCGAAGGTGAAACGAACCTTGCGCAGTGCCAGCGGATCAACCAGGCGCAGCTGCGCTCGGCATCCGAGGAAACGCTGCTGTTCCTGCGCTGCCGGGCACGACAGATTTCATACGACGCGCCGCGCCTGCGCGGCGTGACGCAGAAGTTCAAGGACGACCTCGTGTTCTCCTGCCTCGATCAGGCCGATGAGATCGAACATCGGTTGCGTGTGAGCTATGGCTATACGCGAGAGACGCTGGCGCAAAAGAAATGTGATCGATAAAACTCAATCGGCGGGCGTGCCGGTGATTGTCAAATTTGATTGACGGTTCTGTACAAGTTGGCGTGGATTGTCAAAATCAATGGTCGGCGTACCATTGGCGGCCATTGTTGTTGTACCGACTCACCCGGAGACTGTCATGGCCCTCGACGCCGAATCCTTTTCCCTGCTGCGCGCTTCGGTGCAGCGATTTATCGATGACCGCCTGAAGCCGGCCGAAGATACGCTCGAGGAAATCGATGACGTGCCGGCCGACATCGTGGCCGACATGAAGGAGATGGGCCTGTTCGGCATCTCCATCCCGGAAAACTACGGTGGTATCGGCCTGTCGATGTCGCAGGAATGTGACGTGGTCTACGACCTTGGCCATACCGCGTTTGCGTTCCGTTCGGTCTTCGGCACCAACGTTGGCATCGGTTCGCAGGGCATCCTGATGGACGGCACCGAGGAGCAGAAGCAGACCTATCTGCCGAAGATCGCCAGCGGCGAGCTGGTCATCTCGTTTGCACTGACCGAGCCGAACGCCGGTTCGGATGCCGCCTCGCTGCAGACGCGCGCCGAACTGGATGGCGACCACTACGTCATCAACGGCACCAAGCGCTTCATCACCAATGCTCCGCGCGCCGGCGCTTTCACGCTGATGGCCCGTACGGGCGGCCAGGGCGCCTCCGGGATTTCGTCGTTCATTGTGCCGGCCGACACGCCGGGTATTTCGCTGGGCAAGCCGGACAAGAAGATGGGCCAGCGTGGCACCAAGACGTGCGACGTGGTGCTTGAAAACGTGCGCGTGCCGGCCGCGAACATTATCGGCGGCGTGCCGGGCGTGGGCTTCAAGACCGCCATGAAGGTGCTGGACCGTG
>DAIOET010000735.1:0-1950 GCA_036746135.1 Cupriavidus sp.
AGCAATACTCGCTGTCGTCATCGTCTTCCCAGTTCTTCATGAACAGGCCGATGACTTCATACCCCTGCTGCTTGAGCAGCCAGGCCGTGACCGACGAATCGACGCCGCCCGACATGCCTACCACCACTCGCTTGCCGCTCACGATGCCACTCCCGGCGCCGCGCCCGATACCGTCGCGGCGGGGTTGCCGATAGCGGTGGGATGCGCGTGCAGCACGTCCAGCGCAAAACGCTTGCCGGCCAGGTAATCGTCGACGCAGACCATCACCAGCGGCGAACGATGCTGGCCGATGCAGGCGCGCAGCTCCTCGGCCGTCATCCACACGGTACGCACGATGCCGGTATCGAGTTGACGGCCAGCGTCGAGCGAACCGAGATCGCCGGTAAAGGCAAAGCGGATATAGGTGGTATCGCCGCCGTCGCGCGACGAACGGCCCCGGCTCATATAGCAGCCAAGCAGCGCACGCGGTTCGAACGTGTGCGCGGTTTCTTCCAGCGTTTCGCGGATGACGGCGCAGATCAGGCTTTCACCCGGCTCCAGGTGACCCGCGGGCTGGTTGAAGCGCAGGCCATCCGCGGTTTCCTCTTCCACCAGCAGGAAACGGCCACCCCGTTCGATGACGGCGGCAACCGTGACGCTGGCATTCCATTCACGTGACATGATGCACATTTTTTAAGCAATCCGGCATTTTACCGGTTGCCGTTGGAACGTGCATTGTCCGCGGAGTTTCAGGCCGCTTCGGCTGTCAGCATCGGGGGCAGCAAGGCCAGCACCGCCTCGATCTGGGCGACAAGTGCCTTTGACGCCGGTGTCAGCGGCCGGCGCACCTCGGCCGTGGTCATACCGCAAAGCGACAGGGCGGCCTTGACCGGAGCGGGATTCGGCTCGGCGAACATCAGGCCGATCAGCGGCGACAACTGGCGGAACAGCGCGCGGGCCGCTTCATCGCGGCCGGTACGTGCGTAGTGCAGCAGGCGGATGAACAGGTCTGGCCGCACGTGGGCGGCTGCCGGCACGATGCCTTGGCCGCCCCGCAACAGATGGTCGAGCATCGATGCATCGTCGCCGCAATACACGCCGATCAGGTCCTGCATGGCCAGCGTCCGCATGCCCGCCGCATCGCATTCCTTGATGGCGACGATTTGCGGATGGGACGCGAGCCGCCACGCCAGTTCGGGGGAAATCGTGCAGCCCGTGCGCCGGGGCACGTTGTAGAGCATCAGCGGCCTGCCGGTCTGGGCGGCCACACTGCGCATGTGCCAGGTGATGCCTTCGTCCGATACGCGCAGATAGTACGGCGGTGGCACCAGATAGCCGGCCAAAGGCAGGCGGTCGAGCTTGCGCACCTGATCGCATACCGCATGCGTGGCTACACCGCCCACGCCCGCCATGACCGGAAGCGTGCCGTCCACAGCTTCGAGTACCGCGGCCGCCAGCATGAAGCGTTCGGCATCGGTCAGCAGACCGCCCTCGCCCGTCGTGCCAAGTACGATCAGGCCATCGACGCCCGCCGCCGCGTAATGCGATGCCAGCCGCTGTGCCGCGTCGAGGTCCACCTGGTCTTTGCGCAGCGGGGTGACCATCGGCAGCCACAGGCCATCTGCAAAGACACCACGCTGCGTGTCAATGCGCGCCATGATCGTCTCCGAGCACCGAGGCCACGCCGAACTCCGCGGCAGGCAGCGCCTCCATGATCGCGTGCATCGCGGCATCACGATCGGCACGTTCCACTTCCACATGCAGCGTGGTCTCGCCGTTGCGATGGTCGACTTCCACCACGTAGATGCGCGCCATGTTGCCGATCGCACGATGCATCGTCTGGCGCAGCGCAAACACCTGCGCCGACGATACGGCCAGGCGCAGGCGGATCCATTGATCCTGGGGAATGGCACGGCGTCGCGGAACCGATGCAAACGCCACGGCGAGACTCGATGACTGTCGCATGAAGCG
>DAIOET010000736.1:0-1936 GCA_036746135.1 Cupriavidus sp.
TCCACGAACAACCGGATCCGCGACGACAACTGATGCCGCTGCTGGTAGACGGCATAGATATTCGCCTCCGGTGTCATGAATTGCGGCAGCACCTGCACCAGCCGGCCGCTGCGCAGATAGCGGTCCACGTCCCACTCGGCGCGCAGCACGATGCCGTGTCCTTCCAGCGCCCAGTTCACGGCAATCTCGCCATCGTTGGTGGTGAGGTTGCCGCGCACGTGCACCGCTTCGGTACGTGTCTTCGCGCCCTTGACCGGCGACAGCCGCCACACGCCGTACGCGTCGCTGCCCTGCCGGATGCCGATGCAGTTGTGGCGCGGCAGGTCCGCCGGAGTCTGCGGAATGCCGTGCTCGCGCAGATAGCGCGGCGACGCGCAAAGCACGCGCCGATTCGGCGCCAGTTGCCGCGCCACGATGCGGGCGTCCGGCGGTTCACCAAACCGCACGCAGACATCGAACGCATCCTCCGTAAGCGGGGGCGGATCGGCGGACAGTTGCAGCTGCACATCCACATCGGGGTACATCCGGCTGTACTCGGAGATCACCGGCGCCACGTGCATGCGCCCGAAACCGAGCGTGGCATTGACGCGCAGCAGGCCGCTGGGCCGCCCCTTGGCACTGGTCAGCAACTGCTCCAGGTCATCGAGTTCGCCCAGGATGCGACGCGCGTGCTCCAGCAACACCTCTCCCTCAGGCGTCAGGCTCATGCGCCGCGTGGTGCGCGTGACCAGCGGCATGCCGATGCGTGTTTCCATCAGCCCCAGCCGCTTGCTGACGGCGGCCGTGGTGATACCAAGGTCCCGCGCCGCGGCGCTGAGACTCCCGGCCGTGGCCAGTGCCGCAAAAAAACCCAGTTCGGCAGGCTGGATCGCGCTGTTGGCAGCCATGTCGCACCTTCAACTTCAAGTTAAGAATGGTTTAACTTTAGCCTCGATCCAAAACCTCGTCCACCGTCGAGAATCCATCCCACGCTCAAGGCAGCGGCGAAACCCGCCAAGCGGAATTCCAGATCAGACAGGAGACGAAAGATGAAGACGTACAAGATCGCAACCATCCCCGGCGACGGCATCGGCAAGGAAGTGGTACCGGCCGGCCGTGAAGTCATGGAAGCACTGGCCGCCGCGGGCGCCGACTTCCGCTTCGAGTTCGAGAATTTCGACTGGGGTGGCGACTACTACCGCAAGCATGGCGTGATGATGCCCGCCGATGGCCTCGACGCGCTGCGCAACAAGGACGCGATCCTGTTCGGCTCCGCCGGCGACAATCAGATTCCCGACCACATCACGCTGTGGGGCCTGCGCCTGAAGATCTGCCAGGGCTTCGACCAGTACGCCAACGTGCGGCCCACGCGCATCCTGCCCGGCATCGACGGCCCACTGAAGCGCTGCGCGCCGGAAGACCTTGACTGGGTCATCGTGCGCGAGAACTCGGAAGGCGAATACTCGGGCGTGGGCGGCCGCGTGCACCAGGGCCATCCGATCGAAGCCGCCACCGATGTGTCGATGATGACGCGCGTCGGCGTGGAGCGCATCCTGCGTTTCGCGTTCAAGCTCGCCCAGTCGCGTCCGCGCAAGCAGCTGACCGTGATCACCAAGTCCAACGCGCAGCGCCACGCAATGGTGATGTGGGACGAGGTGGCCGTGCAGGTGGCGAAGGACTTCCCGGACGTCACCTGGGACAAGGAACTGGTCGATGCCGCCACGGCCCGCATGGTGAACCGTCCCAAGACGCTCGACACCATCGTCGCCACCAACCTGCATGCCGACATCCTGAGCGATCTGGCCGCCGCGCTGGCCGGCAGCCTGGGTATCGCCCCGACGGGCAACATCGATCCGGAACGCCGCTATCCGTCGATGTTCGAACCGATCCACGGCTCGGCCTTCGACATCATGGGCAAGGGCCTGGCCAATCCGGTCGGCACGTTCTGGTCGGTGGT
>DAIOET010000737.1:0-1935 GCA_036746135.1 Cupriavidus sp.
GCAGCGGCACGAGGAAATCCCGGCTGATGCCATTGCCGAGATCGCCGATGCGCTCCAGGAAGCTGGTCAGGTAGGCGTGCAGGCCGACGGCGAAGATGTCGTCGATGCGCGCGTATTTGAGGTCGGCGTGGAGTTTACCAGCCTGCCGCTCGGTCTCGGACGATTGCTGGTTCGACACCAGCGCCAGGATCGCCACCACTTCGTCCATGCTCGACACCAGCGAGCGCGGCATGTCCGGCCGCAGGATCAGCAGCTCGGCCACGCGCTGCGGCGTGATCACGGCGCGGTAGATCTTGCGGTAGACCTCGAAGCCCGACACCGAACGCAGCACCGCCGCCCAGTGGTAGAAATCGTTCTGCTCGCGGTTCGGATCACTGTCGTCCCGGCCCGACGCCTGGAATTTGACGTCCAGAATCCGCGCCGTATTGTCCGCGCGCTCCAGGAACGTGCCCAGCCGCATGAAGTGGAAGGCATCGTCCTTGAGCATCGTGCCGAATTGCACGCCGCGCGCCAGGTGCGAGCGGAACTTGACCCATTCGAAGAAGCGCGACGGATCTTCGCGCAGCTCGCCATCGGCGATGATGCGCTGCACGTCCAGCCACGTGGTGTTGATGGTTTCCCAGACCTCGGTCGTCAGCGACCCGCGCACCGCCCGCGCGTTCTCGCGCGCCGCGCGCAGGCAGCTCATGATCGACGACGGATTGGTCATGTCGCGCACCATGAAATCGATGACGTCGTCACGGTGCAGCAGGCCGTACTTGTGGTCGTAGGCCTGGGTCAGTTCGGAGATATCGAGCATCGCCCACCAGCCCTGCTCGGCCACCTCGGCCGATTGCGGCAGCAGCGAGGTCTGGTAGTTGACGTCGAGCATGCGCGCGGTGTTTTCCGCGCGCTCGGTGTAGCGGGCCATCCAGAACAGGTGGTCGGCGGTACGGCTCAGCATGATGGGGTCTCCCGGCGATCAGTATGTTCGGCTTCAGCGTTCCAGCACCCAGGTGTCCTTGGTGCCGCCGCCCTGCGAGGAATTCACCACCAGCGACCCCTCGCGCAATGCCACGCGCGTCAGGCCGCCCGGCACCATGCGCACCTCCTTGCCCGACAGCACGAACGGCCGCAGGTCGATATGGCGAGGCGCGATGCCGGACTCCACATACGTCGGGCAGGTGGACAAGGCCAGCGTGGGCTGCGCGATGTACTGCTCCGGGCGAGCCTTCACGACTTCGCGGAACTGGTCGATTTCGGCCTTGGTCGCGGCCGGCCCCACCAGCATGCCGTAGCCGCCGGCGCCATGCGTTTCCTTGACCACGAGGTCGGCCATATGGTCCAGCACGTACTGCAGGTCGTCCGGACGCCGGCACATGTACGTGGGCACGTTCGACAGGATGGCTTCTTCGCCCAGGTAGAACCGGATCATGTCCGGCACGTAGGGGTAGATTGACTTGTCATCGGCCACGCCGGTGCCGATTGCATTGCAGATCGTCACGTTGCCGGCGCGATAGACCGACAGCAAGCCCGCGGCACCGAGCGTGGAGTCTGGCCGGAACACGAGCGGGTCCAGGAAGTCGTCGTCCACGCGGCGGTAGATCACGTCGATGCGCTGCGGCCCCTGCGTGGTGCGCATGTAGAGATGGTCGTCGTCGACGAACAGGTCGCTGCCTTCGACCAGTTCCACGCCCATCTGCTGGGCCAGGAACGCGTGCTCGAAGTAGGCCGAGTTGTACATGCCCGGCGTGAGCACCACCACGGTGGGATCGGCAATGTTCTGTGGCGACACGCTGCGCAGCATGTCGAGCAGCAGATCGGGATAGTGAGCCACCGGCGCCACGCGGTTGCGTGCGAACAGGTCCGGGAACAACCGCATCATCATCTTGCGGTTTTCCAGCATGTACGACACGCCCGACGGCACGCGCAGGTTGTCTTCCAGCACGTAGAACT
>DAIOET010000738.1:0-1928 GCA_036746135.1 Cupriavidus sp.
TCGAGTGCGGCCTTGCGCAGCGCCTCACGCTGCTGCTGTTTCAGATCGTCTTGGGACGGGGACTGCTGAGGGCTTGTCATCTGCGCATCTTCCGATCGGTGGAGCCGCACTGAATAACGCTGGGAGATCAAGGGCCGGCTCCACGAACCCGTCGTCTCCGCTTGTACGCGCTTAAGATTTGCACGCTTAAGGATGGCGCATTTTATATTGTGAAAAACTATTTCACAATGGGCGTTTTGCGCGGGGCACCTTTGCGTTTCGGTACAATATGCCGCATGCCGAAGGGCTTGACCAGCCGGTATGCCCCCCACCTCGATGCCAAATCCCACCGCAGCTTCCCTTTCCGAATTCGACCTGATTCGCCGCTTCTTCACGCGCCCGGTGCACAAGGCCGCGCTCGGGGTAGGCGACGACTGTGCGCTGATTGACGCACGGCCGGGCCATCAGCTGGCGATCAGCACCGATATGCTGGTCAGCGGCCGCCATTTCTTTCCGGATGTGCCCCCGCGCTCGCTGGGCCACAAGGCGCTGGCCGTGAACCTGTCGGACTTGGCGGCGATGGGCGCCGAACCACGCGCGTTCACGCTGGCGCTGGCGCTGCCGGAAGCCGATCCGGCCTGGCTCGAAGCCTTTGCCGGCGGCATGCTGGCGCTGGCCGACGACCACGGTTGCGAGCTGATCGGCGGAGATACCACCAAGGGGCCGCTGACGTTGTCGCTGACGGTGTTTGGCGATGTGCCGCCCCGCCAGGCGCTGCGGCGCGATGCCGCACGGCCCGGCGACGACATCTGGATCTCGGGCACCCTCGGCGATGCCCGTCTGGCGCTGGGCGACTGCCGCGGCGAATGGCTGCTGCCCGAACCCGATTTCACGCTGATCCGTCCACGTATGGACACCCCCACGCCGCGCGTGGCGCTGGGAATGGCGCTGCGAGGCGTGGCGCATGCTGCACTGGACGTATCGGATGGGCTGATCGGTGACCTCGGCCATATCCTGGCCAGGTCATCCGTGGGTGCGATCGTCGATGTCGATGCCCTCCCCCGCTCCGAAGTTCTCGGCGCGCAACCGCTCGATCGGCAGCGCGAATGCGTACTGGCCGGCGGCGACGATTACGAGCTGTGCTTCACCGCGCCGGCGGGTAACCGCGAAGCCATCGCCACCATCAGCCATCAGCTGGGACTGCCGCTCACACGTGTCGGCTCCATCACTCCGGAGGCCGGCCTGCGTATCGTGGACCGTCACGGCGATCCCTTCACGTTTTCGGGCACGTCATTCGATCATTTCACCGCAGCGTGACACACTGCCCGTCAGCCGTGTCATGATGCCAGGCATGCGCGCAACAGGGAGAGCTGTCGTCTTGCGCGCCATATATCACTAGAAAAATCGAGCCAGGTTCTTGATGTCCGCTTATCCCCCCGGGGCCGCGCCGCGCGACCCCGCCAATTCTGCCGAGCCTGTCACGCTGGAAGCCGGCCAGACGTCCAGCGTCACACGACCGACCGCCCGCTTCATGCTTGGCCATCCCGCCCGGCTGATTGCGCTCGGGTTCGGCTCCGGCCTGTCGCCGGTCGGCCCGGGCACCGTCGGCACGCTCTACGGCTGGCTGTCGTTTGTCGTGATCTCGATGTGGATCGAGCCGACCACCTGGCTGTGGATCATCGCGGCCGGGTTCGTGATCGGTATCTGGGCCTGCCTGCGCACCGCGCGTGACATGGGCGTGTACGACCACGGCAGCATGGTCTGGGACGAAGTGGTCGCTTTCTGGCTGGTGCTGGTCTTTGTCACGCCAACCGGCTTCTGGGGCCAGTTCGCGGCCTTCCTGTGGTTCCGTCTGTTCGATATCGCCAAGCCGGCGCCGATTCGCTACTACGATCGCACGCTCAAGGGCCCCGGGTTCACCGGCGCCTTCGGCGTGATGTTCGACGATA
>DAIOET010000739.1:0-1922 GCA_036746135.1 Cupriavidus sp.
CGAGTTCGTCGCCCAGCAACTGGTAGGTGGGGCAGGTGGCGGTGCAGAAGCCGCAGTGCACGCATTTGCCGACGATCGATTTTGCCTCTTCGCCTTCGGGCGTATTGCGCAGGAATTCGGCCAGTGTCGTTTGCATGGTGGGGGATCGTTATGGTGGCGCGATGCGTTTTCAGAGTCCGGCGTACATACGCTGCGGGTTGAAGATGCCCGCGGGATCGAAGCTTGCCTTCAGCCGCTTGTGAATCGCGGCCAGCGGTGACGAAAGCGGGGTGAATACCCCGACGGACTTGTCGCCGTTGCGGAACAGCGTGGCGTGGCCACCCACGGCCCGGGCGATGGCACGCACGTGGTCGGCCGATGCCGTAGTGTCGTCCGGTGCCAGCCACCAGCGCTGGCCGCCGCCCCATTCCACGAGCTGTTCACCGGGCAGCTCCAGCGGCCCGGCCACGGTCGGCACGGCAATGCGCCACAGTGCGCGGCCCGCATCGCGCGCCGGCCCGAAGAACGGATGCGTCTGTTCGCGCAGCGCCGCCCACAATTGCTGCGCGTGGCTGTTGTCGGCCACTTCGCCGCCCAGGCTGTCGCGTGCCGCGCAGACGGCCGCGGTGGCGCCACTCAGACGGACATACAGCGTGCCGGCATGCCAGGCGGATGCCGCAATCGGCAGTGGCTTGCCGCCCCACTTGTTGAGCTGGTCGATGGCGTCCGCCTGCGACATGGCAAAACGCAGCGTGGCGTCGTCGAACGGCACGGGCAAGACCTTCAGCGATACCTCGGTGACCAGGCCAAGCGTGCCGAGCGATCCGGCCAGCAGACGCGATACATCGTAGCCGGCCACGTTTTTCATGACCTGACCGCCGAAGTTCAGGACCTCGCCCTTGCCGTCCATCAAACGCGCCCCGAGCACGAAATCGCGCAACGCGCCCACCGACTGGCGGCGCGGCCCCGACAAGCCCGCTGCAAACGCGCCACCCAGCGTGGCGGTGCTGGCCTGGCCGTGCGCGGCGAAGTGCGGGGCCTCGAAGGCCAGCATCTGGCGGTGCTCGGCCAGCGCGTCCTCGATCTCGGCCAGCGGCGTGCCGCAGCGCGCGGTGATCACCAGCTCGGCCGGGTCGTATTCGACGATGCCGCGATACGCGCGCGTGTCGAGCACGTTGCCGACCAGGGCCTGGCCATAGAAATCCTTGCTGCCGCCGCCGCGCAACCGCAGCGGGGTGCGGCTGTCGCCGGCCTGGCGAATCGCGTCGCGAAACGTCGCGAGTGTTGCGTCGAGGGTGGCTTGCATGAGGACGTGTCGTTGTGAGTTTTGAGGTTCGGTCAGCGATGCGGTGGCTTGGGCGGTGGCGCGTTTTCCACGGCCCCTTCGAGCCGGCCCTCCAGGCCGGGTTCGCTGCGGTACTCCGGCAATACGCTGCCGCAGTGCTGGCAATACTTCGCTGACGGCTCGTGGCCTTCGGTCAGGCAGTGTTCGCACGAGCGCGTGGTCAGCGGCCGCTTGATGATGCTGGCGGCCAGCTCGGCGCCGACGATGCCGGTCGGGAACGCAATGATCCCGTAGCCCAGCAGGATCGTCAGCGACGTGATGAACTGTCCGATCGGCGTCTTCGGCACCATATCGCCAAAGCCCGTGGTGGTCAGCGTGACGATGGCCCAGTACATGCTGAGCGGAATGCTGGTGAAGCCGTGTTCGGGGCCTTCCACCACGTACATCACGGTGCCCAGGATCACGGTGATGATGAATACGGTGCCCAGGAACACGAAGATCTTGCGCCGGCTGTTGGTCAGCGCGCGGGCCAGGATCTCGGCTTCCTCGAAATAGACCGTGAGCTTGAGGATCCGGAACACGCGCAGCAGGCGCAGCAGCCGTACGTCGATCAGGAACGCCAGCTCGGGCACGAAGAACGACGCCCACGTGGGCATGA
>DAIOET010000740.1:0-1902 GCA_036746135.1 Cupriavidus sp.
GACGACAGCAGCGTGTCCGACACCTGCTTCACGCTGGTATAGATCGGGCCAACCACGGGGATATGGCCCAGCAGCGCCTCCCACCAGCGCACCAGGCGCTGGCCGATGAAGTTGTGCGCGAGCACGCCCACCAGCAGGATGAACAGCAGGGTCAGGATCGCGCCCAGACCCGGAATGCGGCGCCCGAACAGGTTCTCTGGCTGCCACGCCACGGGCAGCAGCGCCATGCTCTGATCCATCGTGCCGATGATCAGGTTGAGCACCCACAGCGTGATGCCAAGCGGCACCAGCACGAGCAACCCGGTCAGGAACCAGGTCTTGATGGCGGAGGTTTTCTTGGTAGCCACGGCTTGCCTGGCGCTCAGTGGCTGGCGGACGAACCGGCGCTGCCGCTGGCGGCAGCCGGGGCGGCCGATGCCGTGGTCGACGACGACGACGAAGACGACGCGGCGGGCGCGGCGTCAGCGGCGGGGGCGCTGGTCGAGGTTGCGGCCGGCGCGCTGGTGCCGCCGCTGCCGCCACGGAAATCCGTCACGTACCAGCCCGAGCCCTTGAGCTGGAAGCCAGCCGCGGTCAGCTGCTTCTTGAAGGTCCCGGCGGCGCCGCAGGATGGGCAGTCCGTGAGCGGGGCGTCGCTCATCTTCTGCAGCACATCGCGCCCGTGTCCGCAGGCGTCGCAACGGTAGGCATAGATCGGCATGGTTCTTTCGTGGAAATCTGAAACGTAAAGCGGGTAGATGGCAGCGCCGCCCGGATCGACAAGGGCGAGGTGCCCAAAAAAACGGCACGCGCGGCGATGCAAAGCCTCGGATTATAAACCGTTGGCGGGGCGTCTACCGGCAGGAAATAGGGGCTTTCGGGGGCGTAATCGTCACGATTTCCCCCAAATGCTTAAAAGTTAAGCAATATGCACTTCACGGACTGGCGGCCGATCGCTGATCCATTGCGGCAGCAGCGATCCAAACACCATGCCGCTGATCGAGAACAGCAGCCCCACCATTTGTGGCGGCACCGTCGCATTGGCCATCGTAATCTCGCACGTCAGCCACGACGTCAGCCCCAGCACGATGGCCAGCAGGCCGCCCTGGCGCGTGGCCGGCTTCCAGAACAGCCCGAACGCCAGCGGCACGAAGGCCGACACCAGCGTCACCTTGTAGGCGTTCTCAACCATATGGAAGATCGACAGGTGCGAATTGAGCGCGAACAGCGTGACCAGCGTCGTGAAGACCAGCACCACCGCCTGCATCACGCGCAGGAATTGCTTGTCGCTGAGATGGCGGAAATACGGCCGCAGGATGTTCTCCGCGAATGTCACCGACGGCGCCAGCAGAGTGGCCGAGGCGCAGCTCTTGATGGCCGACAGCAGTGCGCCGAAGAACATGACCTGCGCGAACATCGGCGCGTGGTTCAGGATCAACTGCGGCAGAATCAGTTGCGAATCGGAATTGATGTACTTCTCGACCATCTGCGGGTCGATCAGCGTGGCCGAATAGGCCAGGAACATCGGGATGAAGGCAAAGAAGAAGTACAGCACGCCGCCCAGTACCGACGCGCGGCCGGCGATCTGCTCCGTGCGCGACGACGTCACGCGCTGGAACACGTCCTGCTGCGGAATCGAGCCGAGCATCATCGTAAATAGCGCGGCCGCGAACCCGATGATCTGGACGATATCGAGGGACGGCAGGAATTCGAACTTGCCCGCCGCCGCCGCATGCGACACCACGGCCGTCACGCCACCGGCCTGCCCGCTCACCTCGTAGCCGATGTAGAGCATGCCGATCACGATGATGATCATCTGGATGAAGTCGGTCACCGCCACCGACCACATGCCGCCGAACAGCGTGTACACCAGCACGCTGGCCGCGCCGATCATCATGCCGGCCTCCTGCGACAGCGCGCCGT
>DAIOET010000741.1:0-1898 GCA_036746135.1 Cupriavidus sp.
ATCGCATAGGCGCCATGCAGGCGCTTGGTCACGACGCGCACGGAGCCGAACAGGTCGCCACGCGTGGCGCTGCTCGGATACGTATAGGCCTGGTGGATCAGGTGGGCCACCACTTCGGTATCGGTCTGCGACTCGAAACCGTAGCCAACGGCGCGCAGTTCGTCGCGCAGCGGCTCGTAGTTTTCGATGATGCCGTTGTGCACCAGCGCGATGGTCTCGTCCGAAAAGTGCGGGTGGGCGTTGACCGTGTCGGGCTTGCCGTGCGTGGCCCAGCGGGTATGCGCGATGCCCAGGTTGCCGCCCAGACCCGACGATTGCGTCTGCGTGTCCAGGTCCGCCACGCGCGAAACGGTACGGGCGCGCTCCAGGATGGCGTCGCGCACCACGGCCACGCCGCACGAGTCATAGCCGCGGTACTCCAGGCGACGCAGCCCTTCGACCAGGACGGGAACAATATTGCGGTGCGAAACCGCGCCGACGATGCCACACATAGCTAAACCCCCTTTATTTTTTCGGTTGCTTGACCGGACGCTGCCAGGCGTCGATCGTCATCTGCTTTGCGCGCGACAGCGTGAGCTTGTCGGACGGTGCTTCCTTGGTCAGCGTGGTGCCGGCGCCGATCGTGGCACCGCGGCGCACCGTGACTGGCGCCACCAGCTGTGTATCGGAACCGATGAAGACGTCATCCTCGATGATCGTGCGATGCTTGTTCACGCCGTCATAGTTGCAGGTAATCGTACCCGCCCCAATGTTCACGCGCTGGCCGACCGTTGTATCGCCCACATAGGCCAAGTGGTTGGCCTTGCTGTGATCGGCGATCTGGCTGTTCTTTACTTCGACGAAGTTGCCGATGTGCACATCCTGGCCCAGTTCGGTGCCAGGCCGCAGCCGCGCGTAGGGACCGATGCGGCCGTCCGGCCCGATCTTTGCTTCCTCGAAATGGCAGAACGGTTGCACGCGCGCGCCGGCGCCCACGGTGGTATTACGGATCACGCAGTGCGCACCGATATGCACGCCATCTTCCAGGTGCACGCGGCCTTCGAACACGCAGCCGACGTCGATGGTCACGTCCCGGCCACAGGTAAGCTGGCCGCGCACGTCGATGCGCGCGGGATCGAGCAGCGTGACGCCTGCTTCAAGCAGGCGCTGGGCGATGTTGCGCTGATGGATGCGCTCGATTTCGGCCAGCTGGACCTTGCTGTTGACGCCCAGCGTCTCCCACAGCTCGGCGGGCTGGGACGACACCACTTCCACGCCGTCGGTGGCGGCGCGCTCGATGGTGTCGGTCAGGTAGTACTCGCCTTGCGCGTTGTCGTTGCGCAGCGTGGACAGCCAGCGGCGCAGATGGCCGGTCGGGCAGACGATAATGCCAGTGTTGATCTCGCGGATCGCGCGTTCTTCATCGTTGGCATCCTTCTGCTCGACGATGCGTACGATATTGCCGGCGGCGTCGCGCACGATGCGGCCATAGCCGGTGGGATCGGGCATTTCGACGGTCAGCACGCCCAGGCGTCCGCTGCCGGCGGCCTGCACCAGGTGCTTCAGCGTGGCGGCCGACGTCAGCGGCACATCGCCATAGAGCACCAGGGTCGGCTGAGCGTCATCGAGCAACGGCAGGGCCTGCATCACGGCGTGGCCGGTGCCCAGTTGCTGCGCCTGCTCGGCAAAGGCAACATCGTCGGCAGCCACGGCCTGGCGCACGTGCTCGGCGCCGTGGCCGACCACGACGACCAGCCGCGACGGCGCGAGCGTGCGAGCCGTATCGAGCACATGGGCCAGCATGGGCTGGCCGGCAACCGGGTGCAGTACCTTGGGCAGCGCGGAATTCATGCGCTTGCCCATGCCCGCGGCAAGAATGACGATATTCACAAGGAGGTTCCTAAGTGAGTGTGTCTGAG
>DAIOET010000742.1:0-1898 GCA_036746135.1 Cupriavidus sp.
TGCCAGAGGAAGAAAACAGCGGCGGCAAACGTCAGGAAGGACACCACGTTGAAGATCAACGCGTGCTTCATGAACGGAATGTCGCGCTTGATGCGGAAGAATTCCATGATGTAGTCCTGATGTGTCCTGGCTTACTTGGCCACCGGGGTGTCGGGGTCCGGCTTCCAGATCTGGCCGATGGCCAGGCTCTGAAGCTTCTTCTTGCGGCCGTACCAGAGGTTGACCAGCCCGCGGTTGAAGAACACCGCCGAGAACATCGAAGTCAGAATGCCGAGGCAGTGCACCACCGCGAAGCCGCGCACCGGGCCGGAACCGAAGGCCAGCAGTGCCAGGCCGGCAATCAGCGTGGTCACGTTCGAGTCCAGGATGGTGGCCCAGGCGCGCTCGAAGCCAATCGCGATGGCCATCTGCGGCGATGCGCCAGCGCGCAGTTCCTCGCGGATCCGCTCGTTGATCAGCACGTTCGCATCGATGGCCATACCCAGCACCAGCGCGATAGCGGCGATGCCGGGCAGCGTCAGCGTGGCTTGCAGCATCGACAGCACGGCTACCAGCAGCAACAGGTTGATACCCAGGGCGGCCACCGAAAACACGCCAAACAGCATGTAGTACAGGACCATGAAGACGGCGATCGCGGCAAAGCCGTACGCCACCGAATCAAAACCCTTCTGGATGTTGTCCGCACCGAGCGACGGGCCGATCGTGCGTTCCTCGATGATTTCCATCGGCGCGGCCAGCGAACCGGCGCGCAGCAGCAGGGCCAGGTCATTGGCCGCTTCGGTCGAGTACGAGCCAGTGATCTGGAAGCTGGAACCGAGTTCGGACTGAATCGTCGCCACGGTCAGCACTTCGCCCTTGCCCTTTTCGAACAGCACGATGCCCATCGGCTTGCCGATGTTCTCGCGCGACACATCGCGCAGCACGCGGCCACCCTGTGCGTCGAGCTTGATGTTCACGGACGGGCGCTGGTTCTGGTCGAAGCCGGCGGAGGCGCTTTCGATGCGGTCACCGGTGAAGATCACCTGCTTGCGCAGGATCACCGGGGCGCCGTTGCCCTGGGTGAACAGTTCGTCGCCAAACGGTACGGGGTCACCCGGGCGCGGATTGCGCGGGGCGTCCGGGTCGGCCAGGCGGGCTTCCAGCGTGGCCGTGCGGCCGATGATGTCCTTGGCCTTGGCGGTGTCCTGCACGCCCGGCAACTGGACGACGATACGGTCGGAACCCTGTTGCTGGATCACCGGCTCGGCCACGCCGAGTTCGTTCACGCGGTTGTGCAGCGTGGTGATGTTCTGCTTGACGGCCGCGTCCTGCACCGCCTTGCGGGCGGCGTCGGTGAAGACGCCCACCACGCTGGTGCCATCGATCGTGAAAGCCAGCTCACGCAGGTTGTCGGCCAGAACACCGCGCGCGCGGTTGGCGTCATCGGCGTTGTTGAAACGCACGGTCAGGCGGTCGCCGTCACGGTCGATACCGGCGTGGCGGATGTTCTTGTCGCGCAGCAGCGTGCGCGTGTCGCCAGACAGGCTGTCGAGCTTCTTGTCGACCGCGCCCTTCATGTCCACCTGCAGCAGGAAGTGCACGCCACCGCGCAGGTCCAGGCCCAGGTACATCGGCAGCGCGTGCATGGAGGTCAGCCAGCGCGGGGAGCCGGACAGCAGGTTCAGCGCGACCACGTAGGTGGGGTCGTTGGCGTCCGGATTCAGCGAGCGGGACAGCACGTCCTTGGCCTTGAGCTGCTCGTCCGTGCTGCGGAAGCGCGCCTTGACGGAGCCGGACTGGCCCGCCACGTCAAAGAACAGGCCGTCAGGCTGCAGCTGGTTCTGCGCCAGGATCTCTTCAACCTGCTTCTGCATGGACAGGTCGACCTTGACCGTGGCCTTGGCCGACGATACCTGGAC
>DAIOET010000743.1:0-1886 GCA_036746135.1 Cupriavidus sp.
AGCCTGACGCTCAATATGAAGACGCCGGAAGGCAAGGCGCTGCTGGAAGACCTGATCCAGCAGAGCGATGTACTGATCGAGAACTTCGGGCCGGGCGTGCTGGCCCGCGCCGGATTCGATTGGGACCATATCCAGGACCTGAATCCGCGCATGATCTACGCGTCGATCAAGGGCTTCGGTCCCGGCCCGTACCAGGACTGCAAGGCTTATGAAAACGTGGCCCAGTGCATGGGCGGTTCCGCATCGACGACCGGTGAGGCCGCCGGCATGCCGCTGGTGACGGGCGCGCAGATTGGCGATTCGGGCACGGGCGTGCACTGCGTGGTCGGCATCCTGGCCGCGCTGCTGCAGCGCGAGCATTCGGGCCGCGGCCAGCGCGTGGAAGTGGCGATGCAGGACGCCGTGCTGAACCTGTGCCGCGTGAAGCTGCGCGATCAGCAGCGCCTGGATGCCGGCCCGCTGCGCGAGTACCCCAACGACCAGTTCGACGACCACGTGCCGCGCGCCGGCAATGCGTCGGGCGGCGGCCAGCCTGGCGCCGCGCTGCGCTGCGCGCCGGGAGGTCCGAACGACTACGTCTACGTCATCATCCAGCCGCAGGGCTGGGAGCCGCTGATGCGCTTGTGCCGCCGCGAAGACCTGATCACCGATCCGGACTTCGCCACCCCCGAAATGCGTCTGAAAAAGCTCGCCGCCTGCTTCGGCATCATCGAGCAATGGACGCTGGGCCGCACCAAGTTCGAAGTGATGAATGCGCTCAACGAGGTCGATGTGCCGTGTGGCCCGATCCTGTCGATGAAGGACCTGATCGAGGACAAGTCGATGTACGAGCGCGGCTATCTGGTGGAGCTGGACCATCCGGCGCGCGGCAAATACGTGCAGCTCGGCTCGCCGATCACGCTGTCCGCCTCGCCAGTGGAGGTCGAGCGCTCGCCATTGCTGGGGGAACACACCGACGAGATCCTCGAATGGCTGGGACGCTCGCCGGCACAGATTGCAGCGCTGCGCGTAGCGGGCGCGATCTGACCCGAGGCGCCGGCCACGACCGGCGCCTGTCTTCATGGCCCTGACACGGGGCCTCCAACTTTTGCTGAACGCGCAGGTGCGGCACGCTCGCACCTGCCGGAGGAGCTCTGTCGTGCAAACCTGGATTCGCTTCCGCCGTCCTGGCGGCGACACCGCTTATGGCCGCCTTGATAATGGCGATGCCGACCGAGTCATCGAATTCGATGGCCCTGGCTATAACGATCCCCGTCCCACGGGCAACACCTACAGCTACGCCTCGCTGGATCTGCTTGCCCCGTGCGAGCCGGGCAAGATCGTGGCGCTGTGGAACAACTTTCACGCCCTGGCGGCGCGGCTGGAGAAGGCGGTGCCTGTGCACCCGCTGTTCTTGCTGAAGCCGGCCAGTTCGCTGGCGGGCCCCGGCGACGCCATCCTGCGTCCGAGCGGGTACACCGGCAAGATCGCCTATGAAGGCGAACTCGGTATTGTCATTGGCCGTACATGCCGGAATGTGCCGCTGAGCGAGGCCGCCTCGCACATCTTCGGCTACACCATCGTCAATGACGTCACGGCGGGCGAGCTGCTCAACGCCGATCCAAACTTCCCGCAGTGGACGCGCGCCAAGGGTTCCGACACCTTCGGATGCATCGGTCCGGCCATCGTCTCGGGCTTCGACTGGCGCAGCGCCAGCGTGGTGACGCGCCTGGACGGCGTCGAACGCCAGAACTACCCGCTGTCCGACATCGTTTTTTCGCCCGAGGAGCAGGTCAGCCGCCTGTCGCAGGACATGACGCTGATGCCGGGCGACGTGATCGCCGTCGGCACTTCGATAGGGGTCGGGTCGATGAAGGAGGGTTCGGTGGTGGAGGTGTCGATCAACG
>DAIOET010000744.1:0-1884 GCA_036746135.1 Cupriavidus sp.
GGCAGCATCATCGAGAGCAGCGTGGTTTCCTGGCCGCCGTGCAGGCTGCCCGTCGACGTGAACACGCATGCGGGCTTGCCGGTCAGCGCGCCGGACAGCCACTGGGCGACGGTGCCATCGAGGAAGTACTTCATCGGCGCGGCCATATTGCCGAAGCGGGTGGGGCTGCCCAGGGCGAGCCCGGCACATTCCTCGAGGTCGCGCAATTCGGCGTAAGGGGCGCCCTCGGGCGGGATGTCGGACGCGGTGGCCTCGCATACCGTGGACACCGGCGGCACGGTACGCAGGCGGGCCTGCGCGCCAGGGACGCTTTCGATGCCGGTGGCGATCAGTTCGGCGAGTCTGCGGGTGGCGCCGTGGCGGCTGTAGTAAAGGACGAGGATGTCGGTCATGGATGGGCTGGCGCGGTCGGCGGATGGTCCCGAAAAGAGCGCCGCAAAACGATCCGCGTATTATAGTTGGGGCGCCGCCCGAAGTGCCGCGCCGCCAGCCTCTCGGCTGCATTCATCGAATTCGAAGGAGAAAGCCCCCGCATGTCCGCTGTCCGCATTGCCCGCCTGCGCAGGGAATGGAATCTGCAAAAGGTGCGCGCACTGGCCCGCTACGCACTGCGTCGCGCTGGAGAAAACCGCCTGCCCCAGGTGGCCGCCAGCCTGACCTTCACGACGTTCCTGTCCGTGGTGCCCGTGCTGACAGTGGCCTTCGCGCTGCTGGCGGCATTTCCGGTGTTCCGCGAATTCCGCGGCCAGATCGAGGGTTTCCTGTTCCAGAACCTGATCCCGGGCGGCAATATCAGTGACTCCGTTTCGCGCTACCTCGGCCAGTTTTCGAAGAGCGCCCGCGGGCTGACCGCGTTGGGCCTGGGCGGTCTGATGGTGACATCGGTGCTGACGATGCTGACCGTGGAAGACGCGCTCAACGCGATCTGGCGCGTCAAGCGGCGGCGCCCGTTCGCGCAGCGGGTGCTCGTGTTCTGGGCGGTGCTGACGCTGGGGCCGGTGCTGATCGGCGGCAGTCTTTCGGTGAGTTCGTATCTGATCTCGATTTCGATGGGCTACGTCGGCAACCTGCCGTTCGGGCTTGGGCTGCTGGTCAGCCTGATTCCGGTCGCGTTGACCGCGCTGGCCTTCGCCTTCCTGTACATGGCCGTGCCCTATGCGTACGTGGATTGGCGCGACGCGATTTTCGCGGGCATCGTGGCCGCCGTGGCATTCGAAGTGGCCAAGCGCGCGTTCGGTTATTTCATTACCCATATCCCGACGTACACGGCGGTCTATGGCACCTTCGCGGTGTTGCCGCTGTTCCTGCTCTGGATGTACGTGAGCTGGCTGGTGACGCTGCTGGGGGCCACGATCGCGGCCAATCTGCCAGTGATCCGCGAAGGGCACTGGCGCCGCCGCACGTTCGCGGGCAGCGAGTTTTTCGACGCCCTCGGTGTGCTTTACGTGCTCTATCGCGCGCGCGACGAAGTGCCGCGCAGCATGGGCGAGCTGGACATCGGACGCAGGCTGCGGGTGGAGGCCGACTATCTGGCCGGCCTGCTGGCAAAGCTCAAGGCCATGCATCTGGTGGGCAAGCTGCAGCAGGATAGCGGGCAGGCGCACTGGGCGTTGCTGTGCGATCCGTCGCAGGTCACGCTTCGCATGTTGCATGACCGGCTGGTGCTGAACCTGGCACGCCTGCCGCGCACGGCGCTGGCGCAGCAGATGCGGGGCGTGGAGGTGTTGCGCGGCATCCTCGATAATCCGCAGCTCGATCAGCCGCTGGAGGCGGTGTTCAGGCAGCAACCGGGCGAGGCCGGAGATTTTGCGCTCCCCTCCGCCATGAAGTGGGAAAGGGGAGAGGGCGCGGAGGCTCGCCGCGCGACCATCGCGTCCTGATACG
>DAIOET010000745.1:0-1881 GCA_036746135.1 Cupriavidus sp.
CGCGCACCTGATCGCGCGTCACCTTGTTGATCTGCGCGGTCCACGTATCGAGGTAGTCCAGTGGCAGGCCATACCAGCCGATATTGGCCACATTGGTCAGCAGCTTGCGGTTGCTGTCGATGCGCAGCGGGAAGCCATTGATCAGGTTGTCCTTGGCCGCCTTCAGCTCCGCATCGGTCGGACCTTCCGCTACGTACTTCGCCAGAATCTGCCGCACCAGCCCCACTGCCTCGTTGGTGTTCTCTTTCTTGGTCTGCAACGTGATGCTGAACGGCCCCGGCTGCTTGGATGGCGCAAAGAAGCTATCCACGCCGTAGGTGAGTCCACGCTTCTCGCGCACCTGGTCGGTCAGGCGCGAGCTGAAGCCACCGCCACCCAGCACATAGTTGCCCACCAGCAGCGCAAAGTAGTCGGGATCGCCACGCGCAATGGAAGGTGCGCCAATCGCTACGCTCGCCTGCTGCGCCGGATGCGGAATCCGCTTCTCGCTGGCCGGGATCGACATCTGCACGTCCGGCAGCTTCGGTGCCGCGGTACCTTCGGGCAGACCGCGTGTCATCTCCTCGGCGATCTGCTCCGCCTGTTTGCGGTCGATGGCGCCGATCAGCGTCACCACCGCTCGCTTGGCGGTGTAGTTATCGCGCCAGAACTTCAGCAGGTCCTCGCGCGTGATCGAACCCACCGATTCCGGCGTGGCGGACACACCGTACGGATGGTTCGGGTACATCGTCTTCGACAACGTCTTGTCGGCAATCACGCCGGGGCGCGTATCGCCCTCGCGGATGGCCGTGATCAGGCGCTGCTTCTCGCGTGCCACGACGGCGTCGGGATAGGCAGGGGCCTTGATGAGCTGCGAAGCCAGACGCAGTGACTGCTCACGCTCGGGCGAGGCCGTCAGCGTGCGCAAACCAACGCCGCCACGGTCGCCACCAGCGGCGCCACCGAAATCCGCACCGGTGTCGGCAAAGGCGTCGGCGATCTGCGCCTCGTTGCGGGCGGGCTGGCCGTTCTGCGCGCTGCTGCCCTTGTCGAGCAGCGCCGCGGTCAGCGTGGCCAGGCCGGCCTTGCCGGGTGGGTCGTAGCGGCTGCCCGCGTCGAAGTCGATATTGACGTCGAGCATCGGAATCGATGGGCTAGGCACGAAAAACACCTTGGCACCGGTGGAAGCCGTCCAGCTTTCAATGGGGATCGCGGCGTAGGCAACGGTGCCGGCCAGCAGCGCGGCCGCCCCGCAGGCGGCGCCAGCCAGGCGGCGCAACAGGCGCGGAGACGCAATGGTCATGACGGACAGGGACATTCTTTCTCCTTGGACTCTGTCCTCAATGACGCAGGCCTTCGGGCGCTGCGGTCTTGGGCTTGTTGGGGTCGATCGGCTGCGGCAGCAGCGTGGCCACGGTCAGGTTGTCGTCGCTGAAATACTTGCCGGCAACGGCCTGCACCTGCGCGGGGGTGACTTCCTTGATCTTGTCGAGCATGCGATCGATCTGGCGCCACGAGATGCCGGCGATTTCCGACACACCGATCTCCATGCCCTGCCCGAACACCGAGTCGCGCTTGTAGATCTGGCCAGCCACCACCTGCGCCTTGACGCGCTTCAGTTCTTCCTCGGACACACCGTTCTTGGCGATGCGCTGAAGCTCCTCGCGCAACGCCTTTTCGATTTCCTCGGTGGTGTGTCCGCTGGCCGGCGTACCGTCGAGCACGAACAGCGATTCATTGCGATTGATGCTGTCGTAGCCGACGTTGACGTCGTCGGCCAAGCGCTGCTCGCGCACCAGCTCGCGCGTGAGCCGCGCGTTGTCGTAGCCGTTCAGCACGGCCGACAGCACCTCCAGCGCATACGGATCGACGTCCTTTTCCACGTCATGCAGGCGCGGCACC
>DAIOET010000746.1:0-1878 GCA_036746135.1 Cupriavidus sp.
CAGTCTCGGTGTGCAGAGTGATATGGGGCGCCGCCCTACCGGCCGCCACGTTGTCCGCCGCCGCATCCTGCGCATTCTGCAGCAGGTTGTGGATCACCTGGCGCAATTGCGTTGGATCGCCCTTGATTTCAGGGAGATTCGGGCCCAGCGCCGCATGAATCACCGGATGCTCGTGCACGGCGGGATCATCGATACCGTACAGATGCAAGACTTCTGCCACCAGGCCATTCAACGGCAGCGACTGCATCACCGCCGGCGGCGTTCGCGCGTAGTCACGGAAGTCGTCCACCATGCGTTTCATTGCCGCCACCTGGTTAACGATCGTTGTGGCCCCGCGCTTTAGCACTTCGGCGTCGGCATGCTCCAGTTTCGGCGACAGCTTCATCTGCAGCCGCTCGGCCGAAAGCTGGATCGGCGTCAGCGGGTTCTTGATTTCATGTGCGAGCCGGCGCGCCACCTCGCCCCAAGCCACCGAGCGCTGGGCCGAGATCACATCCGAAATATCGTCGAACACCACCACGTAGCCCGGTTCGTCGCGGCTGCCGCCAGGCAGGTGGGCGCCACGCACCAGCAAGGTGAGCGGCTGTTCCTCGTCGCCCTGGGGCAGTTCGATCTGCTTCTGCCAGTGCTGCGCGCCGCCCAGCACCTCGCGCGTGGTCTGCTCGGAGAACGCCTGGCGCACGATATCGGCAAAGTCACCCATCCCGGGGATCTGCTCCACCGGCTGGCCCAGCACGCCCGCGAACGGCTGGCGGAAGATGCGCTCGGCGCCCGGATTGGCCGTGATCAGCGTGAAGCGGCGGTCGAACACCAGCACACCCGCCGTCAGATTCTGCAGCACACTTTCCAGATACGCCTTCGATTGCTCCAGCGCCACGCGATTGTCTTCCACCGCGATGCGGGCCTCGGACAACTGGCGTGTCATCTGGTTGAATTGCTGCGTCAGCTGGCCCAGTTCGTCGCGGCTCTTCAGTTCGCGCTTGGGCGAAAGGTCGCCTTCGGCGACTTCCTTGGTCCCCTGCAGCAGCATCAGCAGCGGCCGTGCCAACTGCCCGCCCAGTAACAGTGCAAGCATCACGGCGATGAAAACCGCCAGGAACAGCGTCAGCGTCAGCGTGCCGATGTACATCTTGCGCAGGCCAGTACGACCGAGCGCCTTTTCCTGATACTCCTGGTACGCGCGCTGGACTTCGTCGGCATTGCGAGCCAGCACCGCCGGCACCGGATGCAGGACCTGCAGGTAGCGTTCCTCGCGGACGGTATCGCCCACCAGGCCAAAGCCGGTTGCCGGGGCGTCCTCGGGGCGGCGTTCGATGGACAGGCCGGAGCCCGCCCAGCGATTGCCTGGCGGCACCAGCCGGCTGCGCGACCGCGCCGCGGCGGCGGCCGCGTTAGCCGTGGCCTGCGCCGCTTCATCGGGCGACGTCGCGGTCGGAGCGGGACCGAGCGGAATGATGACCCGGATACGGTACAGGCGGCTGCTGTCGATGTTGACCGGGGTGTTGTCGCCGCCGGTGGGATCGGTACCGCCCTCCACGGCCGCGTAGCCACCGGCCATGCGGGCCTGTTCCGCCAGTACGCCAGAGGGAATGTCCGGCACCAGTGCCGCGTAACTGCTCGATGCCGTAGCCAGCACGCGGCCGCTGCCGGTGAAGATCGCCGCTTCCTGAATGCCGTACTGCTCGCGCAATCGATTCAGTTGCAGCGAGGTGGCCACGCCCGACGATCCCGTGAGCTGGTCGGCCATCAGGCGAGCCTTGCCCTGAAGGTCCGCCAGTTGGCTGTCGATGGTGGAGCGGCCCAGGTTCAGGCCGGCTTCCAGCGCATTCTCCACGCGCACGTCGAACCACGATTCGATACTGCGCGACACGAACTGCA
>DAIOET010000747.1:0-1868 GCA_036746135.1 Cupriavidus sp.
AGCGCCAGCGCGCCGCCGGCCCGCAGCGCCAGGATGGCGATGTTCGGGCTGACCGACGGATTCTTGAACGACCCCCCGACATAAAGCGGCGAGCGCAGCGAGATGATGCGTAGCCCCTTCGAATCGGGGTGGATGGTCAGCGCCAGCCGCTCATCCTTGAAGTCGATCGCGCCCTCGGTGTTGATGATGGCGTCCTGCGTATCGAGCACGAAAGTCTGCGCCCGCGCGATGCCGTTCTGGAAGCCGAAGGCGGCGACACCGCAGTTGATCTGCACGGGCTTGTCGCCGAACAGCTTGGAGATCACCACGCTGCCCACGTTCAGCCCGATGGCTTCGAGAATGAACTTGCTGACCGTGCCATTCTCGACAAGCAGCTTGGCCTCCCCGTTGGAAGACCCCATCAGCGCCGCGACCGAATTGCCGGTCGCTGAAAACTTGGCGCTGCCATTGACTTCCCCGACGCTGGCGCGCGCGCTTTCGGCCTTCGGGAACAACTGCTTGAGCTTCAGATGCCGCGCGGTCATGTCGACCATCGCGCCCATTGGCTCGCGCTTGCCGTCCAGCCGGATCGTGGACACCAGGTTGCCGCCGGCCACGCCGAAGTTGAGCGGGTCGAGCAGCAGCACGCCATCGGTCAGCTTCAAGTGCGTGGTGAGGTTGGTGATCGGCAGGTCTTCGTCGCGCACGATGCGCTCGCCCGTGAACTTCACGTCAGCGTCGATTTCGTCCCAGCGCTCGGTACGGAACGGTGCCACGGGCAGCGCCTTGTCGGCGGGCTGCTTGACCGGGCTGTCCTTGGCCGCCTGGCCGGGCTTGGCGCCCCCGCCGATCAACGGCGCCAGGTCGGCGAACAGCAACTGCTTCGACACCAGCTCGCCCGACAGCATGGGTCGCGGCGAGCGCTGGGAAAACGTCAGCGTGCCGCCCAGATCGCTACCGCCCACCTTGCCGGTGAAATCTCGATAGGTGTACGTCGACGCGCCCTTCTTCAGCGTGGCGATCAGGCGGCCGCGCGTTTCATACGGCGGGGTCGACGGCAGCACGATGCCCGTCAGCTTGTAGAGCGACGCCATGCTGTCACCCGAAAGCGTCAGGTTCACATCCATTGCACCCAGGTGCGCGGGATTGCTGACCGTGCCTTCGATGGTCGCGCGCGTGGCGCCCACGCGGACATCGGCCTGCACTGGATAGGGCGTGTCCACATCGCGCAGGCTCAGCACGGTGCCGGCCTTGCCGTTGGCATTGATCGTCGCCTGGTTGTAGTGGCCCACCGCTTTCCAGCGAATGCCGTAGCGGTTGTCGTTGCTCGCCTTGTTGTCCCTGGCTTTCGCGTCCGGCGTAGAGGCGGCGGCGCCCTGCGATGCCGCCACGGCCGAGGCGTCGGATGGCATCAACGCGCCATCGCGGGCCTTGTCGTAGATGCCCTGGTCGCCGACGGTGTCGAGCGTGGCCTGCAACTCGATTTTCTCGGCGGCGTCGTTCAGGGCCAGGTTGCCGCGCTGAAGCACGACCTCGCCGACGTCGAGGTGCCATTTCGACTTGCCGGTCTCGGTCTGCTTGCGCAAGTCGAACGTCCAGTTGTTGCGCTTGTCTTCGAGCCGCTCGAGCCACACGGCCGGGCTGTCGACGACGATGGTCGGCACGCTGATCTCGTGCGCCAGCAGCGGCAGCGGACGCAGGATGAAGATCAGCTCGCGGATCGTGCCCATGTTGGGCGCCTGGGCCCAGTCGGGGTTGCCCACCGTGATGTCCTTGCCGGATAGCCGCGGCCAGGGCACGAACGTGCGCCAGCCGGTTTCACCCTGCGGGCGTTTCCATGTGACGGTCAGATCGCCGTTGATGGCAAACGGGCGGCCAATCGACTCCGA
>DAIOET010000748.1:0-1853 GCA_036746135.1 Cupriavidus sp.
GCCGGCCAGTACGCGGTGGACCTGTTCATCGGCTCCACGCTGCAGATCGACGGCGACGGACACTCGTCGACCGTCACGCGCGGACGACTGTCCGGCTTTGGCGGCGCGCCGAACATGGGCCATAACCCCGGTGGCCGCCGCCATGCCACGCCAGCGTGGCTGGACCTGATCGAAACCGACGACCCGCTGGCCAGGGGCCGCAAGCTCGTGGTGCAGATGGTGGAGACGTTCCAGGCGGGCGGCAAGCCGACCTTCGTCGAATCGATGGACGCGGTGCAGGTGGCCAAGGACAGCGGCATGCCGCTGGCACCGGTGATGATCTACGGCGACGACGTCACGCACGTGCTGACCGAGGAAGGCATCGCCTATCTGTACAAGGCGCGCTCGCTGGAAGAGCGGCGCCGCATGATCGCCGCCGTGGCCGGTGTCACGCCGATCGGCATGCGGCACGATCCGGCCACCACGCGCCAGATGCGCAGCGACGGCCTGATCGCGCTGCCCGAAGACCTCGGCGTGCATCGCGGGCAGGCCACGCGCTCGTTGCTGGCTGCGCGCAGCATGTCGGATCTGGTGGAATGGTCGGGCGGACTCTACAACCCGCCCGCACGCTTCAGGAGCTGGTAATGGCCGCGCTGGCATCCCTCGCATGCCGTGACACCGCACCGGCCGGCATGGCCGATGCAATCGGCGACCTGGCAGTGGCCGTGCTGGTGGACGAAGCCACGCTGGCCCCAAAGCCCGGCCTGGTCGATGCGCGCGGCAATGGCGCCCACGCGGATATGACACTGCCGCTGATGGTGGCCTCCGCGCACAGCCTGCGTGACAGCTTCGTCGTCATGGCTCGCGCCGGTCAGCAGGCGCAGCGCATCGACGTGGCGTTGCGCGAGCGCCTTGGCGCGCTGGGCCGCGAAGCCGAATCGGCCATGCTGCGCGCCACCGGCGGCATCAACACGCACCGTGGCGCCATCTGGGCACTCGGCCTGCTGGCCGGTGCGGCAGGCTGGCTCTGCAAGGCGCGCGGCACCCGGGCGCACACCAAGGCCATCGTGCAGATGGCTGCCGTGATCGCGCGCCTGCCCGATCGCCATCGTCCCGCCCATACCGGCAACAAGGGGGAACTGGCGCGCGCCGCATATGGCGTGGGCGGTGCGCGCGAACAAGCCGAAGCCGGTTTCCCGCATGTGATGGGTGTCGCCCTGCCGATGCTGCATGAATGCCGCGCACGCGGCGACGCCGAACCGACGGCACAGGTCAACGCGCTGCTGGCCATCATGGCGCGGCTCGACGACACCTGCGTGCTGGCGCGCGCGGGCCGCGCGGGGCTTGCCGAAATGCAGGCCGGCGCCGAGGCCGTACTGGACGCGGGCGGCATCGGCACGCTGACCGGCAGACGGCGGCTGCATGACCTTGAAGCGACGATGCAGGCGCGGCAGGCATCGCCGGGCGGCGCGGCAGACCTGCTGGCCGCCACCCTATTCCTTGACCGGCTCCCGGCCGTGCAATCTGGAGAGAACTGATGGAACAGCTCCGTTTCGAATATGCCGCCGGCGATCCGGCGTCCCGCCGCGTGCTGGTGGGCGTGGTCGGCTCCGGCGACCTGGAAGTCATCATCGAACCCGGCGATGCCGGCAAGACGTCGATCGACGTCACCACCTCGGTCAACGGCTACTCGCGCGTCTGGGACGCACAGCTGACCCGGGTGTTCAGCGCCGAGCCGCGCGCCGCGATGAAGATCCGCATTCATGACTTCGGTGCCACGCCAGGCGTGGTGGGCATGCGACTGGCCGAAGCGTTCGAAGCCCTCGACAGCAAGGAGCCGACATGACACGCGCCGCGCTTCTCTCACGCGAGAG
>DAIOET010000749.1:0-1852 GCA_036746135.1 Cupriavidus sp.
TGTTTGATGAAACTCCACACTCCACTGATGAAATCCCTGAGCGCGGCCGCGCTGGCCGCTGCGGCCCTTTGCGCGGCGGCCCCGGCGATGGCTCAGGAGGCGCGCATTGCCGCGGTGAACTCGGAGCGTATCCTGCGTGACTCGCAGCCGGCCAAGGCTGCCCAGGTCAAGCTCGAGCAGGAATTCTCCAAGCGCGACCGCGAGTTGCAGGACATGGCCCAGAAGATCAAGGCTATGGCTGACAAGCTCGACAAGGACACGGCCGTGCTGGCCGACGCCGACCGCCAGCGCCGTCAGCGCGAAGTGGCCGACCTCGACCGCGAATTCCAGCGCAAGCAGCGCGAATTCCGTGAGGACCTGAACCAGCGCCGCAATGAGGAACTGGCCCAGGTTCTGGAACGCGCGAATCGCGTGATTCGTCAATTGGCTGAGCAGCGCAAGTACGATCTGATCGTGCAGGAAGCGGTCTACGTCAATCCGCGTATCGACATCACGGACGACGTGATGAAGGCGCTGAACGCCGGCTCGGGCAAGTAAGCGAAGCGGCGGCCGCTCGCGACCGCCTTCGCTTTTTCTCAAGGAAGTACCGCCATGAAGACACCCACACTGGGTCAGCTCGCCACCGAGAACGGCGCGCAGGTTGTGGGTGATCCCGACCTGGCCGTGGGCGGCCTGGCTCCGCTCGACCAGGCTGGTTCCGGCGACCTGTCGTTCCTCTCCAATCCGCTATACCTGGCGCAGGCGCTGGCTTCGAAGGCCGGCGCCATTATCGTGTCGCCGGCAGACCTGGAGCGCATCCGCGCGGACGGGCAGGCCGATGGCCGTAACTGGCTGGTGGCCCGCAATCCCTATGTCTGCTTTGCCCGAGTGGCGCAGCGCTTCGATCGGGCCGCCAATGCAGACCCGCGTGTCGGCATCGACTCGCGGGCTACGGTGGCGGCTGACGCAGTGGTTCCCGCGTCATGCTTCATCGGTCCGAACGTGGTCATCGAGGCTGGGGCGCAGTTGGGTGAGCGGGTGCGTGTCCTGGCAAATGCCTTTATCGGCGCAGGGGCGAAGATCGGCGAAGATACGCTCATCTACGCCAATGTTTCTGTCTATCATCGTTGCGTGGTGGGTGCGCGCAACATCCTGCACAGCGGGGCGGTGATCGGTGCCGATGGCTTTGGCTTTGCGCCCGATATCGGGCCGGCGGGGGTCGAGTACGTCAAGATCCCGCAGGTTGGCCGAGCGTTGCTGGGCAACGATGTGGAGATTGGCGCGAACACGTGCGTGGACCGTGGCGCGATGGCCGATACCGTGATCGAGGACGGCTGCAAGATCGACAATCAGGTGCAGATTGCTCATAACGTGCACGTGGGCGCCCATACCGTGATCGCCGGTACGGCGGCGGTGTCGGGCAGCACGAGAATCGGCAAGTTCTGCGTGATTGGGGGCGCGGCCAATTTTTCCGGCCATTTGAATATCGCTGACCGGACCACAGTGTCCGGCGGCACGTCGATTACCAAATCGATTACAAAACCCGGTGGACACTTCACTAGCGTATTCCCGTTCACATCGCATGGTGAATGGGAGCGCAATGCGGCCATCGTGCGCGGCTTGTCGAAGCTGCGTGAACGAGTGGTGCAGATGGAACGCCGGTTGCGCGGCGGTACCACTGGGTCCAATAGCAACAAACAAGACGAAGAGAAATCATCATGACAGCCTCCGACATCGACATCCGCAAGATCCTGAAGCTGCTGCCGCATCGGTATCCGATCCTGCTGGTCGACCGCGTGCTCGAGTTCGAACCGCAAAAGCGGATCAAGACCCTGAAGAACGTGACGATCAACGAGCCGTACTTCATGGGCCA
>DAIOET010000750.1:0-1852 GCA_036746135.1 Cupriavidus sp.
CTGATCGTGTTCGTGTGGACGCCGCCGCACTTCTGGTCGCTGGCGATCTTCCGGCGCGAGGATTACCGGCGCGCCTGCATCCCGATGCTGCCGGTGGTGTACGGCGTCGAATACACCCGCTGGCACGTGCTGTTCTACACCGTGCTGCTGGTGCTGGTGAGCCTGCTGCCGTACCTCACCGGCATGAGCGGACTGCTGTATCTCGGCGGCGCGGCGGTGCTGGGCATCGCCTACCTTTATTACGCAATCCGCCTGATGCGGCCGCCCGACGAGCGCTTCGCGATGAGCGCCTTCGGCTATTCCATCGTTTACCTGATCGCCCTGTTCAGCTTCCTGCTGGTCGACCACTGGCTGGCGACCCCGGTGGTGCGGGTGGGTGGCTACGTGTTGCAGCGAATCGGGTAAGCTGGCGCGGCGCAGGCAGGGGGACCGGCGCGGGTGTGGATCGGGAGCCAGGCTCCCTGGCCGGAGGTTGGCTGCGCTTGAACGTGGTCCTGCTGGTGGTGGCGATCGTCGCCGCGCTGATCAGCATCGCGCTGGCGGCGTGGGCGTTGCGCAAGCAGCGCCGCATCCTGAAGGAATTGACGGCGAGCCGCGAGCGCTACCGGCTGCTCGCCGAGTGCGCCAACGACGGCACCTGGGAGTTCGACGTCGCCGCGCGGCGTTTCGATTTCTCGCGGCGGCTGTACCAGCTGCTCGGCTACCCCGAAGGCAGCTTGAACACGCCCGAGGATCTGGAGCGCATCGTTTCACCCGAGGACTACCCCGGCTCGCGCGAAGCGATCTACACGCACATGCAGGCGCGCCGCACCGAGGAATTGCAGCGCATCATGCGCATGCGCACCGGCGACGGACGAAACCTGACGGTGCTCGCGCGCAGCGTGGTCCAGTACGCCGAAGACGGCACGCCCGCGCGCGTGCTGGGTTCGTACACCGACATCACCAAGCGCCTGCGCGACGAGCGCCAGTTGCAGATCGCGGCCAGCGTGTTCGACGCCGGCAGCGACGGCATCCTCATCAGCGACGCGCTGCAGCGCATCGTCTCGGTCAACAGTGCCTTCATGCGCGTGACCGGCTACCAGCGCGACGAGCTGACCGGACGGCCGGTGCGCGACATGCAGATTCCGTCGCCTGCGACCCGCGCCTGCGACTTGGCGCTGCGCGAATCGGACAAGTGGAGCGGCGAAATCGCGTGGCGCCGCCGCAACGGCGAGGGCAAGGCGCTCGACAGTTCGGTGGTCGCGGTGCGCGATTCATCGGGCGAAGTCGCGTTCCACATCCACGTCTGCATCGACACCGCCGAGCTGCGCTACGCGCAGGCGCGCATCCGGCACCTCGCGTATTTCGATCCGCTGACCGGCCTGCCCAACCGCACCCACATGCGCGGCCAGTTCGCGCAGGCGCTGGCGGTGGCGCGGCACGGCGCGCGGCCGCTGGCGGTGGTGTTTTTCGATCTCGACAACTTCAAGGAGATCAACGACACCGCCGGCCACAGCGTGGGCGACGACGTGATCTGCACGGTGGCGCAGCGCCTGAGCGAAGGCGTGCGCGAGGGCGACGTGCTGTGCCGCTTCGGCGGCGACGAGTTCCTGCTGCTGCTGCCCGACACCGATGCGGCGGCGGCCGAAGTCCTGACGCGGCGCCTGATCGAACGGATCTGCCTGCCCGTCGATGTCGAAGGCCGCTTGCTGGACATCGCCGCCAGCGCAGGCTTCAGCATCTTCCCCGACGACGCGACCGATGCCGAGAACCTGGTGCGCGAGGCCGACACCGCACTGTTCCGCGCCAAGGCGGAAGGCGGCAACACGGTGTTGCGTTTCCTGCCGTGGATGGGCGAAGCCGTGACCTGGCG
>DAIOET010000751.1:0-1845 GCA_036746135.1 Cupriavidus sp.
CGCATCGAGTCGAGGTTGTCGCGCGACAGCACCGTGCCGCCGGGCATATGTTCGAGCACCGCCGCCTGCATGCGCGCCAACGCATCGGGTAGCGCGATGATGGGCCGTGGATGGCCCGATGCGCGGCCGGCAAACTTCACCAGTTCCTCCAGCGTGTACACCTGCGGGCCACCCAGCTCATAGGCCTGGCCAACCGTCGTGCCGTTCACCATCGCGTTGACGAATGCCTGCACGACGTCCATGACGAACACGGGCTGAAAGCGCGCATGGGCGCAGGCCAACGGCACCACCGGGGCCATCTGCTGCAACTGGGCGAACAGGTTCAGGAAGTGGTCGTCGGGGCCAAACACCACGGACGGGCGGAAGATCGTCCAGTCCAGCCCGCTTTCGCGCACGATGCGTTCGCCCTCGCCCTTGCTGCGCAGGTACATCGACGGACCATGCGTGTCCGCGCCAAGCGCGCTCATATGGATCAGGCGCCGAACGCCGGTGCGATTGCAGGCCTCGACGATCTGGCGCGGCAGGTCGACATGCGCGGCGGCGAACTGCGGCCCGTACGGGTCGGCGCGGTCGCCGTGCAGGATGCCAACCAGGTTGACGACGATGCCGTCGACACCCAGCGGGCCGATCGCATCGTCGAGCGATGCCGAGTCGGCCAGTCCTAGCTCGGCCACTTCCACGCGCGGCAACAGCAGCAGGTGCTGGGCATGCTCGACGCTGCGCGAGCCGACCACGATGCGGTCGGGCGCGATGGGACTATCGGGATTGGAAGCCGGATCGAGCGGCGCGCCGGAGGCGGACGCCGCGCCGGCCAGGCGGGACACGAGGTGGCTGCCGATGAAACCGGCGCCCCCGACGACAAGGACGTTGCTGGTCTTCATGGTGGGCTCCGTGACGTTTCGTGTGGCGCTTGCGTTGATGCAGGCGTGCCGACAGTCACGGAGCCGCCGCCCCGTCCCGATGCAGGGTCAGGGCAGGCTGGTCGTCGTGACCGAGGACGGCGCGACCACCCCAAGCCGGTCTTTCAGCGACTGGGGTCGGCCACTCATCAATGCAGCATAGTACGTAGCGTTGGAAAGCACATTCTTGACATACGTTCGCGTTTCCGTGAACGGAATCGTCTCTGCAAAGATCGCGCCTTCCACGGGCCGCGACAGGCTCGAACGCCACGATTTCGGGCGTCCCGGGCCGGCGTTGTAGCCTGCCGAGGCCAGCGTCCATGAACTGTCGAGATCCGTCAGCACCATGCTCATGTAATTTGTGCCGAGCAGGATATTGATGTTCGGATCGCTCATCATCGACGGCGAGAAGTCCGTCATACCGATCTTCTTGGCCACGTACTTGGCCGTGGCCGGCATCACCTGCATCAGTCCATGCGCGCCCGCCGACGAACGCGCGTTCATGATGAAGCGCGATTCCTGACGGATCAGGCCGTAGGCCCATGCCATGTCCAGGCCCACATCATCGGTGGCACGCTGCATGATGTCGCGATACGGCATCGGGAAGCGCTGTGCGAAATCATGTTCGGCCTTCGTACGGTCCGACGTGTTGACGGTGCGGTCCAGCAGCTCGGCCTTGCGCGCATATTCCGCCGCTGCCAGCAGCTCGCGGTCGGTCATGCCACGCAATTCCCAGTTCCACTCGCGGTTGCCCTCGAAACGCAGGTTCAGGTCGTAGAACTTCTGCGCCCGCACAAACCCGGGGCGCGTGCGCATGGACATGGCTTCGGCGTCGCTGATCGCGGTACGCGCCGGCAGCGCAATACGGTTGCCCAGTTCCTCGCTGGCCAGCTGGCCGTAGAAATTGAACTGGCCGGCGATCGACTGGAATTGCGCCTGCGCATCG
>DAIOET010000752.1:0-1835 GCA_036746135.1 Cupriavidus sp.
TACTTCGTCACGTCGCAGCCGGCCAGACCGAAGCCTGACGAGGATGCCGGCTCGCTCAACCGCGCGATGGACATCGTCTGGCTGATGCGCGAGCAACTCAAGAGCCGTCCCGACGTGCTGGCGGTGGGGGATGGTTTCCCGCCCGTCGAATGGTTGTCGGAAGCGCGGCTGGACAAGTATCACCACAAGGTCGTGCGCACGGGGCTGGGGGCGTTGTTCCGCTACGGCAACCGCTTTGGCTACGCGCCGCTACGCGACCACCTGGTGCGTAAGTTGGGCGATCTGGGGATAGGCGCCGAGGCGCGGCAGATCGTGCTGACACATGGCGCCAACGATGCGCTGGACCTCGTGATCCGCTACTTCCTGCCGCCGGGTGAGACGGCACTCGTGGACGATCCGGGCTACTACCCGCTGTTTGGCAAGCTCAAGCTGGCCGGTGTGCGTATCGTCGGGGTGCCGCGCCTGGCCGACGGCCCCGATATCGAGGCGCTGGAGCAACTGCTGGTGCGCGAGCGGCCGCGCCTATTTTTCACGCAATCGGTGGGGCATAACCCGACCGGTTCCGATCTGTCGGCCGCCAAGGCATTCCGCGTGTTGCAGCTTGCGCAGAAGTACAACGTGCAGGTGGTGGAGAACGATCCGCTGGCCGACTTCAAGCCGGCCACACTGCCGCGTCTATCGGCGCTCGATCAGCTCGACAGGACGATCTATATCGGCAGTTTCTCGAAGTCGTTCTCGGCGGCGCTCCGTGTTGGCTTTATCGCCTGCGGCGCCGATCTGGCGAGCGATCTGGCGGACTTGAAGGCATTGATTCACGTGAGCAGCTCGGAGTATTGCGAGCGTACCGTCGACGTGATTCTGAGCGAAGGCCACTATCAGCGCTATATCACGCGGTTGCGTGCCAGACTGGCGGATGCCACCAGTCGCGCATTGACGCTGTTCGACCGGCTTGGCGCCGATGTGCTGGTACGTCCCGAGCAATCGCTGTACCTGTGGGCGGCGTTGCCCGATGTGCCGGATTCACTGGCACTCGCCGAGAAGCTGCTGCAGGAAAAGGTGATGATCGCACCGGGCCGCATCTTCCGTGTGGATGCCGACGCGCCATCGCCGTGGTCGCGCTACAACGTCGGCGCGCTGCAGGACCCGCGCTTCGAGGCGGCCCTGCGCACGGTGCTCGGCTGGCGTTAGCCCCAGCTACGCACGCGCCCCGTATCCACGTGGATGAAATTATCGGACTGATAGAAGCCGACGCCGCCGATCTGCAACGACTGCGCGGCGTCGCGCAGGTCCGCCAACGCCACACCGGGCAGGCGGATATCGATGGCCATGCCATCCATATGCAGGCTGCGCTTTGCCACGCCGCCACCGCGCGTCCTGCGCAGGCGATCGTTGGTGGTCGGGCAGCGGTAACCCGAAATGACCTGGTATGCGGCGTCGCTGCCCACCTCGCGGCGTAGTGCGAACAGCAGGGCAAACAGCTTGGGATCGATCTCGCCGACGGTGCCCGAATAGTGGTCGCGCAGGAAGTGATTGAGCGACGACTGCGCCTGCGGCAGCACCTGATCGCCCAACGCATAGACCAGCGACAGGTGTTCGCCGGTATGGGTGTGCTCGAAGGAGAGCGAGCGGGCGTCGGGCCCCAGCGCTGCCAGCGCGGCACGCGGCGCCAGCGTGGACAGACCCGCGCCTAGCGCAATGGCGCCGGCACGATGAAAAAAGCGGCGGCGCTGGTTGGAACTGGATTCGGACATGGAAACTTTTACAACGATGCGGCGTTCAGGAAGGCCGTACGGCAGGCTTGGCCCCCGCGCGCTGCCGCAGCGCCTGGTCCAGCA
>DAIOET010000753.1:0-1829 GCA_036746135.1 Cupriavidus sp.
GTCAGGCGCACCCAGCCGATGGTGTTGTTGTCGAGCATCTTGGTCTTGACCGACTGCACGCGGATCTCCGCGCGCGTGATCGAGACCGGGAACGTGCGTTCCTCGCTCTTGCGGTAGATGGTCAGCGTGACCTTGGTACCCGGCTCGCCACGCATGCGCTTGACCGCCTGTTCCAGCGGCAGGCCGCGCACGGGCTTGTCATCGATGCGGGTAATCAGGTCGCCCGGCTGGATGCCGGCGCGGAATGCGGGCGTGTCCTCGATCGGGTTGATGACCTTGACCAGGCCCTCTTCCTGCGAGATCTCGATGCCCAGGCCTGCGAAGCGGCCACGGGTGCCTTCCTGCAGTTCCTTGAAATCCTTCTCGTCCAGGTAGGCCGAGTGCGGGTCCAGGCTGGCGACCATGCCCTTGATGGCCTCGGTCAGCAGCTTCTTGTCGTCGACCGGCTCGACATACTCGCGTTTGATCTGCCCGAAGATATCGGACATCAGCCGCAGCTGGTCGAGCGGCAGCGGCCCCGAGCTGTTCTGCGCGGTGGCGGAGATTTGCAGCGTGGCCAGCACGCCGGCTACGACGCCGACTGAGACGAGGCTAATGTTCTTGAGCGTCTTACGCATGAGGGCAGCCTGAACTTTTGTGGGTGATGCGAAAGGGAAACTCCGGGCCGGACGGTCGGTGTCCGGCACGAATTGACCGACAGTATAAGAGGGTGCGCAGAAAAAGACCTGCGGGCCGCCTCAGCTGGGTGGGGGCGGCCACACAACACAGGGGCGCGCCTACCCGGAAGCCGACCGGACCGGCGCGCATGCGCACCGGCTGTCAGCGGGCCTTGCCCTGGTTGGCCACGGCGGCCAGCGACGCCGCGATGGCATCCTGGTCGCCCAGGTAGTAGTGGCGCAGGGGGCGCAGATCGGCGTCCAGCTCGTAGACGAGCGGGGTGCCGTTGGGAATGTTGAGGCCGACGATATCGTCATCCGAAATCTGATCCAGGTACTTCACGAGCGCGCGGATGCTGTTGCCGTGAGCGGCGATCACCACGCGCTTGCCGGATTTGATGTCGGGAGCAATGGATTCGTTCCACAGCGGCATCACGCGGGCCACTGTGTCCTTCAGGCATTCGGTCAGCGGAACCTCCTCACGCGGCACATTGGCGTAGCGCGGGTCGTTGAACGACGCGCGTTCGTCGGTCGGCTCCAGGGCCGGCGGCGGGGTGTCGTAGCTGCGGCGCCACACCAGCACCTGCTCGTCGCCGTACTTCTTGGCCGTTTCCGCCTTGTTCAGGCCCGCCAGGGCGCCGTAGTGGCGTTCGTTCAGGCGCCATTCGTTGCGCACCGGAATCCACATCAGGTCCATTTCGTCCTGAACGTGCCAGAGCGTGCGGATGGCGCGCTTGAGCACCGACGTGTACGCCACATCGAACGTGAATCCGGCTTCCTTGAGCAGTTGGCCGCCTTGGCGGGCCTGCGCAACGCCCGTGTCAGTCAGGTCGACGTCGACCCAGCCGGTGAAGCGGTTTTCGAGGTTCCACGTGGATTCGCCGTGGCGGATGAGAACGAGCTTGTACATGCTGCTGCTTCCAGGGTAGTAAGTAACCTGCCGCGCGCGGCGCCTGCATCACGCCGGGGGCGCGGAGGGGGCCGCCCGAAATAATCGGCGCTGGCGCGAAACCGCGTATTTTATAATGCCGCCGACCCAACCCAACGGAATGCCAACGTGAATTTCTTCGCCGATTACAACAACCTGGCCCTGATCGCGATCGCCGTGGTCTCGGGCGGCCTGCTGGCCTGGCCGCAAATCAAGGCCGGCACGGGCGGCAAGCGCGTCAACAC
>DAIOET010000754.1:0-1828 GCA_036746135.1 Cupriavidus sp.
GTCCGCTGCTCTACCAACTGAGCTAACGCCCCAACGAAGAAAGAGATTCTAGCAAGCGGATTTGTATCGCGCAAGCCCCTTCACCGATTTTTTTGAAGATTTTGCGGCCCGTACAATGCGCGGATTCCTGAACGGTTCAATGAGTCTCATCCGCCCATGCACGCCCGTGTCCTTCGCTATCTCGATGAAGTTGTGCGGCGCGGTTCGATCCGGCGCGCGGCCGAGTACCTGCACGTGGCGCCGACCGCGATCAATCGCCAGATCCTGGAACTGGAGGCCGAGCTTGGCGCGCCCCTGTTCGACCGCATCCAGAAGCGCCTGCATCTGACCCCGCTCGGCGAGGCGGTTCTGGCTCACGTGCGGCAGACGCTGCGCGAGCACCAGGCCCTGCAGGCGCGCGTGGCCGAGATCAAGGGGGCGCGGCGCGGCATGGTGACGATCGCTACCACGTCGGGGCTGGCGGGCGCCCTGATGCCGTCGCTGGTGCATGACTTCCGCCAGCGCCAGCCCGGCATCGTCGTGCGTGTGGCCGATCTGCCGGTCGACGGCATCGTCACGGCAGTGGAGCAGGGCGATGCCGATCTCGGCCTGGGGTACGACCTGCCGGAGGTGGCGGCCTTTCGTGTGGTGGCCAGCCGGGATTGGTCGATCGGTGCCGTGGTGGCACCCGGGCATCCGCTGGCGGCGCAGACGTCCGCCACGCTGGCCGAGTGCGCTGGATACCCGCTGATCCTGCCGGCGCCGTCCTTGTCGATCCGAGGACTGGTGGACGACGCATTTGCGCGGCAATCGATCGGCATCATGCCTATCGTGGAATCCACATCGATCGTGCTGATCCAGCGCCTGGTGGCAACGGGCGCCGGCGTGGCTCTGCTCAATCCGCTCGACGTCATGGAGGAGCGCGCGCGAGGCTCGGTGGTATTCGTGCCGCTGCGTGACAGCGACCTGCGACGCCAGACGCTGCGGCTCGTGGCGCGCGGGGGTGGTTCGCTGACGCCCGCCGCCGGGCTGATGGCCGATGACATGGCCGGCGCGCTGGCGGCGCTGTTCCGATAGCCGGCGTTGGGTGACGGGTGTCCACAATTTGTGGACACCCAGCGCGAAATTCTGCGCTTGGGACGGATGTCGGTCCTGCGTAGACTCCGTGTCGTTGACAATCACGACATCGAGAATCCCATGACCCTGATCCTTCAGCATGCCGACGTGCTGGTCACGATGGACGCGCAGCGCCGCGAAATTGCCGACGGCGCGCTCGTCGCCAACGGGCCGGTCGTGGAGTGGGTGGGTGCCACGTCGGATCTGCCCGAGGCATACCGTCGCAAGATCGACGACGGTAGCGCCGAGGTGGTAAATATGCGCGGCCACGTGGTGCTGCCGGGCCTGGTCAACACGCACCATCACATGTACCAGAGCCTGACGCGCGCCGTGCCCGCCGCGCAGGACGCCGAGCTGTTTGGCTGGCTCACCAACCTGTACATGATCTGGTCGCACCTGACGCCCGAGATGATTCGCGTGTCGACCCAGACCGCGATGGCCGAGCTGATGCTGTCGGGTTGCACGACGACGAGCGATCACCTTTACCTGTATCCGAACGGTTCAAAGCTCGATGACTCGATCGATGCGGCACGTCAGATCGGCATGCGTTTTCATGCGGCGCGTGGGTCGATGAGCGTGGGCCGCAGTCAGGGCGGATTGCCTCCCGACGTCGTGGTGGAGCGGGAGCCGGACATCCTGCGCGACAGCCAGCGGCTGGTGGAGCAATATCACGATGCGTCGCGCCACGCGATGCTGCGCGTGGTGCTGGCGCCGTGCTCGCCGTTCTCGGTGT
>DAIOET010000755.1:0-1825 GCA_036746135.1 Cupriavidus sp.
CGGACCTGTATGACATCACGGTGTTCGGCGCCGAGCCGCACGGCAACTACAACCGCATCCTGTTGAGCCCGGTGCTCGCCGGCGAGAAGACCGTCGACGACATCATGCTCAACACGCGCGACTGGTACGCGCAGAACGGCATCGAGCTGCTGGCAGGAGACCCCGTGGTCGCCATCGACCGTCCGCGCCGCATCGTGCGGTCGGCATCGGGCAAGGAAGTCCGCTACGACCGCCTGCTGCTGGCCACTGGCTCCAAGCCGTTCATCATTCCCGTGCCGGGCCACACGCTCGACGGCGTGATCGCCTTCCGCGACATCCAGGACGTGGAAACGATGCTCCACGCCGCGCGCAACCATCGTCATGCCGTGGTCATCGGCGGCGGCCTGCTGGGCCTGGAAGCTGCAAACGGCCTGATGCGCCAGGGCATGGACGTCACCGTGGTGCACCTGGCGGACAGCCTGATGGAGCGTCAGCTCGACAAGCCCGCCGCCGAACTGCTGAAGGCGGCGCTCGAACGCAAGGGCCTGCGCTTCCTGCTCAGCGCGCAGACCGCCGGCATTCTGGGCGAAGACCGTGTCACCGGCGTGCTGTTCAAGGACGGCATGGAGATTCCGGCCGACCTCGTGGTAATGACCGCGGGCGTGCGTCCCAATATCGAACTGGCCGCCAGCGCCGGGCTGCGTTGCGAGCGCGCCATCGTGGTGGACGACACGCTGCAGACGTTCGATCCGCGCATCTACGCCGTGGGCGAATGCGTGCAGCACCGCAACGCCACCTTCGGCCTGGTGGCACCGATCTGGGATCAGGCGCGCGTATGCGCGGCACACCTGGCCGGTGCCGGCCATCGCCGTTACGTGCAGCAGGCCACGGCCACCAAGCTCAAGGTGACGGGCGTCGACCTGTATTCGGCCGGCGACTTCATCGGCGCGGAAGGCAGCGAAGACCTGGTGCTGCGCGATCCGCGCCGTGGCGTGTACAAGCGCCTGGTCCTGCAGGACGGCCGGCTCGTCGGTGCCGTGCTGTACGGCGATGTGAAGGATGGCCCGTGGTATTTCGACCTGATCCAGAGCGGCAAGCCCGTTGCCGCGCTGCGTCAGCGTCTGTTGTTCGGCCAGGCGCAGTGCGAGGCCCTGGCGGCGTGAAACCCTGCTGCCATCGACCAGTGAGATTGATACCGTGAACCTGTCCGATATTGCGGTGGTCGCCACCACCGCCACCAAGACTGTCTCCACCACCTGCCCGTACTGCGGCGTGGGTTGCGGAGTGCGCGCCACGCTGCGCGCCGACGGCCAGGTTGAAGTGCAAGGCGATGCCGACCACGCATCGAACTTCGGCCGCCTGTGCGTGAAGGGATCGGCCCTGGGCGACACCGTCGACCTGAACGGCCGCCTGCTGCATCCACAACTGCGCGAGGCCGACGGCACGCTGCGCCGCGTGAGCTGGGACGACGCGCTCGGCAAGGTGGCCAGCGGCTTCGCGGACATCATCGCCCAGCACGGCCCCGACGCCGTGGCGCTGTATGTGTCAGGCCAGATCCTGACCGAGGACTACTACATTGCCAACAAGCTGATGAAGGGTTTCATCGGCTCGGCGAACATCGATACCAATTCGCGCCTGTGCATGTCGTCGGCCGTTGCCGGCCACAAACGCGCGTTCGGCGAAGATCTGGTGCCGTGCAGCTATGAAGACCTGGAGCAGGCAGACCTCGTTGTGCTGGTCGGCTCCAACACGGCGTGGTGCCACCCGATCCTGTTCCAGCGCCTGACGCGGGCCAAGGAAGCGCGGCCCGACATGAAGATCGTGGCCATCGACCCGCGCCGCACCG
>DAIOET010000756.1:0-1824 GCA_036746135.1 Cupriavidus sp.
GCCTGCCCGTCACGCATTGCAACGTGAAGGCCAAGACCAACGAGAAGCTCGGGTTCGAAGGAAAGGAAGAGGGGATCGTCGCGCAGGCGGCGGTACTGATCTACCGCCGCACCGCCGACGTTCAGGACTGATTGCGGAAGCCGATCAGGACGCTGGCGGCGCTGCCGCCGGCTCCTCGGCCGTGATCGGATAGCCGTAGTCGATCAATCGGGCCATTGCCCCGTGGTGGGACCCGGCTTCCTTCCGCTTCTGGAATCCCATCTGTTCGCAGAGCTGGATGGCGGAATCCATTTCGGGCATCGCGCGGCAGATCAGCACATGGGCGCCGATGTCGCGTGCGCGCTGGATGCAGATTTGCATCAGCCGTTTGCCCAGGCCCAGTCCACGGGCCTGCGGACTCACCGACAGCAGCCGTGCTTCAGGTTGTGTCAGCGTGATGGTGGAGTCGTCCAGTGCGGGCAGCGTGGCCCCCGGATGGCAGAACAGCACGGCGCCGCTGACGCCATGATCGGTTTCCGCAACCCACCACTCCATATCGGGATTGTCCTTGGCGGCCAGCACGGACTGCATGCCGCGCTGGAACGACGCCCGGCAGTCCTCCATGATTTCGAGCTCATATTGCCCGTAGGCCTGCTGCGTGACCGCGGCGATGTCGCCCCAGTCGTGTACCGCGGCCAGCCGGAACCGGAAGCGCGGCGAATTGGGAGAAGGCAAGGTGCTCATGGCAACAGCAAAGTTCGTGACCTTGCGTCGATTGTAGGCCGCGCCATCCACAAATGCATCGGGTCGTTCGGCTGTATTGCGTGTCGGACAATACCAATTGACGCGGGCAAAAACAGAGCCGGCAGACACTTTGCAATGTCTGCCGGCCTTTGGTGACGGGTGGCGCGCAGGTTGCGTTGCGAGCCGTTTCGCCCGTAATGCGCGCTTATTCCGCGACGATGACGTTGGCGGCCGCGCCAATCACGGCAGCGATCCGGCCTACGTCGCGCAGCTGCTGGGCGCTCATGCCCTGCTCATTCTTCAGCAGCTGGTAGTGCGACTTCACGCAGAAATGGCACTTGCCGATGATCGAGGCAGCCAGGGCGTACATCTCGAAGCGGCGCTTGTCCACACCACCATGCGTAGCGTAGGCGTTCATGCGCAGGCCTGCCGGCTGGCTGGCCAGATCCGGGTCCTCGGCCATCTCGACGTACGGATACCAGATGTTGTTCATGCCCATCAGTGCGGCGGCCGTCTGCGTGGCGGTGACTTCCTCGGGCGACAGCACATTCGCGTTGCGGATCACGTCGACGATTACCTTGCTCTTGGCGGCAAAGGCCGCGGCCAGCGCCACCGCGACCGCGTCGTTGCCTTCCAGCGACGAACGCGCAATCGTGCCATCCACATTCAGGCGGATGTCCTTGGCATAGTCGGGGATCAGGTTCTTAATCGTGCTGAGGAATTCCATTTATTTCTCCTATCGACGAGGGCTCAAAAAACCCGCATCAGCGGGTTTCGACATGAAAGGGCGCCAGGCCCTTCCATGTGATGTGCCGGGTCACGCGAGGTGACTGGCAGGCAGGGCCAATTACAGCGTGGCGCCGCCGACAGCGCGGTTGCACGGGCACAGTTCGTCCGTTTGCAGACCGTCCAGAATACGCAGGACTTCTTCCGGGTTGCGGCCGACGTTCAGGTTGTTCACCGAAACGTGCTGGATCACATTGTCCGGATCGACGATGAACGTGGCGCGCAGGGCAACGCCAGCTGCCTGGTCACGCACGCCCAGCTGGTCCACCAGCGAGCCGGTCACGTCGGCGAATTGCCACTGGTTCAGCTTGTTCA
>DAIOET010000757.1:0-1823 GCA_036746135.1 Cupriavidus sp.
GCCAACTCGATGCTGGCCACGCGTATCTCGTTCATGAACGAACTGGCCAACCTGGCGGACGAGGTGGGTGCCGACATCGAACTCGTGCGCATGGGAATCGGTTCCGATCCGCGTATCGGCTATAGCTTCCTGTACGCCGGTGCAGGCTACGGCGGCTCCTGCTTTCCCAAGGACGTGCAGGCGCTGATGCGCACGGCCAGCGCCTACGGCAAGCCGATGCGCGTGCTGGAGGCCGTGGAGTCCGTCAACGATGCCCAGAAACAGGTGCTGGGCCGCAAGGTCATCAAGCGTTTCGGTGAAGACCTGACCGGCAAGACCTTCGGCATATGGGGGCTCGCGTTCAAGCCGAACACCGACGATATGCGCGAAGCGCCATCGCGTGTGCTGGCGCGGGAACTGGTGTCGCGCGGCGCATCGCTGCGCGTGCACGATCCGGTGGCGATGGAAGAAGCGCGCCGTGTGATTGGGATCGACCTGGCCGATATTCCGGGCGGCATGGACCGCGTGACGTTCTGCAGCGCCCAGATGGACGTGCTGAAGGATGCCGATGCGCTGGTGATCGTGACCGAATGGAAGGTCTTCCGCAGCCCCGACTTCGCGCAGATTCGCGCGATGCTCAGGACGCCGGTGATCATCGACGGCCGCAATCTCTATGAACCCGACGCCATGACGCAGGCCGGCATCGAATATCACGCGATCGGGCGTTCCACCGCAACGCACTGATTTTCAACCATCCGCGCATCCAGACCGGCCGCCGCGCCCCAGGCGGGCACGGCAGTGCCGTAAAGGAGAGTTCATGAGCAAGAACACGATTCCGCAGGACCAGATTCGACAATCGCAAGTGCTGGTGGTGGGCGACATGATGCTGGACCGCTACTGGTTCGGCGATGTCGACCGCATCTCGCCTGAAGCGCCCGTGCCTGTGGTGCAGATCAAGCGTAGCGATGAACGGCTCGGCGGTGCCGCCAACGTGGCACGCAACGCGGCCGCGCTTGGCGCCAAGGTCGGCATGCTCGGCGTGGTGGGTGACGATGAACCGGGCCGCACGCTTGAGGCGCTGCTCCAGGCCAGCGACGTGCAGCCGTATCTGCATCTCGACAATACGTTGAGCACGACGATCAAGCTGCGCGTGGTGGCCCACCAGCAGCAGCTGCTGCGCGTGGACTTCGAAAACGCGCCGGCCACCGAAGTGCTGGCGTCCGTACAAGACCGCTACCAGACGCTGGTCAACGACTACCAGGTTCTGGTGCTGTCCGATTACGGCAAGGGCGGCCTCACGCACGTGGCGCGCATGGTCGAAGCCGGTCGCGCGGCGGGCCGCGCTGTGTTGATCGACCCGAAGGGCGATGACTATTCGCGCTATCGTGGCGCCACGCTGATCACGCCGAACCGGTCGGAGATGCGCGCCGTGGTGGGCGCCTGGAAGACCGAGGCCGACCTGACCATCCGCGCACAGAACCTGCGCCGCGAGCTGCAGCTTGAAGCGCTGCTGCTGACGCGATCGGAAGAGGGCATGACGCTCTATACCGAAGCCGAAGTGCTGCACGTCTCGGCCCAGGCGCGCGAAGTCTATGATGTATCGGGGGCCGGCGATACGGTGATTGCCACGCTGGCCACCATGCTCGGCGCCGGCGTGCCGCTCAAGGAAGCGGTACAGCTGGCCAACCGTGCCGGTGCCATCGTCGTCGGCAAGCTGGGTACCGCCGTTGTCACTTATCCCGAACTGTTTGGCGCTGCCTGACGCGCGCCATCAAGCCTGAATCCGCCATGACCATCATCGTGACCGGCGCTGCCGGCTTTATCGGCAGCAATATCGTCAAGGG
>DAIOET010000758.1:0-1820 GCA_036746135.1 Cupriavidus sp.
AGATGAAATTCGACAGGCCCACGCACATCGTGACGATCAGGTTGTCCACGTCGTCCAGCTTGAGCACGGTCTTGCCGAAAGTAGGCGTGTACGCGGTGATCATGTAGAACGACACCGTCGTCATCACCACCAGCATGCAGCCGGCGATGATGATGCGCCAGTTGTCGAGCATCGAACGATAGATCTCATTGATCGACGGACGGTGCTTGCGCGTGCGGAATTCTTCGGTTTCTTCGAGCGAGCGGCGGATCAGGAACAGGAAGGGCACGATCAGGCAGCCGATCAGGAACGGCACGCGCCAGCCCCAATCATCCATCTGCGCCGGCGCCAGCGTGGCATGCAGGATCACGCCGAGCAGGCCCGCGAAGATCACTGCCACCTGCTGGCTGGCCGATTGCCACGCCACGTAGAAGCCTTTCTGACCCGGCTTGGCGATCTCGGACAGGTACACCGATACGCCGCCCAGTTCCACGCCGGCCGAAAAGCCCTGCAGCAGGCGCCCGAACAGCACCAGCAGCGGCGCGGCCACACCAATCGAGGCGTAGCCCGGCACCAGCGCGATCAGCAGCGTACCCAGCGCCATCAGCACCAGCGTGGCGATCAGGCCCTTGCGGCGGCCGTGATGGTCGATATAGGCGCCCAGCACGATGGCACCCAGCGGCCGCATCAGAAAGCCCGCGCCAAATGTGGCCAGCGACAGCATCAACGATGCGAACTCATCGCCGGAAGGGAAGAACGTACGCGCAATGGCGGCGGCATAGAAGCCGTAGACCATGAAGTCGTACATTTCGAGGAAGTTGCCGCTGACGACGCGGAACACGGTACGGAACCCGTGTTGTGATGTGGAGGTGCTGGACATGGCTGTCTCTCGGTCCGCCGCCGGTGGGCCGGGCGGCATGTTGTCGATCGTTGTCAGTCATGGCGGATTGGGAATATGCGGCAGGCACACCATGACAGCGGATGCCGTTGTATGCATCGGCCTGTCGATGGCGTGAAGTGTGCGCAATGTCGCTGTCATTCGCCTGTCAGCGACCTTTCAAATCCCTATCAAATGCTGAAGAAAACCTGTCAATGGGCAGGTAAAGCGTGCGCAGATGCAAAAAGCATCACGCGCGCTTGAATCGCGCGCTGACGACCAGGCCCGATTTCGGCGCGGGGCGGTTGGCCAGAATCAGGCGGCCACCGTTGCGTTGGAGAATGCGGTTGACGATCGACATGCCAAGGCCCGCACCCTTGGCTTCGCTGCGCGCGCTGTCGAGCCGGTAGAACGGCCGGGTCAGCAGGGACAACTGCTCGTTCGGCACGCCGGGGCCGGTGTCGGCCACCACCAGCACGGCTTCCTTGTCTTCCACGCGCGTGGAAATCTCGACTTCGGCCATGCCCGATTCCTCGTCCTTGGCATAGCGGCGCGCATTCTCCACGAGGTTGTCGAGAATGCGCTGGATCTCCATGCGGTTGGCCACGGCCATGACGGGGCCGTTCGAGCGTACATGCACGCGCACATCGTCATGCGCGGCGTAGACGCCGACCGATTCCTGCACCAGGGTGGACAGGTCGACCGGCTCCACCACTTCCTGGCCGGGGCGGGCGTAGTTCAGGAACTGGCCGATGATGGCATCCATCTGTTCGATGTCGGCAATCATCGCGTCGCGCGTGGTGCTGTCCACCGGCGACATCTCGGTTTCCAGGCGCAGTCGTGTGAGTGGGGTGCGCAGGTCGTGCGAGATACCGGCCAGCATGACGACGCGGTCGTCGTCGAGCTGGCGCAGGTCGCGCACCATCTGGTTGAAACTTCGGTTGGCCTGGGCCACTTCGCTGGC
>DAIOET010000759.1:0-1815 GCA_036746135.1 Cupriavidus sp.
CCTACAACTGCTCGCCGTCGTTCAACTGGAAGAAGAACCTCGACGACGCCACGATTGCCAAGTTCCAGCGCGAGCTGGGCGCGATGGGCTACAAGTTCCAGTTCATCACGCTGGCTGGCTTCCACTCGCTGAACTACTCGATGTTCAACCTGGCCTACGGCTACGCCCGCAACCAGATGTCGGCCTTCGTGGAATTGCAGGAATCGGAATTTGCTGCCGCGGAGAAGGGCTTCACCGCCGTCAAGCACCAGCGCGAAGTGGGCACCGGTTACTTCGACGCCGTGACGCAGACCATCGAAGGCGGCCAGTCGTCGACGACCGCGCTGAAGGGTTCGACCGAAGACGAACAGTTCTTCGACAAGAAGGTGGCCTGAGCCTTCTGAACGGAAAGGGGATTCGGGGACGGCGCACGACCATTGCGCCGTCAGTTTGGTACCGCGCCGTGTCATCCACGGCGCGGGTTTTTTCCAGAGGTGCCCGGACCGCGGTCCTGGCGCCTGTGGAAAGACCTATCTGTAGACGATGACTGGAATGTCGGTATGCGTGAGCACCTTCTGGGTTTCGCTGCCGAGCAGCAGGCCTGACAGCCCGCGCCGGCCGTGCGACGCCATGAAGATCACGTCGCAGCCATGACGTTCCGCCGCGTCGATGATGCCGAGGTAGGGCACCGCGAAAGTGGTCATGTCGGCGTCGAACGGCAGGCCCTGCGCAACGGCGGCCGCCTCGATTTCCTTCAGGTACAGCTTGGCCTGGTTCTCGATGCGTTCCTTGAACGCCTGCGGGGCCTCGACCACGATTTCGCTGAAGGGCGTGTACGGATATTCCTCAAGGCAGACGTAAGCGGTGACGCGGGCGCCAATCACCTTGGCCAATTCCAGGCCGCCGTCGATAGCCTTCTTGGACAGCTCCGAACCGTCGGTGGGCAGCAGGATGTGCTTGAACATACCGGACCTCCTTTCACGAGTGGGAACGGGGGCAGGCCAGAGGGCGCCTGTCTGATTGGATTGTAGTCAGTGTGGAGTGTGCGCCATTGCGAAATATCAAGATTGTGCGATGCCGTACGTTTCGCTCACGGCAGGTGCATCAGGCAACCACCGCGTGGACTTCGGCGGCCGCGCTGCTTGGCGCCTGCTCCGCGCGGCGCCAGTAGGCCGGATTGCCATAGGTGTTCTTGAGATGGTCGATGAACAGCCGCACGCGCAGCGGCAGGTGCTTGCGCTGGGGAAAGACGGCATGGATGCCGATCGGGGGCGCCTGGTATTCGTCGAGCACCGTCACCAGGCGGCCGCTGACGATTTCCTGGCCGACTTCCCACCAGGAGCGCCAGGCCAGGCCGTGGCCCTGCAGGCACCAGGCGTGGAGCACCGCACCATCGGTGCATTCCATGTTGCCGCCCACCTTGACGGTGATGGCGCGGCCGTCCTGCTGGAACACCCAGCCGCGTTGCACGTTGGCGCTGGCCCCGAAGGCCAGGCAGTTGTGGCGCGACAGGTCTTCCGGCAACTGCGGTGTGCCGGCGCGGGCCAGGTATTCGGGCGATGCCACGACCACGCGGCGGTTTTCGGCCAGGCGGATCGATACCAGGCTCGAATCGGGCAGGTCGCCAAGCCGGATGGCGCAGTCGAATCCTTCGTTGACCAGGTCGACCACGCGGTCGGACAGGTCGAGCGTGAGGGTGACGTCGGGGTGCGACTCGATGAACAGCGGCACCAGCGGTGCAACGTGCTTGCGGCCAAAACCGGCCGGCGCGGTCACGCGCAGGTGGCCGCTGGCCTTGACGCCGCCGGCGGAGACGCTGGCTTCGGCATTGTGGAG
>DAIOET010000760.1:0-1813 GCA_036746135.1 Cupriavidus sp.
TCCTGTCGGGCGATAACGCCGTGGTGATCGCGCTCGCATCGCGCAACCTGCCCCCCGCCCAGCAAAAGAAGGCCATCTTCTGGGGCAGCGCCGCCGCCATCATCATGCGCGTGGTGCTGACCGTGGCTGCAGTCAAGCTGTTGAGCCTGCCGTACCTGAAGATCGTGGGCGCCATCCTGCTGGTCTATATCGGCGTGCAACTGCTGACTGGCGACGACGACGAAGATGGGCATGACGCCAAGGACAACATCTGGGCCGCGATCCGCACGATCCTGATCGCCGACCTGGTCATGTCGCTGGACAACGTGGTGGCTGTGGCCGCCGCCGCGCAGAAGGGTCCCGAAGGCAGCCAGCTGATGCTGCTGATCATCGGCCTGGGTCTGTCGATTCCGCTGATCGTCTTTGGCAGCACGCTGCTGCTGAAGGTGATGGAGCGCTTCCCGATCATCATCGTGCTGGGCGCTGCGCTGCTGGGCTACCTGGCGGGCGAAATGCTCGTCAGCGATCCGGTGGACGCCGAATGGTTCCAGGTACACGTGCCGCATGCCCACCTGGTGTTTGGCGTGATTGGCGCGGCTCTGGTCGTGCTGATCGGCAAGCTGTTGCGCCGCCGCGGCGCACAGACCGCCTGACGACAAGCATCGGGCAACACCGAAGTATCATCGCGAGCCTGAAACGGGCGACCCATAACGGGTCGCCCGTTTTGTTTTTGCAACACCCAAAGCTGCGGCATCCACACCACGGACTCCTGCGGATTTCCAAACAATTCCCACTTTCCTGTGGGAATTGTCCGAGGTCATTGGGACCTCGCCAGCGTTCTTCCGATCATGACCCCGCGACGCTTTGCACGCCTGCCGGTGTGCGGCGCGTTGCAGAACTTCTCATCCAACACATCAATGAAAGGGGTCAATATGCAACGCAATCCGAACGCCATCCGCCGTGGCTCGCGCCTTACCGTTTTCGGCGCACGCGGCTTTTCGCTGATCGAGCTGATGATCGTGGTGGCCATCATCGGCATCCTCGCGGGTATCGCCATACCGCAGTACCAGGACTATGTGGCGCGCTCACAATTCACCGAAGGCGTGAACCTGGCGTCGGGCCAGAAGGCATCGGTGACCGAAACGTTCTCGTACACGGGGGCCTGTCCCGACAACGGCAGTGGCGCTGCCGACGGCGTTCCCGCGGCCGCCTCGATCGTCGGCAGCTACGTCGAGAACGTGCAGGTTGGCGGCACCGCCACCGACGCCGGCGGCTGCACGATCACGGCGAACTTCAAGGACGACGGCATTGCCAAGGGGCTGGCCGGCAAGTACGTGACGCTGACGATGGGTAACGCCGACAAAGGATCGGTGACCTGGAAGTGCGAGTCGTCGGCCAACAAGAAGTACCTGCCACAAGCCTGCTCGCAACTGTAGGCAGCGAGCGAATCGTGAACGCGATGAACGTCGTGTCGTGACAAGTGGATGCGGATCGGATGCGTCCGATCCGCATTTCAGAAGCATCCTATCCGGACGATTGGTGTCGGATTTGTGGTGACCATCTGTAAATGCGACATCGGATGTGGTCTTGTACTAAATCAAATTTGATGTGCCGTGACTCCCCTGAAGATTGCGCCGTGCCGAGGCCCGTGGAGGCCGTCGGCGCGCCATTCAAAACAAACTCGATAGGGGGTCAACATGCAAAACCGCAACCGTATCCGTAGTCGCATCCGCCATGCCGGATTCACGCTGATCGAACTGATGATCGTCGTCGCAATCATTGGCATCCTGGCCGCGATTGCGATTCCTCAGTACCAGGACTACATCGCCCGGGC
>DAIOET010000761.1:0-1813 GCA_036746135.1 Cupriavidus sp.
AGCCGGCCACGCCGCCGCAGGCGTTCCTGACGATCGCGCCGGACAACACGGTGACGATCGCCGTGAACCGGCTCGAATTCGGGCAGGGCGTGCATACGGCCCTGCCGATGGCGCTGGCCGAAGAGCTGGACGTCGACTGGAAGAACGTGCGCGCCATCCTGGCCCCGGCCGGCGATGCGTACAAGGACCCGATGTTCGGCATCCAGATGACCGGCGGCTCCACCGCGTTGAACCACTCGTTCGAGCAGTACCGGGAACTCGGTGCGCGGGCGCGCGCCATGCTGATTACGGCGGCTGCCCAGAAATGGGAAGTCGACCCCGCCAGCTGCACCGCGTCGATGGGTGTGGTGACGTCGGGCAACAACCGCGCTACCTATGGCGAGCTGGGCCAGACGGCCATGAGCCTGCCGGTGCCGGCACAGGTCAAGCTCAAGGACCCGGCCCAGTTCCGCATCGTCGGCAAGCCCACGCCGCGTCTTGACTCCGCGTCGAAGCTGCATGGCGACGCCGTGTTCGGCATGGACGTCCGGCTCAAGGACATGATGGTGGCCGTGGTGGCCCATCCGCCGCGCTTCGGCGGCAAGGTCAAGTCGTTCAACGCGGACAAGGCTCGCCAGATCAAGGGCGTGGCCGACGTGATGCTGGTGAACACGGACCGCGGCGGATCGGGCGTGGCCGTGGTGGCCGACGGCTACTGGCCGGCCAAGACCGCGCGCGACGCGCTGGAAATCGTCTGGGAAGACACCGGATCGACAGTCAGCACCGCCGCGCTGTTCGACCAGTACAGCAAGCTGGCCGCGCAGTCCGGCATCGTCGCCAAGCCGCTGGAAGGCGGCAGCATCGACAGCGCACTGTCCGGTGCGGCCAAGGTCATCGAGGCTGAATACCGGGTGCCGTACCTGGCCCACGCCCCGATGGAGCCGCTGAACTGCACGATGCAACCCGAAGTCACCGCCAACAAGGTGACGGCCGTGAAGGTGTGGGTGGGCTCGCAGTTCCAGACCATCGACCAGGCCGCCATCGCACGCACGCTGCAGGTTGCGCCGGAGAAGGTGGCGCTGAACACGATGATGGCCGGTGGCGGGTTTGGCCGCCGCGCGGTGCCCACGTCGGACTACCTGGTCGAGTCGGCCAACGTGCTGCGTGCCTGGGTGGCCAATGGCCACACCGGGCCGCTCAAGGTGATGTGGAGCCGCGAGGACGACATCAAGGGCGGCTACTACCGTCCGCTGCACGTGCATCGCGCGCGCATCGGCGTGGATGCGCAGGGCAAGGTCGTGGGCTGGCAGCATACGATCGTCGGCCAGTCGATCATCACCGGCACGCCGTTCGAGCCGATGATGGTCAAGAACGGCGTCGACGCCACGATGACCGAAGGCATCATCGAAAACGACTACGACCTGCCGCTGCAGCTGCACGTGCATCATCCGAAGGTGGATGTGCCCGTGTTGTGGTGGCGCTCGGTGGGCAACACGCACACCGCGTTCGTCAAGGAAACGCTGGCCGATGAAATGGCCACGGCGGCAAAGCAGGACCCGGTGGCCTGGCGCATGGCGCGGCTCGACGAAAAGAAGCACGCGCGCCACCGCGCCGCGCTGCAGCTGGCCGTCGACAAGTCCGGCTACGGCAAGAAGAAGTTGCCGAAGGGACATGCCTGGGGCGTGGCCGTGCACGAGTCATTCGGCTCGGTGGTGGCCTACATCGTCGACGTGTCGGTGGTGAAGGGCGAGCCGCGCGTGCATCGCGTGACAGCCGGGGTGCATGCGAACCGCGTGGTCAATCCGCTGACCGCCGAGGCGCAGATCCAGGGCGG
>DAIOET010000762.1:0-1788 GCA_036746135.1 Cupriavidus sp.
TAGTTGAGCACCATGATCTTGTCGGCCAGCCGCATGATCATGTCCATCTTGTGTTCGATCAGGCAGACCGTCTTGCCGTGGCGCACCATCTTGCGGATCAGCTCGGCCAGGCCGACGGTCTCCTCGGGGTTCACGCCGCCGGCCGGCTCGTCGAGCAGCAGCAGCTCGGGGTCAGTGGTCAGCGCCAGTGCAAAGGCCACGCGCTTGCGGGCTTCCTGCGTGATATCGGCGGCCACCTCATGCGCCAGGTGCGACAGGCCGACGAAGTCCAGCGCGGCCTCGGCTTTTTCGCGGCACAGCTTTTCTTCTTCGCGCAGGCGTCGCGTGTTGAGCAGCACATCGACAAGGCCCGATTTCGTGCGCAGGCGGTGCCCGACGATCAGGTTGTCCAGCACCGTCGCGCGGTCGAACAGCGACGTGGCCTGGAACGTGCGGGCCACGCCCAGCCGCGCAATCTGGTCGGCGCGCAGGCCGGCCACATCCTGGCCCTTGAACAGGATCTGGCCGGAGGAAGGCGCGTGCGTGCCGGCAATCAGATTGAAGAACGTGGTCTTGCCCGCGCCATTGGGGCCGATGATGGCGTTGATGTGGCCGGCTTCGAACGTCACGGAAACATCGTGCACGGCAGTCAGGCCGCCAAATTTCTTCGTCAGGTTGCGGATCTCAAGCATTCTCGGCTCCCGGGCGGGTGGTGGCGATCGGTTGCGCGTTACGCGCGGCGGCCAGTTGGCCACGGCGCTCCGCGGCGGCGCGGCGTGCCTGGCGCTTGAGGAACGATCCGACGATGCCGTCCGGTACAAAGATGATCAGCAGGATCAAAACCGGACCGAACACCAGCATGCGATAGTCCTGCAGGAACTGCAGGGTCTGCGTGACCCAGGGCACCAGCACCGCGCCCAGCAGCGGTCCGAGCAGCGTACCCGTGCCGCCTACCAGCATCGACATCACCATGTCGAACGTGTAGTCGGTGCGTGCGATGTCGGGGCCAAGAAAACGCACCTGGCCCGCGTAGAGCGCGCCGGCAAATCCGGCATAGGCCACCGACAGCACGAACGACAACACCTTGGTTCGCATCAGGTTGATGCCCAATGCCTCGGCGAGCGCATCGCTGTTGCGCACGGCCATGAAGCTGCGGCCAAGCAGCGAGCCGACAATGCGATGCATCACGAACGTGCCGACGGTCAGGAAGGCCAGCACGAGGTAATACTGCGACTGCACGCTATCGAAAGCGATCGGTCCAATCGATGCGGGCACCGGGATGCCAATCAGGCCCACCGCGCCATGCGTGAGGCCTTCCCACTTTTCGATCACCAGATAAATGATGTAGCCCACGCAGAGCGTGAAGATCGAGAAGTAGTGTCCCTTCAACCGCAGCGACACGACGCCAACGCCGTAGCCCAGCACCATGCAGACCACGCCGGACAGCACAAAGGCCAGCCAGAACGGCAACTGGTGATCGACGGTCAGGATGCCGAGCGTATAGGCGCCGATGGCCATGAAGCCGCCATGTGCCAGGTTGAGCTGGCCCGTGTAGCCGGTCAGCAGATTCAGGCCGAGCGTGGCGATGGCCGTGATGAATGCGAGCGTCATCACGGTCAGGAAGTAGCTGTTGGGTACGACCAGCGGGAACGCGATGGCGGCGGCGAGCAGCAACGCCCAACCTGTCTTGCCTTGCAGTGCTTTCATGTCGGTGTTCTCCTCAGGCGGCGCGGCCGGCGAACAGGCCCTGCGGTCGCACCGACAGGATGATCACGAGCAGCAGGAAAGCGATGATGTCCTTGTAGTCGG
>DAIOET010000763.1:0-1783 GCA_036746135.1 Cupriavidus sp.
CGCACGGCATTTCGGTGGCGCTCTACAACACGGCCTTCGGCCTGATCGTGGCGATCCCCGCACTGATCTTCTGGCGTTACTTCCGCCGACTGGTGGACGACTACGTGGCGGAACTCGAATTCCGCGCCACCGCGTTCCTGGACGCCATCCTGCCGCAGCGGCGGGCCTGACGCGGCCGGGAGCACGCTATGCGTTTCCGTTCCCGCCAGCGGCGAGAGGAGCCGGAGATCAACCTGATCCCGCTCATCGACGTGCTGCTCGTGATCCTGATCTTCCTGATGATCACGACCACCTACTCGCGCTTTACCGAACTGCAGATCCAGCTGCCCACCGCCGATTCCGATCGCGCGCAGCAACATCCGACCGAAATCATCGTATCGGTGTCGGCACGCGGGGTCTATTCCGTCAACAAACAGGTTCTGGAGCAGAAGGACGTCACCAGCCTGGCCGACCAGCTGCGCAGCGCCGCCGGCCCGGCCGGAAGCGGGCCGCAGCCCGTGGTGATCGTCAATGCCGACGCCCAGGCCACGCACCAGGCGGTGATCAACGTGATGGAGGCCGCGCGCGTGGCCGGCCTGTCGCGCCTGACCTTCGCCACGCAAAGCTCGCAGCAACGCTGAGGGCGCTTGCCCTGGGCACGCGGCGCACGGATGGGCGGCAAACTTGCCGCGTGCGCTGCGGAATGCCCATAATGTCTGCATTCGGCGGGTGCCACCCCGTGGTACCTGCCCGCTCCCATCCATTCCTTTCATGCCCACACCCCGACACGCCCTTGCCGACTTCGTCACCGACCAGTGGCAGCGCCGCGGCTGGTTCGCCTGGCTGCTGTGGCCGCTGTCGCTGCTGTTCGGCCTGATCGCGCGCATTCGCCGCCACGGCTATCAGCGCGGCTGGTTCAAGTCCACGCGCCTGCCCATGCCGGTGATCGTGGTGGGCAATGTCACCGTCGGCGGCACCGGCAAGACGCCGGCCGTCATCGCGCTGGCGCATGCACTGACCGAAGCGGGGCTGCGCCCCGGCGTGGTGTCGCGCGGCTACGGCGTGACGCTCAAGCATCCGCGCCGGGTCAAGCCGACCTCGAAGGCGGTCGACGTCGGCGACGAACCGTTGCTGATCGCGCGCGCCACCGACGTGCCCGTGTGGGTATTCCCCGATCGCGCGCTGTGCGCACAGACGATGCTGATCTCGCATCCGGGCATCAACGTGCTGCTGCTCGACGACGGCCTGCAGCATTACAGGCTGCAGCGCGACTTTGAAATCGTCATGTTCGACGGCCGGATGGGCGGCAACGGCATGTTGCTGCCGGCCGGCCCGCTGCGCGAGCCGCTGAGCCGCCCGCGCGACGCCACGCTTATCAACGATCCGAATTTCAAGGCCACGCCGGACAAGCCCGACGTCTATGGCATGCGGCTCGAACTGGACGACGCCTGGCAGCTCAACGATCCCACGATGGCACGCCCGGTATCGCAATTCGCCGGCAAGCGCGTGCTCGCTGCCGCGGGTATCGGCAATCCGGAACGGTTCTTTGCAAGCCTGCGCCGCGCGGGTCTGGAGTCGATCGTCACGATGCCGTTGCCGGACCACTACGACTTTGCCGTCGACCCGTTCGCGGACAACGAGGGAGCGCTCCACGCCGACGTGATCCTGATCACCGAGAAGGATGCCGTAAAATGCGAGCGCTTTGACGACCCGAGGATCTGGGTCGTGCCAACCACGCCCGTGATCGATGCGGGCCTGATCGATAAAATCCGCCGCGCCGTGATGGCGCGCAACCCGGCCGTCG
>DAIOET010000764.1:0-1781 GCA_036746135.1 Cupriavidus sp.
ATAACCCCGTGGTGCGCGCCACGCTCGAGGAAGCCTCGACGGCGCTGGGCCAGGACATCGGCAAGCTGATTGCCGAAGGCCCTGCGGAAGAGCTGAACCTGACGACCAACACGCAGCCGGTCATGCTGACCGCCGCGGTTGCCGTGTACCGTGCCTGGCTCGATGCCGGCGGCCCCGCACCGGCCCTGGTGGCTGGCCACAGCCTCGGCGAGTATTCGGCGCTGGTGGCGGCGGGCGTGATCCCGTTCGCGGATGCCGTGCCGCTGGTGCGCTTCCGCGCGCAAGCCATGCAGGAAGCCGTGCCGGTGGGCGAGGGCGGGATGGCAGCCATCCTGGGCCTGTCCGATGACGACGTGCGCGCGGCATGTGCCGAAGCGGCAGCGGCCGGCGCTGGCGTGGTGGAAGCCGTGAACTTCAATGCCCCGGCGCAGGTCGTGATCGCGGGCCACAAGGGTGCGGTGGAGAAGGCCTGCGAAATCGCCAAGGGCAAGGGCGCCAAGCGCGCGCTGCCGCTGCCGGTTTCGGCCCCGTTCCACTCGTCGCTGTTGAAGCCTGCCTCGGATCGCCTGCGCGATCGCATGGCCGGCCTGGCATTTGCCGCGCCGTCGATTCCGCTGGTCAACAACGTGGATGTGGCCATCGTCAACGATCCGGCCCAGATCAAGGATGCGCTGGTACGCCAGGCCGCGGCGCCCGTGCGCTGGGTGGAGTGCGTGCAGAAGATGGCGGCCGAAGGCGTGACTCACGTGATCGAATGCGGTCCGGGTAAAGTGCTGGCCGGCATGACCAAGCGCATCGACGGCAACCTCGTCGGTGGTGCAATCTTCGATCCGGCATCGCTGCAGGAAACGCTGGCGCTGCTGAAATAAGAAAGGGAACGAGATGAGCAAGACTCTGGAAAATCAGGTCGCGCTGGTGACTGGCGCCTCGCGCGGCATCGGACGCGCCATTGCGCTGGAACTCGCTCGCCAGGGTGCCACGGTTATCGGCACGGCCACGAGCGAATCGGGTGCTGCCGGCATCGGTGAATACCTGTCGGCCGAAGGCCTGAAGGGCAACGGTGTGGTGCTGAACGTGAACGATGCCGCGCGCTGCGAAGCCGTGATCGACGAGATCGTGAAGACGCACGGTGGCCTGGCGGTGCTGGTGAACAACGCCGGCATCACGCAGGATCAGCTGGCCATGCGCATGAAGGACGACGACTGGACCGCAGTCATCGACACCAACCTGACCGCGGTGTTCCGCCTGGCGCGCGCCGTGCTGCGCCCGATGATGAAGGCCCGCGGTGGACGTATCATCAACATCACGTCGGTGGTCGGCTCGACGGGCAACCCGGGTCAGATGAACTACGCGGCGGCCAAGGCCGGCGTTGAAGGCATGACCCGCGCGCTGGCGGCCGAAATCGGCAGCCGCAACGTGACGGTGAACTGCGTGGCGCCCGGCTTTATCGATACCGACATGACCAAGGTCCTGTCGGACGAGCAGCACGCCGCCCTGAAGACGCGCATTCCGTTGGGCCGTCTGGGTCAGCCGGAAGACATCGCCAATGCGGTGGCGTTCCTGGCCGGACCGCAGGCCGCCTACATCACGGGCACTACGCTGCACGTGAATGGCGGCATGTATATGAATTGAGGATTTGAGCCGGCTTCGGTTTCGAGGGAGAAGCCGAAAGAAGCCGGTTGAAGCAGCTGTTTTTGAAACCAATCGGGCGCGATTCTTGCAAAGATTGGCAGGCGGATTTTTTGTGGTCCAAACCTGCTAAAATGCGCCCACTTTTTGTC
>DAIOET010000765.1:0-1777 GCA_036746135.1 Cupriavidus sp.
CTTCAACGTGACCTTCTTCCCGATGCACTTCCTGGGCCTGGCCGGCATGCCGCGCCGCTATGCCGACTACCCGACCCAGTTCACGGACTTCAACGCCGTGGCATCGCTGGGCGCGCTGGGCTTCGGCCTGATGCAGGTGTACTTCTTCTTCGCCGTGGTGCTGCCGTCGTACCGTGGCGGCCAGGCCGCCGGCGACAAGCCGTGGGATGGCGCCGAAGGCCTGGAGTGGACCGTGCCGTCGCCGGCCCCGTTCCACACCTTCGAGGAACCGCCGGTCGTGAAGTAAAGCGCAGTCGTCGTAGTTTAAGAATTGGCCGGATGCCCCAGGGTGTCCGGCCAAGCGAGATTCCAAACATGCAGCCCTCAGCAAAAAGCCCGTCGCAACTGGAACGTGAAGCCAGCCAGAAAGCCGCCAACCGGCGCCTGGGCTGGATCCTGCTTTCGATCGTGGTGGTTTTTTTCCTGGGATTCGTGGCCAAGATGAAGTTTCTTGGCGGCTGATCCGAAAATAGAAAGTAGAAAGCAAAGAGCCGGAGACAGAGTCGTGGACGCGCAGGACAAGGCCCTCGAAAAGCGTTTCAACCGCGGCATGCTGATGCGCCTGCTGGTGGTGGTCACGCTGATGTTTGCCTTTGGCTACGCGCTGGTGCCGCTGTACAAGGCGATCTGCGAGGTCACCGGACTGAACGTGGTGACCACGCGCGACCTGTATGGCGCGGGTGCGGCGGTAAAGAACACGCAGATCGACCGCAGCCGCACGATCACCGTGGAGTTCGATTCGAATGCGCGCGGCCCGTTTGCGTTCCGTCCGGTCAAGCATTCGATGGAAGTGCATCCGGGCGAGCTGACGACGATCGTGTATGAGGTGGCCAACGGCCAGTCGCGCGATATCTCGGCGCAGGCGATTCCGAGCTACGCGCCGAAGCAGGCCACGGAGTATTTCAAGAAGGTCGAGTGTTTCTGCTTCAAGCAGCAGACGCTCAAGGCGAACGAGGCGCGCGAGATGCCGGTGGTCTTCGTGATCGATCCGAAGCTGCCGAAGGATGTGAAGAACATCACGCTGTCGTACACGTTCTTCGAGATCGGCACGCCGGTGGCGCAAGCGCCGGAGGCCGGCGCGGCGGCAACGCGGCAGGGCAGCTGAGGAGGCTGGACATGGCGACCGACGATCCGGTTCATCGCAAGGCGTCATTCATACAGACGGTGCGCGCGGTGTTGTGGTCGTTCATCGGGCTGCGCAAGGGGTCGGAGCATGAGTCCGACATGGCGCGGCTGAACCCGGTGCATGTGATCATCGCCGGGCTGATTGCGGCGGCAGTGTTCGTGGCGGTGCTGATCGCCATCGTGCGCGTCGTGGTCAGCCAGGCATAGCAGGGCAGCAGATACAAAGCGAGCACGCCGCCGGCCAGCAGTGGGGGCCGGATGGCGAAAAACATGAATCGAGACTTTGAGCTGGAGATAGAAGAATGAGTGCGAATCGCGCAAACGCCCCGTACTACTTCGTGCCGGGCCCGTCGCGCCATCCGATCACGGCGGCGTTCGGCCTGCTGATGACCGGCGCGGGAGCCGCCGGTTGGGTCAACGGGCAACCGTGGGCGCCGTACCTGTGCGGCTTCGGCCTGATCTGGTTCCTGTTCGTGCTCAAGAGCTGGTTCGGCGACGCGATCGGCGAATCGGAGGGCGGTCTCTACGGCAAGAACATCGACGTGTCGTTCCGCTGGTCGATGGGCTGGTTCATCTTCTCCGAGGTGATGTTCTTCGCGGCATTCTTCGGCGC
>DAIOET010000766.1:0-1776 GCA_036746135.1 Cupriavidus sp.
TGTGCCGGACCACGTAAACCAGGACGAGTGAGGTGACGCATGCGGCGCTATGTGAAATCCCGATCGGAACTGATGGCTATCCTGAGCCAGTGCCTGGATAACAACCCGGAATGCGGTGAGGTTGAGTTGCATGCGATGCGTGTGCATCAGCCGGACCACACAGGTTGCAACTGGAGCGCTGAGGTCGATTTTCGCCAGGACAGCTTTGACGATCTGGCACAGCAGATGGCCGCGGCCCGTTCGATTATCGTGGTGATGCGGGAGCAGTACAACGTGCTGCAGTGATGCAAGCATTGCGCACGACCTGTGCGTACTGACTCGCCGACGCGCTGACACCCCGGCAGACGTGCCAGCGCACCGACAAAAAAACCGGGCCGCGAGGAATGCCCTCGCGGCCCGGTTTCTTTTTGCGACGATCAGATCTGCAAAAGTCGCAGATCTGCAAACCCGCACTTAGCGGATCGCGCCTGCCTCGGCCACGGCCACGGCCGTCATGTTGACGATGCGGCGGGTGGTGGCTTGCGGGTTCAGGATGTGCACCGGCTTGGCCGCGCCCAGCAGGATCGGGCCAACGGTCACGCCCTGTCCGCCCGTCATCTTGAGCAGGTTGAACGCGATATTGGCGGCGTCCAGCGTCGGCATTACCAGCAGGTTCGCGCTACCGGCCAGCTTGGTGGTCGGCAGGAAGTGACGGCGCACGTCTTCATCCAGCGCGGCGTCGCCCTGCATTTCGCCTTCCACTTCCAGTTCCGGCGCCACGCGGGCCAGGATCGCCGCGGCCTCGCGCATCTTGCGTGCCGACGGACGGGTGGACGAGCCGAACATCGAGTGCGACATCATGGCCACCTTCGGATGCAGGCCGAAGCGGCCGATTTCCTTCGCGGCCAGTTGCGTGATGGCAGCCAGTTCCTCGGCGCTCGGGTCATCGTTCACGAACGTGTCGGTGATGAACAGCGTGTGCTTTTCCAGCATCAGCGCGTTCATCGCGGCAAACACCTTGGCGTCCGGCGCCAGGCCGATCACGTCGCGCACGTGTTCCAGGTGAGCCTCGAAGCGGCCCACGGTGCCGCACAGCAGCGCATCGGCGTCGCCCATGTGCATCAGCATCGTGCCGATCAGCGTGTTCGAACGGCGCAGCGCCACCTTGGCCATGTCCGGCGTCACGCCATCGCGGCCACGCAGCGCGTGGTATTCCTCGTGATAGGCGCGGTAGCGCGGATCGTCTTCCGGATTGATCAGTTCGAAGTCGACACCAGGACGCAGGCGCAGGCCAGCCTTCTCGATGCGCATCTGGATCACGTGCGGACGGCCGATCAGGATCGGACGGGCCAGGCCTTCGTCCACCACGCCCTGCACCGCGCGCAGCACGCGTTCTTCCTCGCCCTCGGCGTAGGCCACGCGCTTCGGCGCGGCCTTGGCGGCCGAGAACACCGGCTTCATGATCAGGCCGGTGTGGTAGACGTAGCTCGTCAGTTGCTGGCGGTAGGCTTCCAGGTCCTTGATCGGGCGAGTGGCCACGCCCGACTCTTCCGCGGCCTTGGCCACGGCCGGCGCGATCTTCTCGATCAGCCGCTGGTCGAACGGGGTCGGGATGATGTAGTCGGGGCCGAACTTCAGCTCACGGCCACCGTAGGCGGCGGCGACGGCATCGTTCAGCTCGGCTTCGGCCAGCTCGGCGATGGCCTTCACGCAGGCCAGCTTCATTTCTTCCGTGATCTTCGTGGCGCCGCAATCGAGCGCGCCGCGGAAGATGTACGGGAAGCACAGCACGTTGTT
>DAIOET010000767.1:0-1773 GCA_036746135.1 Cupriavidus sp.
GGCAGGCCTTCAGCGCCGTGACCTTGCCGTTCTCGCCGATCAGTTCCTTGGTGGCAACCGACCAGTCGCGCGAGCAGCCTTCGTCATGCGACGACGACGTGCGCAGCTTGATCGGCCAGTACGGCCACACCAGCGGCTTGTTTTCTTCGTCCGGCGGTTGCGGCAGCAGTTCGAACTGCGTGACCGATTCGGCGCCGTGGCGGTTCGACGTGCCCACGCAATCGGAACCCGTATCGCCGCCGCCAATCACGATCACGTGCTTGCCTTCGGCACGGATGTCGTTGATGCCGTCGCCAGCCACTTCCTTGTTCTGCGGAATCAGGAATTCGAGCGCGTAGTGCACGCCGGCCAGATCACGGCCCGGCACCGGCAGGTCGCGCGGCACTTCCGAGCCGCCCGCCAGCACCACGGCGTCGAACTGGTCCATCAGCGCCTGCGCGGAGATCGTTTCGCGTGCGTAGTTCTTGATGCCGGCCGGCAGCGCGCCCTCGGTCACCATCACGCCCGCACGGAAGGTCACGCCTTCGGCCTGCATCTGCTCGATGCGGCGGTCGATCAGGTCCTTCTCCATCTTGAAGTCGGGGATGCCATAGCGCAGCAGGCCGCCGATGCGGTCGTTCTTTTCGAACACAGTCACGTCGTGGCCGGCGCGTGCCAGTTGCTGCGCCGCGGCCATACCGGCCGGGCCCGAGCCAACCACGGCCACGGTCTTGCCGGTCTTGTGCTTCGGCACCTGCGGAGCAACCCAGCCCTCTTCCCAGGCCTTGTCGATGATCGCGTGCTCGATCGACTTGATGCCCACCGGCAGCTCGTTGATGCCCAGCGTGCAGGCCGCCTCGCACGGTGCCGGGCAGATGCGGCCCGTGAACTCGGGGAAGTTGTTGGTCTGGTGCAGCACCTCGATCGCCGACTTCCAGTCCTGGCGGTACACCAGGTCGTTGAAGTCGGGAATGATGTTGTTGACCGGGCAGCCGTTGTTGCAGAACGGGATACCGCAGTCCATGCAGCGTGCACCCTGGATCTTCGCTTCGCTGTCGGACAGCGCGAACACGAATTCCTTGTAGTGCTTCACGCGCTTGACTACCGGTTCGTAGCCTTCGTTCTGGCGCGGAAATTCGAGAAAGCCAGTCGCCTTACCCATGTTGCATCCTTGGTCTTGCTTGGCGCGAGGCGGCCGGGCCGGCCTCGCGTGGGGTCAGTATCTTGTCGGCGCCGCGGCTGCTGCCACGGCGCCTCGTCGTGTGGCTGCCGGTCAGGCGGCTACCGCTTCGCGATCGCTGTCGCGGGCAGCCTGTTCCTTTTCGAACATTTCGCCCAGTGCGCGCTTGTACTCGGTCGGGAAGACCTTGACGAACTTGCGGCGAGCCGTGGCCCAGTCGGCCAGCAGCGCCTTGGCGCGCTCCGAACCGGTGTAGCGGAAGTGCTGCTCGATCAGGTCGCGCAGGATCACTTCGTCCAGCTGGCGGCGGCCATTGAACTTGTGCCATTGCGATTCCGGCTGGCCCTTCTGCTGGTCAGCCGAGGCGAGCACCGCTTCCAGCGCCACCATCGACGTGTTGCAGCGCTTGTCGAACAGGCCGTCCTCGTCGTAGACGTAGGCCACGCCACCCGACATGCCGGCTGCGAAATTGCGGCCCGTGCCGCCCAGCACGACCACGGTACCGCCGGTCATGTATTCGCAACCGTGGTCGCCGGTGCCTTCCACCACGGCCGTGGCGCCCGAGTTACGCACCGCGAAACGCTCGCCGCCCACGCCGTTGAAGAATGCCTCGC
>DAIOET010000768.1:0-1770 GCA_036746135.1 Cupriavidus sp.
CAGCGTCAAGGACTACCGCACGATCGACAACCTGCGCGCCGCCGACGTGACCTTCGCCGATGCACCGGCCACGCTGCTCGGCGCCGAAGGCAAGGGTTGGGATGTGCTCGAAGCCACGGCCGACTACGCCGCTGTGCTGCTGTGCGCGGAAGCCGTGGGCGTGATGGATACGTTGAACGCCGCCACGCTCGAATACGCGAAGACGCGCCAGCAGTTCGGCGTGCCCATCGCGCGCTTCCAGGCGCTGCAGCATCGCATGGTCGAGATGTTCATCCACGCCGAGCAGTCGCGCTCGATCACGTTGCTGGCCGCGGCCCGCTTCGAAGAGTCGTCGCCGGAAGAGCGACGCCGCTACGTGTCCGCCGCCAAGGCGCGCGTGGGGCAGGCCGCCCGCTCGGTGGGCCAGGAAGCCGTGCAGATTCACGGCGGCATGGGCGTGACCGATGAACTGCCGGCCGCGCATATGTTCAAGCGCCTGACGCTGATCAACACGACGTTCGGCGACGTGGACCATCACCTGGGACGCTTCGCAAGCCAGCCTGGCTTCCAGGAAGCCGCCTGATCGCAGCGATTGACCTGAACCGCGCCGGAGACCCCGAGCGCGGTTTTTTGCTTTGGAGCTTCCGATGTCGAACAAGATGTACTTCGAAGACTATGTCGTCGGTAGCGAGATCCCGCTCGGCAGCTATCACGTCACCGAGGAAGAGATCCTCACGTTTGCGCGCCAGTACGATCCGCAGCCGTTCCATATCGACAAGGCCGCCGCGGAAAGCAGCATCTACGGCGGCCTGATCTCCAGCGGCTGGATGACCTGCAGCATCATCATGAGGCTGCTGGTACAGTCGATGGGCGACCGCTCGACCAGCATGGGATCGCCGGGCGTGGACGAGGTCCGCTGGATCAAGCCGGTCTATGCCGGCGACACGCTGACCGCCGTGCTGAAGATTCTGGAAAAGCGTCCGTCCAGTTCCAAGCCCGATCGCGGTGTGGTGCTGACCCAATGGGTCGGCTCGAATCAGAAGGGCGAGGTCGTTTGTACGGTCAAGGGCATGGGCATGTACAAGCGCCGGCCGGCGTAATTTCCACTGGCACTCAGACAATAAGACAACAGGAGACAAGTCATATGCGCACCATCGCATCGCTGGAAGAACTGGAGTCCCTCCAGGGCCAGGAAGTGGCCGTCAGCGACTGGCTCGAAATCACGCAGCATCAGGTGAACCTGTTTGCCGAGGCGACGGGCGATCACCAGTGGATCCACGTCGACGTGGAGCGCGCCAAGCGGGAGTCGCCATTCGGCGCGCCGGTGGCGCACGGTTTCCTGACGCTGTCGCTGCTGCCGCAGTTCATGCAGAACGCCATCCATATGGAAGGCGTCAAGATGGGCGTCAACTACGGCCTGAACCGCGTGCGATTCACGTCGCCGGTGCCGGTGGGCAGCCGGCTGCGGGCGCGCGTGAAGCTGCTCAAGGTGGAGCGGCTCGATCCGATGCCGAACGGGCTGGTGGGCGCGCAGTCGACGTGGGAAGTGACCGTCGAACGCGAGGGCAGTGAGCGTCCGGTCTGCGTGGCGGAATCGATCAGCCGACGCTACTCGTAACGTTGTCCGCTGTGAAAAAGAAGGGGCCGCTAGAACGCGGCCCCTTTGTCTTGTCCAGAACATTCGCATGACAACTAATTTCATGCCGTGATGTGTTTCGTTTGCGCGACATCAAAAACATTGTCCGATTAAAAGAACAGTGTTTCCGTTGTGTTTGGGTTTACCCGCAATGT
>DAIOET010000769.1:0-1769 GCA_036746135.1 Cupriavidus sp.
CCGCTGGCGCCGTTCCTGCAGATGGGTTCGTGGATCGGCGGCGACCGCGACGGCAATCCGAACGTCACCGCCGAAACGCTGGAGCATGCCGCGCAGCAGCAGTCCACGCTGATCATGCAGTGGTATCTGGATGAAGTGCACGCGCTGGGCGCCGAGCTGCCGCTGTCGTCGCTGATGGTCGACGCCAGCCCCGAACTGCTGGCGCTGGCCGAGACTTCGCCCGACCATTCCGAGCACCGCGCCGACGAGCCATACCGCCGCGCGCTGATCGGCATCTATGCCCGCCTGGCCGCCACCACGGCACGCCTGACCGGCCATGTGGCACAGCGCCATCCGGTGGCCGATGTGGCGCCCTATGACAATGCCGAAGCGTTTGCGGCCGATATCCAGATCGTGCTCGATTCGCTGCGCCAGCATCATGGCGAAGCGCTCTCGCGTGGCCGCATCGATGCGCTGGTGCGCGCGATTGCCATCTTCGGCTTCCACCTGGCTTCAGTGGACATGCGTCAGGTATCGGACGTGCACGAGGCAGTGATCGCCGAGCTGTTCAAGGCCGCCGGTATCGCCGCCGATTACGCGGCACTGCCCGAGGAACGCAAGCTGGAGCTGCTGCTGGCCGAACTGCGCCAGCCGCGCCTGCTGACGCTGCCGTGGCACGGCTACTCCGAACAGACCCGCAACGAGCTGGCGATCTTTGCGATGGCGCGCGACCTGCGCGCCCGCTACGGTAACCGCGTGGCCCGCAACTACATCATTTCCCACACCGAAACGTTGTCGGATCTGGTGGAAGTGATGCTGCTGCAGAAGGAAACCGGCATGCTGCGTGGCACGCTGGGCAGCAAGACCGACCCGGCCCACATGGAGCTGATGGTCATTCCGCTGTTCGAAACCATCGAGGATTTGCGCAACGCGGCCGGCATCATGCAGTCGTTGCTGGACCTGCCCGGCTTCGATTCCGTGATCAAGCACCACGGCGTCGAGCAGGAAGTGATGCTCGGCTATTCGGATTCGAACAAGGACGGTGGCTTCCTGACGTCGAACTGGGAGCTGTACAAGGCCGAACTGGCGCTGGTGAAGCTGTTCGAGGAACGCCGCGTGAAGCTGCGCCTGTTCCACGGCCGCGGCGGCACCGTGGGCCGTGGCGGCGGCCCGACCTACGAGGCCATCCTGTCGCAGCCCCCGGGCACCGTGAACGGCCAGATCCGCCTGACCGAACAGGGCGAAATCATCAACAGCAAGTTCGCCAATTCCGAGATCGGCCGGCGCAACCTGGAAACGGTGATCGCCGCCACGCTGGAGGCGTCGCTGCTGCCCACGCAGAACGCGCCGGCCGGGCTGGCAACGTTCGAAGGCGTCATGCAGCAGTTGTCGGACCGGGCGTTCCGCGCCTATCGGGATCTGGTCTACGAGACGCCGGGCTTCAAGGATTACTTCTTCGCCACCACGCCGATCACCGAGATCGCCGACCTGAACCTGGGTTCGCGTCCCGCGTCGCGCAAGCTGATGGACAAGAAAAACCGCAAGATCGAGGATTTGCGCGCGATTCCGTGGGGCTTTTCGTGGGGTCAGTGCCGGCTGCTGCTGCCGGGCTGGTACGGCTTCGGCAGCGCGGTCAAGGCGATGCTTGACGACGCCCCGGACGAAAAATCCCGCAAGGCCTGCGTTGCCACGCTGAAGCGCATGATCAAGACCTGGCCGTTCTTCCGCACGCTGATGTCGAACATGGACATGGTGCTGGCCAAGACCGACCTGGCCGTGGCTTCGCGCTA
>DAIOET010000770.1:0-1760 GCA_036746135.1 Cupriavidus sp.
ATGGTCTTGTTCGCGGTCAGACGCGCGATCTCTTCCTTCTCGATTTGCTCGATGAGGTTCATCGTTTTCTCCTTAACCATCGTACCGGCGTTATACCCGTGTTCGGGCCCCGGCAGAGGATGGGGTTTCACTTGGCAGGAGCGAACTCCTGCCCTACTTTCGCCGCCAGGGTCGACAGATACTTCTCGTCGGCCTTGGACAACAACCCTTGCGCGCGCGCCGCCACGATCAGGTCGGGCCGCTTGTGCGCGGTATTGGCCAACGCCTGCTGGCGTCGCCATTTTTCAATCTCGGCATGATGGCCCCCGAGCAACACATCGGGCACCCGCACACCTTCGTATTCTTCCGGCCGCGTGTAGTGCGGACAGTCGAGCAGGCCGTTGACAAAGCTGTCCTGCACCGCCGACTGCGCATCGCCCAGCACGCCGGGCAGATGCCTCACCACCGCGTCGATCAGCGCCATCGCGGGCAGTTCGCCACCCGACAGCACAAAATCGCCGAGGCTGATTTCCTCGTCCACGCGACGGTCGATCAGGCGTTGATCGATCGCCTCGTAGCGCCCGCACAGCAGCACCAGACCGGGCCGTTGTGCCAGCTCCATGACCTTGGCATGCGTCAGCGTTGCACCTTGCGGCGACATCAGCACCACATGCGGCCTTTCGACACCCGCGTCCGACTGTGCCGCGCCAGCGGCGTCGAGCGCATCTTCCAGTGGCTTGGCCAACATCACCATGCCGGGGCCGCCACCGTAAGGGCGATCGTCGATCGTCCGGTAGTTGTCGACCGTGAAGTCGCGGGGATTCCAGGCACGCAGCGCGTAACGCTGCTGCTTTGCCGCCCGGCTGGTGATTCCCCAGTCGGTCAGCGCACGGAACATCTCGGGAAACAGCGTGATTACATCGAACTGCATCCGCGCCTCCCTTGATGGCAATTCAGGAACTTCAGTAGTCCAGCCCCCAGTCGACGACGATGCGCCGGGCCGAGGTATCGACCGTGCGCAGGAATGCATCGACAAACGGGATCAGCCGCTCCGCGGCATTGCCGTCCGGCAGCTGGTAGGCCACCTGAAGAATCTGGTGGGCACCGTTATCGATCAGGCCGGTCACTTCGCCGAGCGCTTCGCCCTGCTCGTTGACTACGGCGCAACCGATCAGGTCGACCCAGTAAAACTCACCTTCTTCCGGCGCGGGAAAATCCGTACGCCGAATCCAGACGCGGCGGCCCTTGAGCATTTCAGCCAGATTGCGATCCGAAACGCCGGTGGCTTGCGCCACCACGGTACCGCTGTGCTCCCGCGACTGGGAAATTTTGACGCTGACAGCTTCCGCCGCCTGTGCTGGTGCCGACACCACGCCAGTAGGCGGCGCACGCAGCAGCCACCAACGGCGGGCATGAAGCAATGCGGAGGCGTCGTCCGCATGCGGCTGGACCTTGATCCAGCCCCGGATGCCATAAGCCGCACCCACGTAGCCAACCTCGACGAGATCGTCGGGCAGGCTATCTGTAAACAGCAGCGAGGCGGGCAGCTTAGCCGGCCGGCCCGCGGCACCACCTTGTGTGGCAGCAGTCGACAGATTCAGCGGCTTGCGGCCGGTGGCATTGCCAGTCACGTTGGCGGAGCGTCTTTACGCGTCAATGCGCACCAGTGACGGTGCGCCTGTACAGCTATCAGGCAGCGGCCTTGGCGGCGGCTTGCTTGACCAGACGGGCAACGGTCGGCGACAGTTGGGCGCCAACGCCTTGCCAGTAGGCCAGACGGT
>DAIOET010000771.1:0-1757 GCA_036746135.1 Cupriavidus sp.
GCGCCAGCACGCCGGCGTCGAGCGCGTACTTGCCCAGGCTGTCGTCGTAGCGCAGGTACCCCAGTTGCACGAGCGTGCCGGCCAGCCGGCTCACGGTGGCCTTGGGGAATCCGGTACGGCGCACGAAATCCTGGTTGCCGAGCATGGCCTCGCCAGTGCGGAAGCAGCGCAGCAGTTCCAGGCCGCGCGCCAGGGCGGTGACGAAGTTCGGGTCGCTTTCCCGCTCCTTTTGCGCGGTGACTACGGCGGTGGCGGATGTGGCCAAGGCAAGGCTCCAGTCTGGATGGTCGATTGTCGAACGCAAATCGCGGGGGTCCGGTTTTCCCCTGTTGCAGCGCGAACCGGTTCAGCTATACTAGCTCATCGGAACAAGGTTCCGCAATGCGGAACCTGGACTTTTTAATTCACCGGACCCAATGAAGGCGCGCAGCCTTCATCGCCCCACCCAAAGAAGGAGACATTCATGGCTGCCAACGCCGAATTCCACTGGGCCGACCCGCTGCTGATGGACCAGCAACTGACCGACGACGAGCGCATGATCCGTGACGCCGCCGCGGCCTATTGCCAGGACAAGCTGATGCCGCGCGTGCTGCAGTCGTTCCGCAACGAGAAGACCGATGTGGAGATCTTCCGCGAGATGGGCGAACTGGGTCTGCTGGGACCGACCATTCCCGAGCAGTACGGCGGCCCGGGCCTGAACTACGTCAGCTACGGCCTGATCGCGCGTGAAGTGGAGCGCGTGGATTCCGGCTATCGCTCGATGATGAGCGTGCAGTCGTCGCTGGTGATGGTGCCGATCTACGAATTCGGCAGCGAAGCACAGAAGCAGAAGTACCTGCCCAAGCTCGCCACCGGCGAATGGATCGGCTGCTTCGGCCTGACCGAACCTAACCACGGCTCGGACCCGGGTTCGATGGTCACCCGCGCCAAAAAGGTGGACGGCGGCTATTCGCTGACGGGCGCCAAGATGTGGATCACGAACTCGCCGATCGCCGACGTATTCGTCGTCTGGGCCAAGCTGCCCGGCGAAGACGGCAAGGAAGACATCCGCGGCTTCATCCTGGAAAAGGGCTGGAAGGGCCTGAGCGCCCCGGCCATCCACGGCAAGGTGGGCCTGCGCACGTCGATCACCGGCGAAATCGTGATGGACGAGGTCTTCGTCCCCGAAGAGAACATCATGCCGGGCGTGAAGGGCCTGAAGGGTCCGTTCACCTGCCTGAACTCGGCCCGCTACGGCATCGCCTGGGGCGCGCTGGGTGCCGCCGAATTCTGCTGGCACACCGCCCGCCAGTACACGCTGGACCGCAAGCAGTTCGGCCGCCCGCTGGCCGCCACGCAGCTGGTGCAGAAGAAGCTGGCCGACATGCAGACCGAGATCACGCTGGGCCTGCAAGGCTGCCTGCGCCTGGGCCGCATGAAGGACGAAGGCACCGCCGCGGTGGAAATCACCTCGATCATGAAGCGCAATTCGTGCGGCAAGTCGCTGGACATCGCCCGCGTGGCGCGCGATATGCTGGGCGGCAACGGCATTTCGGACGAATTCGGCGTGATCCGCCACGTGGTGAACCTGGAAGTGGTCAACACGTACGAAGGCACGCATGACATCCACGCGCTGATCCTGGGCCGCGCTCAGACCGGCCTGCAAGCCTTCTTCTGATCGGCCGCACTGTCGACGCACATAAAAAAGCCCGGCTGAAAAGCCGGGCAGAAGCACACTACCAAGGAGACGACGGGCACGACCCCGCCGTTTTACGACA
>DAIOET010000772.1:0-1757 GCA_036746135.1 Cupriavidus sp.
AGCCTGGCCGGTCGGCACGCTCGATCAACAGGACTTGCAGGTCTGGCGTATGGATAACGACCAGTACTGATTCGGGAATCTTGTAGCGCATGGGGCGGAAAAAGCGACAGAACCCAAGCATAGCGCAGCGGCGCTGGCTTGGGCGTCCTCCACTGTCCGATTACCGCGATGTGGAATCACGCAACCGTATGCTCACCCGGTTGCCGGGGGGTCAGAAAGTGCGGATTCGAGGGAGCGGGCGTCGCCATGCCGTCCGGCGCCACGCCCGGCATGCCGCGCAGCCACGTGTCGAACACCTCGGGCGAATCGCCATGCCCCCAGGCGGCACGCAGCTGCTGCATCAAGGGGGCCAGCGCCTGCGTATAGCGCTGCGACGCCACATGGGCATGTTCGGCCAGTGCATCGTTACTTTCGCGCACCTGAGCGGCCAGCTCCGCACGTTCCTGCCCAATTTCCTTCTCGCGCAAACCCAGCTGGTTGTATTTCTGGATCAGGAAGCGCTGATAATCGCCGGCTTCCACGCCCTGCGCGGCCTGGGCGTTGACCTGCTCGAAACGCATCACGATGCTGGCGGTTTCCTGCTCCAGATGCGCGGCTTCCGCGCTGAGCTGCTGCAGCGTCTCCTGCAGGCGCAATGCTTCACGCCGATGGGTCTGCAGCCGCGACGCTTCGTCGTCGAACGTGCGCTGGGCCGTCAGGTAAGCCTGCACCACGGGCTGCGGCGCCACCACGAGCAGCGGGTCCGCGCCACCGGCACGGCGGCCCGACAGCAGGGCATCCTCCGGCAGGCGCAGATTGCCGACGTCCTCCAGCCAGCGGCCGCGGGCCATTACCGTCGCAACCGTGTCCAGGGCCAGTTTGCGCAACGCTTCGGCGCGCTGCGCCGCGAAGGGTTCGCTGCCCTGCTGGGCCTGCGCATAGTCCGGCGCGGGCTGCGCGCCCTGCACGGCATGTGCGATATCGGGGACGCAGGCGGCCACCGTGGTGGCCACGGATTCCGACATCGCCTGCGCCGACCGGCGCACCGCGCGGCGCAGCTCGAAGCGCGCCAGCAGCATCATCAGCAGCCCGGCCACCAGCCAGGTCAGGATGGTTTCCGAGTGGGCCAGCACGAAGGCCCGGATCGTTTCCGTATCGAGTTGCAGCATTGGTCTTGTCCTCCCACGTCACGGCGGCCTTTCGGGTGGGCCAGCATCGTGCGTGCATCAGGCAGAAAGACATCATGGGGGCGCGCTTCGTTCCAAGTGGTAACAAATCGAAACGCATCCTTGCTGCGCAAACAAAAAAGCCGCGCTTTCGCGCGGCTTTTCATGTCCGAACCGGAATGATCCGGCCAGCGGAACAGGAGACAGATACCGATCAGGCGGTCGTCTTCGGCTCCTGGGCACGCAGGCGGATATGCAGCTCGCGCAACTGCTTTTCGTCGACCGGGCTCGGGGCCTGGGTCAGCAGATCCTGCGCACGTTGCGTCTTCGGGAAGGCGATCACGTCGCGGATCGAGTCGGCGCCGGCCATCATCGTCACGATACGGTCCAGGCCGAAGGCCAGGCCACCGTGCGGCGGCGCGCCATATTGCAGCGCGTCCAGCAGGTAGCCGAACTTGGCACGGGCTTCCTCGTCACCGATCTTCAGCGCGCGGAACACCTTGCTCTGCACGTCCTCGCGGTAGATACGCACCGAACCGCCGCCCATTTCCCAGCCATTCAGCACCATGTCGTAGGCCTTGGCGATGCACTTGCCCGGATCGGTTTCCAGGT
>DAIOET010000773.1:0-1753 GCA_036746135.1 Cupriavidus sp.
CCGCGATTTTGCCATGCTCATCGTCCTGTCTCCCGCCAAGTCCCTGGATTACGAGACACCGCCGCGCGTCAAGACCCATACGATGCCGCGCTTTATCGACCATTCCGCCACGCTGATCGAGCGCCTGCGCAAGCTCGCGCCACAGGATGTGGCATCGCTGATGGACATCTCCGACAAGCTCGCGGTGCTGAACGTGACCCGCTATGCCGACTGGTCGCCCGAGTTCACGGCCGCCAACAGCAAGCAGGCCGTGCTGGCCTTCAATGGCGACGTCTATGACGGCCTGGACGCGAAGACGCTGTCCACCGAAGACCTCGCTTTCGCGCAAAAACATATCCGCATCCTGTCCGGCCTCTATGGCGTGCTGCGCCCGATGGACTGGATGCAGCCCTACCGCCTGGAAATGGGCACGCGCCTGGACAATGCCGCCGGCCGCGACCTCTACGCGTTCTGGGGCGACGACGTCACGAAGCTGCTCAACAAGGATATGGCGGACCTCAAGCACGAAGGCTCGCTCACGCTGGTGAACCTGGCGTCCGAGGAGTATTTCAAGGTGGTGCGCCCGAAGGTGCTCGATGCGCGCGTCATCACACCCGTGTTCGAGGACTGGAAGGGCGGCCGTTACAAGATCATTTCATTCCACGCCAAGCGTGCACGCGGTACGATGGCCCGCTACGCCGTCACGCACCGCGTGACAGACCCGGCCAGGCTGAAGCGATTCGACGAGGACGGCTATGCCTTCGACAAGGCCGCCTCCGACGACGTGCGCTGGGTGTTCCGCCGCCGCCTGGAAGACTGACATCGAGACTGAGACAAAAGGACCCTATCCCCATGACCTCGGCACTCCATATCTCCACGCTGTTCGATTCGGGCGCGATTGAAGTCGAAGCACTCGACCGCGCCGACGATATCCGCCTGCGCATCCGCGCCGATTCCCACGCCGATTTTCGCCAGTGGTTCCACTTCCGCCTGCAGGGCGCGGCGGGTCAGGCGTGCAAGCTGCAGTTCCTGAACGCGGGCGAGTGCACGTATCCCGACGGCTGGCGCGACTACCGCGCGGTGGCTTCTTACGACCGCGCAAACTGGTTCCGCGTGCCCACGCAGTACGACGGCCGGACCATGATCGTCGACTTCACGCCCGAGCACGACAGTGTGTGGTTCGCCTATTTCGAGCCATATCCGGATGAGCGCCACCTGTCGCTGCTGGCCACGTGCCAGCGATCGCCGCTCGCGAAGCTGTCGCACCTTGGCAGCACCGTGGACGGCCGCGACCTGACCTGCGTGACGCTGGGTCAGCCCGGTCCGGGCAAGAAGACGATCTGGATGATCGCGCGTCAGCATCCGGGCGAGAGCATGGCCGAATGGTTCTGCGAAGGGGTGCTCCAGCGCCTGACCGGCACGGGCCTGTGGCACGGCGATCCGGTGGCGCGCAAGCTGCTGGACCGCGCCGTGTTCCATATCGTGCCGAACATGAATCCCGACGGATCGTCGCGCGGTAACCTGCGGACCAATGCGGCGGGTGCGAACCTGAACCGCGAGTGGATGCAGCCGAGCCTGGAGGCCAGCCCGGAGGTGTACCACGTGCGCCGCGAGATCGAACGCACCGGCGTGGACCTGTTCTTCGACATCCACGGCGATGAAGCGCTGCCGTACAACTTCGTGGCCGGCAGCGAGATGCTGCCCGGCTTTACCGAAGCGCAGCGCGAGCAGCAGTCACGCTTTATCGAAGCGTTCAAGCGCGCCACGCCCGACT
>DAIOET010000774.1:0-1752 GCA_036746135.1 Cupriavidus sp.
GGCGTGCACATGTTCACGCTGGACCGCGAGGCAGGCAGCTTCGTGCTGACGCAATCGGACGTGAAGATCCCGGAAGACACCAAGGAATTCGCGATCAACATGTCCAACATGCGTCACTGGGCACCCCCGGTGCGCCAGTACATCGACGAATGCCTGGCCGGCGAAGATGGCCCGCGCGGCAAGAACTTCAACATGCGCTGGATCGCGTCGATGGTGGCAGACGTGCACCGTATCCTGACGCGCGGCGGCGTCTTCATGTATCCGTGGGATAAGCGCGAGCCGGAGAAGCCAGGCAAGCTGCGTCTGATGTACGAAGCCAATCCGATGGCCTTCCTGGTCGAGCAGGCAGGCGGCGCGGCCACCAACGGCCACGAGCGCATTCTGGACGTGACACCGACCAAGCTGCATCAGCGCGTATCGGTGATCCTCGGCTCGAAGAACGAGGTGGATCGCGTGACGCGCTACCACCGCGAGGAAGCTGCGAAGGGCTGACGCCTCGGGCGGCCTTCCATCTTCCATCAGAACAGGGCGCTCCGGCGCCCTGTTTGTTTTTCAGCCTGCCGTCAGACGGCAATCTGCCACTGCATGCGCCATGTCGCCGTCTCGCCGGGCGCCAGACTGCGAAGTCCGGTCCCTTCCCAGCCGCGCGCGGCCAGGTTCACCGCATCCGCCACATGGGACACCGGTTCCAGGCACACGAAATCGCAGCCGGCTGGCGCGTGCAGCACCAGGTGATCCAGCCCTTCCACCGCGCGCAGCGTCAGCATGGCGCCATCCGGACGCTTCAACGTCGCCACGCGCTTCCAGCCGCTGTAGTACACGCTGAAATCTGACTCGGGCAGATTGCGCTCACGCAGAAAGCGCTCCCGGTCACCAACAACCGTGCGAGCCGTGGCCACGCCACCTGCATCGGCGGGCCACATGTGCGCGGCATCGAACTGGATGCGCATACCTGGCGTGCGCGCGAAGAACGGGTGAAATCCGCCGCCCACCGGCATGGCGCTATCGCCATCGTTGCGAACGGTCAGCTCGGCATCGAGGCCCGTCTCGGTCAGGCCAAAGGTCTGTCGTGCTGAAACGGCCCACGGCCAATCTCCGCCAGACGGCGCATGCGCGAGCGCGATGACAAGACGACCACCGCCCTGCTCCACAACCGTCCAGGCCCGCGCGTGCCCGAAACCGTGCATCGCGTGTGCCTGCCCCGGATGGCTGGGCAATTCGACATCACGCCCCTGCCAGCGGAAACGGCCCTCGCGGATACGGTTGGAAAACGGCAGCAGCGGATAGCTTCCCGCCTTGGGCCACTGGAATGCGTCGAAGCCTTGTTCCAGCACCTGCCATGACATGGGCGCAAGCCAGTCGATGACATGGCCATCGGCTCGCGTGGTACATAGCGCCGCCATGCGGCCACCGGCGGCTGGCGCAACCGTCAACGTGTGAGCGCCCGCTTGCAGGGTATGGACGGGGCCAGGTAAGAGCCAGGGCATGTCGGTCCTAGACGAAACGGCCCCCCTCTTCCGCTTGGCGGAGAGGGGGGAACACCAGGGCTGCTTCAACTGCCTACTTCAGCAGCGTCTCCGGCAGCCACAGCGAGAACGCCGGCACATAAGTCACCAGCAACAGCGCGGCCAGCAACGCACCGTAGAACGGCCAGATGGTTCGCATGACCTGACCCACCGACACGCCACCGATCGCGCAACCCACGAACTGCGTGGTACCCACGGGCGGCGTATTCAGCCCCAGCGCGCAGTT
>DAIOET010000775.1:0-1750 GCA_036746135.1 Cupriavidus sp.
AGCCGGCGGCACGTGGCCGCCACACGGCAGGCAATCTCGCCACGGTTGGCGATCAGGATCTTATTGAACATGGCTCCTCCCTTTGTCTCCGGTCGAGGCGAGCCAGGCTCCTTCAGAACGGCTGTGGTACGTCCCTTATCCCGCGTAACCCTCGGCGCGGATATCGAGACGCGCAAGCAGCGCGCGATCGCGCTCCGCTTGCGGGTTGCCGGTCGTCAGCAGCTTCTCGCCATAGAAAATGGAATTGGCGCCGGCCATGAAGCACAGCGCCTGCAACGCTTCGTCCATGGCCTCGCGGCCAGCGGACAGGCGCACCATCGCGCGCGGCATCGTGATGCGTGCCACGGCAATCGTGCGTACGAACTCGAACGGGTCCAGCGCTTCGGTGCCCGCCAGCGGCGTGCCCTCCACCTGCACCAGGTTGTTGATGGGCACCGACTCGGGGTACGGGTCCATGTTGGCCAGCTGGGCGATCAGCCCGGCTCGCGCCTCACGCGCCTCGCCCATGCCGACGATGCCGCCGCAGCAGACGTTGATACCCGCTTCACGCACGTGGCCGATCGTGTCCAGACGGTCCTGGTACGTGCGCGTGGTGATGATCTTGCCGTAGAACTCGGGCGAGGTATCGAGGTTGTGGTTGTAGTAGTCCAGGCCCGCATCCTTCAGGCGCTGTGCCTGTTCGGCCTTCAGCATGCCCAGCGTCACGCACGTTTCCATGCCCATGGCCTTTACCTCGCGCACCATGTCGATCACCGGCTCCAGGTGGCGGTCCTTCGGGCTGCGCCAGGCAGCGCCCATGCAGAAGCGCGTGGCGCCGTTGGCCTTGGCGGAGCGAGCAGCGTCGAGCACGGCTTCCAGGTCCATCAGCTTTTCGGCCGTCACGCCGGCGTCGTGGTGCGCGCTCTGCGGGCAGTAGCCGCAATCTTCCTCGCAGCCGCCGGTCTTGATCGACAGCAGCGTCGACAGTTGCACGGTGTTGGCGTCGAAGTTCTCGCGGTGCACCTGTTGGGCGCGGAACAGCAGGTCGTTGAACGGCAGGGCAAACAGCGCGGCCACGTCGTCCACGCGCCAGGCATCGCCTTCCTTCGGTGCGGCGGCGGCAATATTGCGCGCGGACTGGCGCAGCGATTCGGCGGAGATGGTGGCGACGGTCTGGGTTTCAGCGATTTGAGTCATTTTCGTATTACGTATTCGGTTCTTCGGGCGCGGGTCAGGCGTGACGCGGCGCGGCGATATTCGGGGACGGCATCGGCGCCATGCTGCTCAGCAGCGGCCTCAGGTCCAGTTGCTGGGCGGCGACGGCCGGCGCAACCTGCCAGGGCAGTTCGCCCAGCATCGGTGCGTCCAGCGCGTCCTGCAGCGTGACGATGTTCTCGGTGGGCAACAGCATGTCCGGGTCGATGCGGTTGGCAATCCACCCGGCCAGCTTCAGGCCACGCGCGCGCACCGCTTCGGCGGTCAGCATCGCGTGGCTCAGGCATCCCAGGCGGATACCCACCACCATGATCACGGGCAGGTCCAGCATCACGGCCAGGTCGGCGGTATTCCACCGCACCGCGCCCACGTCGAGCGGCACGACAAAGCCGCCGACGCCCTCCACCACCACGGCATCCGCCTTGCTCCGCAGCGCGTCAAACGCTTCGCGGATCGGGCCGCGCGTGATGCGCTCTCCTTCGAGCGCGGCCGCCAGGTGCGGCGACGCCGGCGTGCGGAAGAAGAACGGGCACATCTCTTCCTGCGGCACGATCAC
>DAIOET010000776.1:0-1749 GCA_036746135.1 Cupriavidus sp.
CGTGGCAGATGTCGAATATCCACGCGGGCACCGGCGCCACCAACGTGATTCCGGGTCACGTGACGATCGACTTCAACTTCCGCTTCTCGACGGCCAGCACACCGGACGGTCTGAAGCAGCGCGTGCATGCCATCCTGGACCAGCATGGCCTGGAATACACGCTGGACTGGACGCTCGGTGGCGAGCCGTTCCTGACGCCGCGTGGCGACCTTTCCGAAGCGCTGTCGGCGGCCATCGCCGCCGAGACCGGCGTGACGACCGAATTGTCGACCACGGGCGGCACCTCCGATGGCCGCTTCATCGCAAAGATCTGCCCGCAGGTCATCGAATTTGGCCCGCCGAACGCCAGCATCCACAAGATCGACGAACACGTGGAAGTGCGCTTCATCGAACCGCTCAAGAATGTTTACCGTGGCGTGCTCGAACGCCTGATCGCCTGACAAGCAGGACCCGCACATGGCAACCACCTCCCCTCTCCAGACCGTCCGCGACCTGCTGCGCCTGGCGGTTTCCCGGTTTACGGCCGCCCGGCTGTCCTTCGGACACGGCAGCGCCAACGCCTATGACGAAGCGGCCTACCTGGTGCTGCATACGCTGAACCTGCCGCTCGACACGCTCGATCCGTTTCTCGATGCGCGCCTGCTGCCCGAGGAAGTCGACGCGGTGCTGAAGGTGATCGACCGTCGCGTGACCGAGCGCGTGCCGGCCGCGTACATCACGCACGAGGCGTTCATGCACGGCCTGCGCTTCTACGTGGATTCGCGCGTGATCGTGCCGCGCAGCTTTATCGGCGAATTGCTGCAAGACGGCCTGGAACCGTGGCTGGGCGATATCGAGCAGATCGGCCCGGTGCTGGAACTCTGCACCGGCTCCGGCTGCCTGCCGATCATCGCCGCGCACGTCTGGCCGAACGCCCGGATCGACGCGGTCGATATCTCGTCCGATGCGCTGGCCGTGGCCCGCCGCAACGTGGCCGATTACAAGATGGAAGATCGCATCTCGCTGTATGAAGGCGATCTGTACGCGCCGCTGCCATCGGGCGCCGCATATGATGTGATTCTGACCAATCCGCCGTACGTCAACGAGCAGTCGATGCGCGAACTGCCGGCCGAGTACCTGGCCGAGCCGCGCCTTGCGCTGGCTGGCGGCGACGACGGCATGGACGTGGTGCGCCGGATCGTCGCCGGCGCCAAAAAGCGCCTGAACCCGGGCGGCGTGCTCGTGGTGGAAATCGGCAACGAGCGCAAATACGTCGAGGCCGCGTTCCCCGATCTCGACATCGTCTGGCTCTCGGTCAGCGCCGGTGACGACCAGGTCTTCCTGGTGACGTACGACGCCCTGCCGGACTGAGCGCACGCAATAAAAAAACGCGCCGTGGAAACCACGGCGCGTTTCTTCCCATCCCTCACGCCCCCATCAGCTGCCTTCCGGCCCAACCGAATAGATCGTGCCGTTCGACGACACCTGGTAGTAATCGGCGCCAACGCCCACCCAGTGATAGCCCTTCTTGGGCGCGGGCAGGTTGTAATCCTTGTACTTATCGATCACGTACTGCCGGTCACGGAATTCGGTCGGCAGCTTGTCGCCCTTGCTCCATTTCTGCGGCGCGTATGGCGACTGTGCGCCCATCGGTTGCGAACCGGCTGACTGGCTGGGAGCCATAGCGCCCGACGAGCGGCTGCTCGGCTGCGACATGCCCTGACCATGCGACATGCCCTGTGCCTGACGGCCGCCGGAAGCTGGTGGCAT
>DAIOET010000777.1:0-1747 GCA_036746135.1 Cupriavidus sp.
GGAGACAGCCATGATGGAAGGACTCTGGGGCGAAGTCTACGGCACGCTGCGATCGGAGTTCGCGGATGTACCGGACGTCAAGGAACTCACACGCATCCTGTTACGGCTGACACTGGCCGTGCTGCTCGGCGGCCTGATCGGCTACGAGCGGGAGTCGGCCGGCAAGCCCGCCGGCTTGCGCACGCACATGCTGGTGGCGATGGGGTCGGCGCTGTTTGTGCTGGTACCGCTGCAGGCCGGCATGCCGCTGGGCGATATGAGCCGCGTGCTGCAGGGGTTGATGTCCGGCATCGGCTTTCTCGGCGCGGGCGCCATCATCAAGCACAGCGGCGGTAAAGAGGACATCCGCGGGCTGACCACCGCCGCCAGCATCTGGACCGTGGCGGCCATCGGCGTGGCATGCGGGCTGGGCCGCGAAATGACCGCGGTGATCGCCACCGTATTCGGACTGGCGATCCTGCAGTTGCTCTATCGGCTCAAGCAGTAGTTGTGGCCGCGTCGCGCAGCGTCACTTCGAACTTTTCGCGGTGACGCGCCACCGCTTCCATGACGATGGGTTCCACGCCTTCGCCTCCGGCGTCGTCGATATGCGCCAGGAACGCGCGCTTCATGCGCGGCTCCCAGAACTTCTTGACATGGGAGGCGATATCGGCGAGCGCTTCTTCACGATCCGGCATTGCCTCGAAGAAGTTGCCGATCTGGTTGGCCATCTTGACCAGGTTTTCGATATGCATGCCTGACCTTTTATTCCGTATGAAGTCGTTGGGGATGGCTGTAGACCACCATGCTGCCGCCGCGCACAAAGCCGGCCAGCGTCAGGCCGGCGGTTTCGGCCAGGCGCACGGCCATCGCGGTCGGCCCTGACACGGCAGCCAGCACACCGGCGCCGATGGCCGCGGTCTTCTGCACCATCTCGTAGCTTGCGCGGCTTGTGACGATGACCGCGCCCTTCGCAATATCTTCCTGGCCGCCACGAGCCAGCGCGCCCGCCAGCTTGTCCAGCGCATTGTGGCGGCCCACGTCCTCGCGCACCAGCGCGATCTCGCCATCGGCACGCATCCACGCCGCGGCATGCGTGGCGCCGGTGTCGCGCAACAGCGCCTGCCGCTTGTGCAGCACCGCGAATGCATGCTCGAACACGCGGGGATCGAAGCTGGCATCGCTGCGCACCGGCTGCGGCATGCGCATCACCTCGTCTAGCGATTCGGTGCCGCACAGTCCGCATCCGGTACGCCCGGCCAACGCGCGACGCCTGCCCTTGAGTTCGACAAACGCGCCCGTGGCGATCTCCACCTTCACCGTGATGCCTTGCTCGCCGGCCTCCACGTCGATGCCGTAGATATCGCCGGCCGCATCGACAATGCCCTCGCTGAGGCTGAAGCCGATGGCGAAGTCCTCCAGGTCGGCCGGCGTGGCCAGCATCACCGCGTGCGAGATGCCGTTGTACTCTAGCGCAACGGGGATTTCCTCGGCCAGATGGTCAACCTCCGGCGTCATCGTGCCATGCCGCCAGCGCCTGACCGCGAACGTGCGCTGTGCCGGTACCTCGTCGGTACCGGTTGCGCTATCGGGGGATGGTACGTCGCGCTTCATCGCCAGTCCTGCGTCAGCCCGCCTGCGCCGTCTCGCTGGCCGCGCGCAGGTGTCCGAGCTGCTCCTCGTTGAACGCCTGATAGTTGCGCTGCCATGTGGAAGGCTGCGCCACCGGCATCACCTGCACCGCCGTCACCTTGTACTCGGGGCAGTT
>DAIOET010000778.1:0-1744 GCA_036746135.1 Cupriavidus sp.
GGGCAAGATCGTGATCGCGACCGTGAAGGGCGACGTGCACGACATCGGCAAGAACATCGTGTCGGTGGTGCTCCAGTGCAACAACTTTGAAGTCGTGAACATGGGCGTGATGGTGCCGTGCAACGAGATCCTGGCGCGAGCCAAGGTCGAGGGCGCGGACATCGTGGGCCTGTCCGGTCTGATTACGCCGTCGCTTGAGGAAATGGCCTACGTGGCCTCCGAGATGCAGCGCGACGACTACTTCCGCGTGAAGAAGATTCCGCTGCTGATTGGCGGCGCCACCACGTCGCGCGTGCATACGGCGGTCAAGATCGCGCCGAACTACGAAGGTCCCGTGGTCTACGTGCCGGACGCTTCGCGCTCGGTCAGCGTGGCATCGAGCCTGCTGTCCGATGAAGGCGCCGCGAAGTACCTGGACGACCTGAAGTCCGACTACGATCGCATCCGCACCCAGCACGCCAACAAGAAGGCCACGCCGATGGTGACGCTGGCGCAGGCGCGTGCCAACAAGACGCCGATCGAGTGGAACGGCTACGTGCCGCCGAAGCCGAAGTTCATCGGCCGCCGCGTGTTCCGTAACTACGACCTGTCGGAACTGGCCAACTACATCGACTGGGGCCCGTTCTTCCAGACGTGGGACCTGGCCGGCAAATTCCCGGACATCCTCAACGACGAGATCGTTGGCGAATCGGCACGCCGGGTGTACTCCGACGGCAAGAGCATGCTCGCCCGCCTGATCCAGGGCCGCTGGCTGACCGCCAATGGCGTGATGGCGCTGCTGCCGGCCAACACGGTCAATGACGACGATATCGAGATTTATACCGATGAATCGCGCAGCAAGGTGGCGCTGACCTGGCACAACCTGCGTCAGCAAAGCGAACGCCCCGTGGTGGACGGCGTGCGCCGTCCCAATCGCTGCCTGGCCGACTTCATCGCGCCGAAGTCGAGCGGCGTGGCGGACTACATTGGCCTGTTTGCGGTCACGGCCGGTATCGGCGTAGACAAAAAGGAAGCGCAGTTCGAAGCCGATCATGACGACTACAGCGCGATCATGCTCAAGGCGCTGGCCGACCGCCTGGCCGAAGCCTTTGCCGAATGCCTGCACGAGCGCGTGCGCAAGGACCTCTGGGGTTACGACGCCGGCGAGACGCTGAACAACGATCAGCTGATCTCCGAGGCGTATCGCGGTATCCGTCCGGCACCGGGCTATCCGGCGTGCCCGGAACATACGGTGAAGGCGCCGGTGTTCGAATTCCTCGATGCGACCGAGATCGGCATGGGCATCACCGAGGGGCTGGCGATGACGCCGGCCGCGTCGGTGAGCGGCTTCTACCTGGCGCATCCGGACTCGACGTATTTCAGCGTCGGCAAGATCGGGCAGGACCAACTCGACGATATGGTGGCCCGCCGCGGCGAAGATCGCCTGACGCTGGAGCGGGCGCTGGCGCCAAACCTGTAATTGCTTCACTGAAGCTGTAAGCAGTTGCAATGGCCGGGATGCCGCGTGACAGTGGCATCCCGGTTTTTTATTGCCCGCATGCGCGATCGATAGCGTTGAAACGTAAGGAGAATATGACCGACACGTTATCTGGCGGGACGTGTGAGTTGCTCTCCGACAATGTTCGCAATGTCTTCACGACTGCTTACAGAAGCTGACAAGTGCTCACAGACCGGCCGGGGTTAGCTCCATAGACTGGAACCCAGTTCACGTGACACCGCGTGAATGCCGCAGCGAATGTTTCGC
>DAIOET010000779.1:0-1741 GCA_036746135.1 Cupriavidus sp.
GCCAGGTCCACGCGCGCCTGCCATTCCGCCTCGCTGCACTGGCTGCGCATCGACGGGATGTTCAGCACACCGGGTTTCGTCATGATCTGTCTCCTTGGTGGATTCCGTGTTTCGATTCAATTCAATTCAGTCCGAGCCGAGCGCGAGATCGCTGGGCCGGCGTTTTTCGATGTGGTACTTCAGCAATGCCGCGCTGCGATAGATGCCGTGCGCGAACTTGCCGTAGGGCAGCGTCAGGAACAGCGCCATCACGATACCCAGGTGCACGGCCAGCAATGCCGCCATCGCGCCAGTATCGCGGAAGGCCAGCAGCAACAGCCCACTGGCGCTGGTCAGGAATAGCAGCGCGATAAAGCCACGGTCCATCGGCTTCTGGCTGGTGTCCGTCGTCCGTTCGTCGCGCTTGAGGTTCAGCCAGAGCAGGCCGGCCGGCCCCACGAGCAGGCCGATCCCGCCCGCGATACCCAGCAGCACCGGCAGGCTGGTCACCGGATACGGCGCATGCAGGTCCAGCAGGTAGTGGTAAAGCGTGGCCACGGCCGTTGCCGCAAAGCACAGCATGAAGCCATAGAACGTGAAATGGTGGAAGCGGCGGCGCAGCAGCGTGAATGCATCGTCATCGTTGTTGCAGCCCTGGCCATGACCACCGTCCAGGTACTTCAGCTTCAGCGCATCGTGTACCGCGCTGCCGGTTGCGGCGCCGCGCTCGTCGCCATTGCGCGTGCCGGGCGTGACGCGGCGCCAGAAGCGCGTCACGCCAATCCCAAGCGCCCCGCAGGCAAACAGGAAGACCACGCCGAACATCGCCGCCAGCAGGTTGTGCGGGAAGATCGCGTAGAAGTTGCCAGCCAGCGGCTCATGCAAGAGCGTGCCGCGCATGGCCAGCACCATCAGCAGGAACAGCGCAAGACCGCCGGCCAGCGCCAGTGCCATCGTGGCGCCCGCGCGCCGGTACAGTCCGCCCAATGCCGCCGGGAATGCGTAGTCGCCGTAGGTCTGCACACGGACCTTGGCCATCGCCTGCGGGATATTCACCGCGAACTCGTGCGGCGGCGCGTACTGGCAGGCGTGATAACAGGCGCCGCAGTTGTGGCACAGGTTGGCCAGGTAATGAATGTCCGCCTTGGGGAATTCCAGGCGGCGCGTCATCGCCGGAAACACGGCACAGAAGCCCTCGCAATAGCGGCAGGCGTTGCAGATCTGCAGGGTGCGGGCCACTTCGGCCTCGTCGGTGGTCAACGGCAGCGCGCCATTGGCCAGCGCCGCCGCCTCGCGCGTCAGCGCTTCAAGATGTTGCATATTCCTTTTCCCGTGATGCCTTTGGTGCCGCTGCCATCCGAACGGCAGCCTTTGCCGCCTGGGTGCCCGCGATGCGGCCGAACGCCGTACCGATGGCCATCCCCACGCCGGCGGTGTAGCCCTTGCCCAGCACGTTACCGGCCATCATTTCGCCGGCCACGTACAGGTTCGGGCTCGGCTCGCCGTCAAAATGCACCGCCGATTCGTCGTTCACCTTCAGGCCCAGGTAGGTGAAGGTGATGCCGGGACGCAGCGCATAGCCGTAGAACGGCGCCGTGTCGATCGGCCGTGCCCAGTGTGTCTTGCCCGGCGTCACGCCTTCGGTGTGGCAGTCATCGAGCACCGTATGGTCGAACTTGCCGACGCGGCATGCCGCGTTGTATTCGTTGATCGTGCGCATGAACGTGGCCTCGTCCAGCCCAAGCTTGCGCGCCAGTTCAGG
>DAIOET010000780.1:0-1739 GCA_036746135.1 Cupriavidus sp.
TCGGATCCTCTCCGATGAAGAAAAGCCCAGCGCAAGCTGGGCTTTTTTTTCGCCCTGGCCCGGTCGCCCCTGTCGGCCTTGGCTAGCTCGGCTTCCCGCCAGGGACCCGACAACCCATCCGCATTCGGCGCGGCACCGTTTTTTTGGTAAAGTTGCCGCAGCCTTCTCATACGACCCGCCGCAATGCGTGGCGCCCATGATGTCGCATTCCAACACCTTGAACTCTCCCGCCCAACCCAGCCGCAATGCCGATCCGAAGGAGATCGACAAGTTCAGCGAACTGGCTCACCGCTGGTGGGACCCAAACAGCGAATTCAAGCCGCTGCATGACCTGAACCCGCTCCGACTGGGATGGATCGACGGCATCGCGCGCCTGTCGGGCAAGCAGGTGATTGACGTCGGCTGCGGCGGCGGCATCCTGTCTGAAAGCATGGCGCGCACTGGCGCGTCCGTCCGCGGCATCGACCTCTCCACCAAGGCCCTGAAGGTAGCCGACCTGCACAGCCTGGAATCGGGCGTGGCGGTGACATACGAGGAAATCGCCGTAGAGGATCTAGCGGCCCGCGCACCGGCCAGCGTCGACGTAGTGACCTGCATGGAAATGCTCGAGCATGTGCCCGATCCGCAGTCGATCGTGCGCGCCTGCACGACCTTGGTCAAACCCGGCGGCTATGTCTTTTTCTCGACGATCAACCGCAACCTGAAGGCGTACCTGCTGGCGATCGTCGGCGCCGAATATGTACTGAACATGCTGCCGCGCGGCACGCATGACTACGAGAAGTTCATCACGCCGTCCGAAATGGCCCGCTTTGCACGCAACGCCGGCCTGGACCTCGTGGAAATGCTTGGCATGACCTACAACCCGCTGACGCAGATCTATTCGCTAGGCCGCAACACCGACGTCAACTACATGATGGCGTTTCGGAAGGCAGCCTGAACCATGACGAAGTTTGACGCGGTTTTCTTCGATCTTGATGGCACGCTGGCCGATACGGCTCCCGACCTGGCCGCCGCCGCCAACCGACTGGTCGTCGAACATGGCATGCCGCCAGTCGCCTACGAAAAGCTCCGGCCGGTGGCCTCGCACGGCGCGCGCGGGCTGATCGGCGCGGCCTTCGGCAAGCGCCCGGAAGATCCGGAGTTCCCGACGCTGCGCGATACCTTCCTCGAGTACTACGAGGCCGATATCGCCGTGCATACCCGGCTGTTCGAAGGGATGGACGACGTCCTGGCAAAGCTCGAAGCCGATGGCGTGCCCTGGGGCATCGTCACGAACAAGATCGCACGCTTCACCGTGCCGCTGGTCAAGGCCATCGGCCTCGCGCCGCGCGCGTCAGCCGTGGTCAGCGGCGACACGACACCCCACGCAAAACCCCACCCTGCCCCGTTGCTACACGCGGCGGAACTCAGCGGCGTGGCGCCGGCGCGCTGCCTCTATGTTGGCGACGACCTGCGCGACATACAGGCCGGCAAAGCCGCTGGCATGGCAACGGTGTCGGCAGCCTATGGCTACTGCGGCGAAGACGAACCACCCGACACCTGGGGCGCCGACTACCTGATCCATCACCCGTCGGAATTGATTAAGCTGCTTGAACTGCTGGGCTGAGTCCCCAGCTATCCGTAGGGAACCGGTGGCGCGCCACAGGCGTCGAAACCGGGTACAATCCGTTTTCTTTCGCGTTTTACTACGCACATTGGGGCCGACCTGGTTTCGACGTGGGTTGCAAAGCAGTGGAGGG
>DAIOET010000781.1:0-1736 GCA_036746135.1 Cupriavidus sp.
TTCGGCGCGATGTAGATCGGGTAGCGCGGATGCAGCAGACGCACCGGGCGATGCAGCTTCACGTCCGGCGCATGCACGCGCACCACCTCGCCGCGCAGGCCGCGCAAACCCGGCAGTGTCTGGCCTTGCGCACCGGCATCGGTCCACGCGGCGCGCGCGCCCAGGCCACGGCAATCGAGCACCACGCCGGCCTGGATGCCCAGCGCGGGCAGCGCGGCGGCATCGATCTCGCCCGCTTCCCAGACGCAATGCAACCCTTCCTCGATGGCGCATGAAAGCAGCGCGCGCATGGCGCCACGGTTATCGAGCTGTCCTTCACCCTGCAACAGCAGGCCCTGTGGAAAGCGGCCGGTCAGCGCTGGCTCCAGTTGTCCCACGCCATTGCCGTCGAGCGCGCGCAGGCGCGCCTGCACCAGATCGGGAGGCGCCACGGCGCGCATGCGGCCGGTGAACAGCGACACCTCGCTACGGTCTTGCGCGTGCCAGACCACCAGCGTGCCGTCCTCCTGAAAGAACACGGGCTCGGGCAGTTCCTGAATCCAGGTGCGCCACAGGTCGACGCTCGCGATGCCAAGATCGACGATGCGTCGTTCGGCGATGGCCGATTCGGCCAGCGGCGCGAGCATGGCCGCGGCTACATGCGCGGCGGAGCCGCTGCCATCGGGGCCGCCACGCTCCACCAGCGCCACGCGGGCGCCCGCGCGCACCAGTTGCCAGGCGGATAAACGCCCGGCCAGGCCGGCGCCGAGGATGGCGACATCGAAGGACTGTACTGCTGTCATGGGCTTGTATGCCGGCGGCGTTGGCAAAGAAGTTGCGCCGACCGGCCTCCAGTTGGGTGAATACCGCCGCGCCGCGTGGGGGCGCCGCGCGCGGGACTCTGGGTACTACGTGCTACGGGTACTGCCGGGCGGCGTCCCAGCGGAGCGCCGCCCGTCCTGCAAGACAACGTTTGTGGCTTACGAGTAGATCTTCGCGCCGGACTTCACGAACTCGATCGACTTTTCTTCCATGCCTTTCTGCGCGTCCGGCAGCGATGCCGCGTAATCGCGCACTTCCTGCGTGATCTTCATCGAGCAGAACTTCGGGCCGCACATCGAGCAGAAGTGAGCGATCTTCGCGCCTTCCGCCGGCAGCGTGGCATCGTGGAACGAACGCGCGCGCTCGGGATCGAGGCCAAGGTTGAACTGGTCTTCCCAGCGGAACTCGAAGCGCGCCTTGGACAGCGCGTTGTCGCGCAGCTGAGCGCCGGGCCAGCCCTTGGCCAGGTCGGCGGCATGGGCGGCAATCTTGTACGTGATGATGCCCTCGCGGACGTCTTCCTTGTCCGGCAAGCCCAGGTGCTCCTTCGGCGTGACGTAGCACAGCATGGCCGTGCCCATCCAGCCGATGTTGGCGGCACCGATGCCGCTGGTGATGTGGTCGTAGCCCGGCGCGATGTCGGTGACCAGCGGTCCCAGCGTGTAGAACGGGGCTTCGTAGCAGTGCTTCAGTTCCTCGTCCATGTTGGCCTGAATGCGCTGCAGCGGCACGTGGCCCGGGCCTTCGATCATGACCTGGACGTCGTGCTCCCAGGCCTTGGCCGTCAGCTCGCCCAGCGTGCGCAGTTCGCCGAACTGGGCGTCGTCGTTCGAATCGGCGATGCAACCCGGACGCAGGCCGTCACCAAGGCTGAACGACACGTCGTACGCCTTCATGATTTCGCAGATCTCGTCGAAGTGCGTGTACAGGAAGTT
>DAIOET010000782.1:0-1733 GCA_036746135.1 Cupriavidus sp.
CATCATCGACCACCAGCCCCAGATGGCCTTCGGCGTGCAGTCGATGGACCGCCAGGCACTGAAGAACAACGTGGTGGGCCTGGCCAAGGCCGCGAAGATCTTCAACGTGCCCACCACCATCACCACGGTGGAAAGCGAATCATTCTCGGGCTACACGTATCCCGAAATCCTCGATGTGTTCCCCGATGCCAAGACGCTCGAACGCACCTCGATGAACTCGTGGGACGACCAGAAAGTGCGTGACGCGCTGAAGGCGAACGGCCGCAAGAAGGTCGTCGTGGCCGGCCTGTGGACCGAGGTCTGCAACACCACGTTCGCGCTGTGCGCAATGCTGGAAGGCGATTACGAGATCTACATGGTGGCCGATGCCTCCGGCGGCACCAGCAAGGAAGCCCATGACTACGCCATGCAGCGCATGGTGCAGGCCGGCGTCGTGCCCGTGACCTGGCAACAGGTGCTGCTGGAATGGCAACGCGACTGGGCGCACCGCGACACGTATGACGCCGTGATGAAGCTCGTCAAGGAACACTCGGGCGCCTACGGCATGGGCGTGGACTACGCCTACACGATGGTGCACAAGGCCGCGCAGCGCACGGCCACGTCGCACGAGTCGATCGCCCCGGTGGCGGCGCGCTAAGGCACGGCAGCAAAGCCGATCGGCCCGTCGTGCCGCACGCCGGGCCGGCCAGCTTCAATCCGCCGCATTCGCACCGCTGATTCTTATTGAAATTTTTTGATCGATATATTCAGCACGAGTGCAGCATAGACCGCATGACCGCCGCTAAAGTTCACTCCATCGCCAGCGCACAACGCCAGAGCCGCCGTAATGCGCCAGGCAGATAAATCAAACAAGTTGAATACAACTTTTACGCAGGAGAATCTGATGTCGAAAGCCGCCCCCCAACAAACCGCTGAACAACACGACGCCTCGCGCCGCAAGCTGCTGGTCGGCAGCACCGTTGGCGCAGCCGCCGCCTCCGTGGCGTCGATGGCCGCCCTGACGCCCGCCGTCGCGGAAGCAGCGCCGGCCGCTGGCCGCCAGGGCAAGCAAGGCAGCTACGTGACGACCAAGGACGGCACGCGCATCTTCTACAAGGATTGGGGCAGTGGCCGTCCGGTCGTGTTCTCGCACGGCTGGCCGCTCGATGCCGACGCCTGGGATGCCCAGATGCTGTTCCTGGTGCAGAAGGGCTTTCGCGTGATCGCCCACGACCGCCGCGGACATGGCCGCTCGGACCAGCCGGCGCAGGGCAACGACATGAACACCTACGCCGATGACCTGGCCGCCGTGCTCGACGCGCTCGACATCAAGGGCGCCACGCTGGTGGGCCACTCCACCGGCGGCGGCGAAGTGGCACGCTACATCGGCCGTCATGGCACGAAGCGCGTGGCAAAGGCCGTGCTGATCGGCGCCGTGCCGCCGACGATGGCCAAGAGCGCCGCGTACCCGAACGGCCTGCCCCTGGAAGTATTCGACAACATCCGCAAGGGCGTTGCCGAGAACCGCTCGCAGTTCTACAAGGACCTGGCCGTGCCGTTCTTCGGTTTCAACCGCCCCAATGCCAAGGTTTCGCAAGGCACCATCGACGCATTCTGGGCGCAGGGCATGGCCGGCGGCGTGCTGGGCCAGTACCTGTGCATCAAGGAGTTCTCGGAAGTGGACTACACCGAGGACCTGAAGAAGATCACGGTGCCCACGCTGATCCTGCATGGCGACGATGACCAGATCGTGC
>DAIOET010000783.1:0-1732 GCA_036746135.1 Cupriavidus sp.
GGTGTTCTACGAACAGGCGCTGGCGATGCTGGCGCAGGTCAGCGAAACGCGCGCACTGATGCGCGGCCAGCGCTCGGCCAACGCGCAGGTACTGGAATTCGCCGTGCCGCACACGTTGTCGTTGACGTTCTTCCCCGAATGGCTCAAGGCCGTGGAGCGCAAGCTGGGCACATTGCCCTGCCGGCTGCGCGCACTGAATGTGCATGACGCGGTGCTGATGCTGGTGGAGGGCGGGTGCGACCTCGTCATGGTCTATCACCACCCGCGCCAGGCTATCCAGCTCGATCCGGCCCACTACGACATGCTGGTGCTCGGCACCGAGCGGCTGTCGCCGTTCAGCGTGCCCGACGCCACGGGCCGGCCGCTGTTCCGATTGCCGGGCACCGACAAGAAGCCGGTGCCATTCCTGAGCTACACGCCCAATGCGTTCCTGGGCCGCATGGTTGACATGCTGCTGGCCGAGTCCGGCGATACGCTCAAGCTGGACAAATGCTACGAGACCGATATGGCCGAGGCGCTCAAGGTCATGGCGCTGGCCGGTCACGGCATGGCCTTCCTGCCCGAGAGTACGGTGCGCGAGGACGTGGCCGCCGGCCGCCTGGTACGGGCCGAGGCCGCGCGCGGGCTGCCGCAATCGATCGATATGGAAATCCGGCTGTATCGCGAACGGCCGGCGGATAACGGTGATCGGCGCGTCGGGCCGGCACGCCGCAAGCGTCAGCTGGTGGACAAGGTCTGGGCCGCGCTGCAGGTCCCGGCGGAGGCGCACACGGCTGGCGCCTGACGCCGCCAGGAGGGCGGGTGAAGGTTATGCAAGACTTGCATAACGAGTCTGGGGCGGATGAGCAATCGGCATTGGATCGGTTTGGGGTGGCGCCGATATGCTCCGTGTCACCTTCACTCGGAACCCAACGATGTCTTCCGCAGCACCGACGCAAAACGTCTCCAATGCTCATACCCTGCCTTCGTACCTGAACGCCGACAATCTCGGCCCGTGGGGCATCTATCTGCAGCAAGTCGACCGTGTCACGCCCTACCTGGGTTCGCTGGCACGCTGGGTGGAAACCTTGAAGCGCCCGAAGCGCGCGCTGGTCGTCGACGTACCCATTGAAATGGACAACGGCACCATCGCCCACTTCGAGGGCTACCGGGTGCAGCACAACCTGTCGCGCGGCCCGGGCAAGGGCGGCGTGCGTTTCCACCAGGACGTGACGCTGTCCGAGGTGATGGCGCTGTCCGCATGGATGTCGGTGAAGAACGCGGCCGTGAACGTGCCGTACGGCGGTGCCAAGGGCGGTATCCGCGTGGATCCGCGCACGCTGTCGAACGGTGAGCTGGAACGCCTGACGCGCCGCTACACCAGCGAAATCAACATCATCATCGGACCGAGCAAGGACATCCCGGCACCGGACGTGAACACCAACGCCCAGGTCATGGCCTGGATGATGGATACGTACTCGATGAATTCGGGCAGCACGTCCACCGGCGTGGTGACCGGCAAGCCGATCTCGCTGGGCGGCTCGCTGGGCCGTCATGAAGCCACCGGCCGCGGCGTGTTCGTCGTCGGTTCGGAAGCCGCCCGCAACCTGGGGATGGACATCAAGGGTGCGCGCGTGGCCGTGCAGGGCTTCGGCAACGTTGGCGCCGTGGCCGCCAAGCTGTTCCATGAGGCTGGCGCCAAGGTGGTGGCCGTGCAGGATCACCGCACCACGCTGTACAACCCGGCTGGCCT
>DAIOET010000784.1:0-1732 GCA_036746135.1 Cupriavidus sp.
TCGCCGCCTTCCGGACCCAGGTCGACGATCCAGTCCGAGGCCCGGATCACGTCGAGGTTGTGCTCGATCACGATCAGCGAATGCCCGCCATCGAGCAGCTTGCCGAACGCGCGCATGAGCTTGGCGATATCGTCGAAATGCAGGCCGGTCGTCGGTTCATCGAACATGAACAGCCGCTTCGGCAGCACCACCGCCTTGCGGTTCTTCACCGGCTGCGCGGCGGCCGTCTCGGCCAGGAAGCCGGCCAGCTTCAGGCGCTGCGCCTCGCCGCCGGACAGCGTCGGCACCGGCTGGCCCAGCTTCACGTATTCCAGCCCCACGTCGGCGATTGGCGCCAGCACGCGCAGTACGGCGGCATCGCCCTCGAACAGCGCGGTGGCTTCGCTGACGGTCAGCTCAAGCACGTCGGCCACGCTCAATGTGCGCGGCGCCTGTCCGCGCGCGGCGCGCTCGATTTTCACTTCGAGCACTTCCGCGCGGTAGCGTGTGCCGTCGCAGTCGGGGCAGCGCAGATAGACGTCCGACAGGAACTGCATCTCCACGTGCTCGAAACCGGAGCCGCCGCACGTCGGGCATCGGCCGTCGCCGGAGTTGAAGCTGAACGTGCCGGCCGTATAGCCGCGCTGCAGCGCGAGAGGCGCCTTGGCGAACAGCTTGCGAATCTCGTCGAACGCGCCCACGTAGCTGGCCGGGTTCGAACGCGCCGTCTTGCCGATCGGCGACTGATCGACGAACACCACGTCGTCGACCAGTTCGGCACCGGCCAGATCACGGTACGCACCCGGCGACTCCGTGGCCTTGCCGAAGTGGCGGGCCATGACCGGATACAGCACGTCCTGCAGCAGCGTCGACTTGCCGGAACCGGACACGCCAGTCACGCAGACCAGCCGGTTCAACGGAATCTCTACCGTGACGTCCTTGAGGTTGTGTTCCGAGGCACCTTCCAGCCTCAGGCGTGGGGTGCCGTCATCCACGGGCCGAAGTTGCCAGTCCGTGGCATCGGTCACGCGCCGCCGGCCACCCAGGTAGTCGCCGGTCAGCGTCCGTTCGCCGCGGATGGCCTCGGGGGTGCCGTCGAAGATGATCGACCCGCCACGCTCGCCGGGGCCGGGGCCCATGTCGATCAGCCGGTCGGCCGCCAGCATCACCGAGGGGTCGTGCTCCACCACCACGAGCGTATTGCCCGCATCGCGCAGACGATGCATCGCTTCGACGATGCGGTTCAGGTCGCGCGGATGCAGGCCGATACTCGGCTCGTCGAGCACGAACAGCGTATTGACCAGCGACGTGCCCAGCGCGGTCGTCAGGTTGATCCGCTGCACCTCGCCACCGGACAGCGTGCGGCTCTGGCGATCGAGCGTCAGGTAGCCCAGCCCGACGTCGCAGAGATACTTGAGCCGCGTGCGGACTTCGGCCAGCAGCAGCTTGAGCGCGTCGTCGAGCAACGCGCTCGGCAGCGTGAGGTCGTCGAAAAAGCGCCGGATGCGCGCGATCGGCATCAGCATCAGGTCGTGCACGGTCAAACCCGGCAGGGCCTGGAGCTGCGCACGGGACCAGTCCACGCCCTTCGGCATGAAGCGGTCCGCCGGCGGCAGAACCGCATCGGCATTGTCATTGCTGCCCAGGCGCCACAGCAGCGCCTCGGTCTTCAGCCGGGCGCCACAGCAGGTTTCGCAAGGCGTGTAGCTGCGGTACTTCGACAGCAGCACGCGGATGTGCATCTTGTAGGCCT
>DAIOET010000785.1:0-1727 GCA_036746135.1 Cupriavidus sp.
TGGGGCAAGCCGAAGCAGTTCATCCAGATCGACATCTCGCCGACCGAGATGGACAGCAACGTGGCCATCGCCGCGCCGGTAGTGGGTGACATCGGTTCGTGTGTGTCGGCATTGCTCGGCAAGATCGGCAACGACTTTACGAAGCCGGGCGCCGATTGGCTGGGCGCGGTGGAAGAGCGCAAGGAGAAGAACCTGGCGAAGATGGCCGAGACCTTGTCCAAGGATGTGTCGCCGATGAATTTCCACAGCGCGTTGCGTGCGCTGAAGGACGTCGTCAAAGCCAATCCGGATATCTCGTTTGTCAACGAAGGCGCCAACACGCTGGACTACGCCCGTGCCGTGATCGACATGTACGAGCCGCGCAAGCGCCTGGACGTAGGCACCTGGGGCGTGATGGGTGTGGGCATGGGTTACGCGGTCGCAGCGGCGGTCGAAACCAACAAGCCGGTTCTGGCGCTGTGCGGTGACAGTGCGTTTGGTTTCTCCGGCATGGAGGTCGAAACGATCTGCCGCTACAACCTGCCGATCTGCGTTGTCATCTTCAACAACAACGGCGTCTACAAGGGTATCGATGTGAATCCGACCGGCGGCACGGACCCGGCGGTCACGATGTTCGTCCCAGGGGCGCGCTACGACAAGATGATGGAAGCGTTCGGCGGCGTTGGCCACAACGTCACCACACCGGCGGAACTCGAAGCCGCGGTGAGCGAAGCGTTGCGGTCGGGCAGGCCCACGCTGGTCAACGCCGTCATCGATCCGGCAGCCGGCACCGAAAGCGGTCGGCTGACCAATCTGAATCCGCAAAGCTCGGCCAAGAAGTAATCCACCCGAATTTCACCCCTCTATTCCATCAGGAGAGCGACAGTGAACCTCCCACTCAACGGCATCAAGATCATCGACTTTACGCACGTACAGGCCGGCCCCGCCTGCACGCAGCTCCTCGCATGGTTCGGCGCCGACGTCATCAAGGTGGAGCGCCCCGGCTCCGGCGACGTCACCCGCACGCAGCTGCGTGACCAGCCCGATGCCGACGCGCTGTACTTCACGATGCTGAACAGCAACAAGCGCTCGCTGACGCTGGACACCAAGAAGCCGGAAGGCAAGAAGATCCTGGAGCAGCTGATCCGCGAATCGGACGTGCTGGTCGAGAACTTCGGCCCGGGCGCGCTGGACCGCATGGGCTTCTCGTGGGAGCGCATCAACGAACTGAACCCGATGATGATCGTGGCCTCGGTCAAGGGCTTCAGCGACGGCCACCACTACGAAGACCTGAAGGTCTACGAAAACGTGGCGCAGTGCGCCGGCGGTGCCGCGTCGACCACCGGTTTCTGGGATGGCCCGCCGACCGTGTCGGCCGCCGCCCTGGGCGATTCGAACACCGGCATGCACCTGGCCATCGGCATCCTGACCGCGATCATCGGCCGCCAGCAGACCGGCAAGGGCCAGAAGGTGGCCGTGTCGATGCAGGACGCCGTGCTGAACCTGTGCCGCGTGAAGCTGCGCGACCAGCAGCGCCTGGACGCCCTGGGCTATCTGGAAGAGTATCCCCAGTACCCGCACGGCGAGTTCTCCGATGTGGTGCCGCGCGGTGGCAATGCCGGCGGTGGCGGCCAGCCGGGCTGGGTGCTGAAGTGCAAGGGCTGGGAGACCGATCCGAACGCTTATATCTACTTCACCATCCAGGGCCACGCCTGGGAGCCGATCTGCAAGGCGCTGGGCAAGGAAGA
>DAIOET010000786.1:0-1714 GCA_036746135.1 Cupriavidus sp.
TTGGGCAGAAAACGGCGCTTGGTCTTGTTGTTTGCGTGGGAAACGTTGTTGCCGACCATCGGCGCTTTCCCGGTCACTTGACAGACGCGTGCCATGAAGCACTCCTAAATCTTATTCGTGGACAATGTTCGCAACAGATCAACAAAAGGCGCGCGGGCCCGGACTGCAGCGGATTGGTACTTCAGCGAAACGAACATTATAGACCGGAAACGAGCGGCGAATCAATGCCTTCCGATAGATTCGGAAGCGGGCTGTTGCGCCGTGCCGCCTGCGTCACGTGGCGTGACGCCCGGAAGCCGGTCCTGCTCTGTGCGCCCCGCGCACTAACGCGGAGCGGGCCACACTTTAATAGCGGCGCCGGCGCCTGTCCAGTCCGGCGTGGGCGGCCGACTTTGACGATTTCCCGCACACGGGCACGGGCGTACCCGGCGCCGGACGGTCCAGTCGCATACAATGGCGGCTGTTGACCGGTTGACTCCCATGACTTTGCAAACTACTTCGGCGCAGGCCGGCGCCGCTGGCGCGTCCGCGCGCAAGACCGTTCAGGTCGATTCCTTCCTGACGCTTCACTACAGTATCGCCCTCGAGAACGGCACCGAAGTGGTGAGCACGTTCGAGGAAAAACCGGCCACGTTGCTGCTGGGCCAGGGCCAGCTGGCGCCCACGCTGGAGCAGGCGCTGCTGGGCATGCCCGAAGGCGACCGCACCACGTACCGCCTGGATGCCGATCACGCATTCGGCCCGCGCAATCCTGAATTGTTGCAGTGGGTCTCGCTGGCCACGCTGCGCGAGAACAGCGAAGAGGAATACACGCCTGGCGATCTCGTCGAATTCAACGCGCCTGGCGGCGGCAAGTACGCCGGTGTGCTGAAGGAATACGGCGATACGGCGGCGCTCTTCGATTTCAACCACCCGCTGGCCGGACAGACGATCCTGTTCGACGTCCAGCTGATCGGAATTCTCTGATGTCTGCCGTGGCGATGGAACGCAGCATGACCGAACTCACTACCTCTGCCGAAGCCGAGATCCTGATGGCGCAGCCGCGTGGCTTCTGCGCCGGCGTGGACCGTGCAATCGAAATCGTCGAACGCGCGCTGTCGCTGTTTGGTGCGCCGATCTACGTGCGCCACGAGATCGTGCACAACGCCTATGTGGTGGCCGACCTGCGCAAGAAGGGCGCGATCTTCATCGACGAACTGGACGAAGTGCCAGCCGGTTCGACCGTCATTTTCAGCGCGCACGGCGTGTCGAAGGAAGTGCGGGCGGATGCCACGCGCCGCGGCCTGACCGTGTTCGATGCCACCTGCCCGCTGGTGACCAAGGTCCACGTCGAAGTGAGCAAGATGCGCGCCGAAGGCTGCGAGATCATCATGATCGGCCACAAGGGACACCCCGAAGTGGAAGGCACGATGGGCCAGTCCGAGCGGGGCATGCTGCTGGTGGAGTCGGTCGAGGACGTCAACCGCCTCGCGGTTGCCGACCCGGCGCAACTGGCCTACGTCACGCAGACCACGCTGTCGGTGGACGAGACCGCCGAAATCGTGGCCGCGCTCAAGGCTCGCTTTCCGCAGATCCGCGAGCCGAAGAAGCAGGACATCTGCTATGCCACGCAGAACCGCCAGGACGCCGTGAAGTTCATGGTGCCGCAGGTGGAGGTCGTGATCGTGGTGGGCAGCCCGAACAGCTCGAACTCGAACCGCCTGCGCGAACTGGC
>DAIOET010000787.1:0-1707 GCA_036746135.1 Cupriavidus sp.
GATTCCTTCTGGCGCTTCATCTGCGGGCGGATCATGATGAACCACAGCACCGCGAACATCAGGATGATCGGCAGGAAGCTCATCAGGCCACCGGCCGCGCCGCTGGCACCAGCGGTCTGCGCAAAAGCGTTCGAAATCAGCACGTTACTTCTCCGTCACAAAGGTCAATCAGGGAATCGGGCATTCTATCACCCGGTTGTTGTCCCGCCTTGGCATTCTAGGGCGAATTACGGGTTTGTTCGGGGTGCTTTGCAAGTACTTTGCAGACGTTGCGGAAGACGCCCCGGACAGACCCGTCGCGGGCAGTAATTCGACCAGCAGACGCCAAAAAGTTCGCCTGCCTGTCTTGTCTTCAAAACATTGCGCTATTTGGTACCGCGCGCGCGGTTTTCGGCGAACTGGCGGCGGAACGCCTCGAAGCGGTGCTCCTCGATGGCGGTGCGCATTTCGCGCATCAGCTCCAGGTAGTAATAGAGGTTGTGGATCGTGTTCAGGCGCGCGCCCAGGATTTCGCCAACGCGGTGCAGGTGATGCAGATACGCGCGCGAGAAATTGCGGCAGGTGTAGCAGCCGCACTGCTCGTCCAGCGGGCGGGGATCGTTGCGGTGTGCCGCATTGCGGATCTTTACGTCGCCAAAGCGTGTGAACAGCCAGCCATTACGGGCATTTCGCGTCGGCATCACGCAATCGAACATGTCCACGCCGTGCGCGACGCCGGCCACCAGGTCTTCCGGCGTGCCCACGCCCATCAGGTAGTGCGGCTTGTGAGCCGGCAAGCGCGGACCCACGTGCTCCAGGACGCGCATCATGTCTTCCTTGGGCTCGCCCACGGAGAGGCCGCCGATCGCATAGCCGTGGAAGTCCAGCTCGGACAGCCCGGCCAGCGATTCGTCGCGAAGGTCCTCGAACATGCCGCCCTGCACGATGCCGAACAGCGCATTCGGATTGGCCAGCCGCTCGAATTCGTCGCGCGACCGCTTGGCCCAGCGCAGGCTCATGCGCATAGAACGGGCGGCTTCGTCGTGCGTGGCCGGGCGGCCGTCGATCTCATATGGCGTGCACTCGTCGAACTGCATGACGATGTCCGAATTGAGCGTGCGCTGGATCTGCATCGAGATCTCGGGCGACAGGAACAGCTTGTCGCCGTTCACCGGCGAGGCGAACGTGACGCCTTCTTCCGTGATCTTGCGCAGTTCACCGAGCGAAAAGACCTGGAAGCCGCCGGAGTCGGTCAGGATGGGCTTGTCCCAGCCGATGAACTTGTGCAGGCCTTTGTGGGTTTCGACGACGTCCAGCCCGGGGCGCAGCCACAGATGGAACGTGTTGCCCAGGATGATCTGGGCACCAATCTCGTTCAGTTCCAGCGGCGACATCGCCTTGACCGATCCGTAGGTGCCCACGGGCATGAAGATCGGCGTTTCCACCACGCCGTGGTTCAGCGTGACACGGCCTCGGCGCGCGTTGCCATCGGTGGTCAGCAGTTCGAAATTAAGCATGTTTCTGTTCTCGAAATCGGTCGGTCGCGCCGGATCAGTCGCGGCGGGTCAGCAGCATGGCGTCGCCGTAGCTGAAGAATCGGTAGCGTTGGTCGACCGCATGGCGATAGGCCGCACGGATCGCTTCCACGCCCGCCAGGGCCGACACCAGCATCAGCAGCGTCGACTTGGGCAGGTGGAAGTTCGTGATCAGCGCGTCCACCGCGCGGAA
>DAIOET010000788.1:0-1706 GCA_036746135.1 Cupriavidus sp.
GCACGTTGATGCCATTGCCCTGGCGCAGCTGCAGGTCGACGATCGACACATCGTAGTTGCCGTGCGTTGCCAGTTTCACCGCCCCGCTTTCCGTATCGGCCCAGTCCACCGATTCCACGAACGGAAAGGCCGTGAGGTACTCCAGCAGCATGCCCCGTAGTACCTCGGAGTCCTCGATCAGGAGGACCCGCAGCGAACGGTTGGATGAGGCCGAGGCTTGCTCCGGCATGGCGCTAGGCAACTGTCAGGCGAAGGGGTTGGCGATCAGTGATGCGCGCATGATGAATACGAAAGCCGGCCTATTCCACGAGTCCGTTTTTGATGGCGTAGTAGGTCAGATCGGCATTGGTCTTCATGCCCATTTTCTCCAGGATGCGAGAGCGGTAGGTACTCACGGTCTTGACGCTGAGAAACAGCTCATCGGCAATCACCGATACCGACTGGCCGCGCGAGAGTTTGCAGAAGATCTGGAACTCCCGCTCGGAAAGCGTCTGGTGAACGGGCTGTTCGGTCGGTTTGTCGAGTCCGCCGATCAGCAGGTCCGCAACGGTGGGACTCACGTAGCGGCGACCCTGCGCCACGGTCCGGATGGCCTTGACCAGGTCGTCGGGCGCCGACTCCTTGGTCAGATAGCCTGAAGCGCCGGCACGGATCAGGTTGATCGCGTACTGGTCTTCCGGATAGGTGGACAGGATCAGCACCGGCAGGTTGGGCAGGCGCTGACGAATAAGCTTCAGCACATCGATGCCGTTGCGGTCCGGCATCGAAATATCGAGTACGAGCACGTCGAACTCGCTGTCGCGCAACTGCGCCATCACTTCGTCGCCACTGGCGGCTTCGCCCGTCACCTTGATGTCGGGTTCCTCGGAAATGAACTGGCGCAGACCGGCGCGCACGATCTCATGATCGTCGGCGATCAAGACGCGGATCATCGGTGTCTCCACGGTGAGGGGGCGGCCCGTCTGCCGTGAGACGGCCGGGCCGGTTCCCTGCATTGTAGTGCCGGCCCAACGCGGAATATGTCGGTGTCAGGCTGACATGACGCGCCACGGCGACACTTCGGGAACGCTATGAAAACGTCCGATGGGGGAATCCGGCGCGGCGAAAATGCTGCATTGCGGCGGCGTGGCCGGCAACGCAAAACGGGCGCCCCAAGGGGCGCCCGTCCGTCCATTCGCAGCGACGATGCCGGGGCGGTCTGGAGGGCCCGCCCGGCATCGCTGGCCGGTTACTTCGTAGTCGTGCTCGCGCCGGCGTCGGCACCAGCCGCGGCGCCCAGCGTATCGCCCTTCTTCGACTTCGACTTGGCGTGGCTGGTGTGCTTGCCCTTGCTTTCCTTGTCAGTGGTGGTCGACGAAGCGGTTGTATCGTTGTGCGCCTTCGCGCCCAGGCTGGCCTTGCTGCCCGAATCCGCCGAACTCGGGCTGGCCGGCGTTACCGCGCCACCCGCTGCTCCACCGGCGTTGATACCGGCATTGGCGCTTGCATTCGGGGAGGGTGCGTTCACGGAGGCTCCAACGCCGGTTTGGGTGCCAACCGTGGCACCGGTGCCTTGGGCCATCGCCAGCGACGAGGCAGCAGCAATCGACAGGGCGGACAGAGAGATCAGCAGCTTCTTCATGGGAGAGACTCCTTTACTGAATGCTCCGCGGCGAAACATTCGCTGCGGCATTCACGCGGTGTCACGTGAACTGGGTTCCAGTCTA
>DAIOET010000789.1:0-1698 GCA_036746135.1 Cupriavidus sp.
TTCTTCAAGTGCGAGAACTTCCAGCGCATGGGCGCCTTCAAGTTCCGCGGCGCGTTCAATGCGCTGGCAAAGTTCACGCCCGAACAGCGCAAAGGCGGCGTGGTGGCGTTCTCCTCGGGCAACCACGCCCAGGGCATCGCCCTGTCGGCAAAGCTGCTGGGCATGCCGGCCACGATCGTGATGCCGGCGGACGCGCCCGCGCTCAAAGTGGCGGCAACCAAAGGTTATGGCGCCAGCGTGGTGATCTACGACCGCTACAAGGAAGATCGGGAAGCCATCGGGCGCGATCTCGCCGAGAAGCATGGCATGACGCTGATCCCCCCGTACGACCACCCCGATGTCATGGCCGGCCAGGGCACGGCCGCCAAGGAACTGCTGGAGGAAGTCGGCCCGCTCGACGCACTGCTGGCCCCGCTTGGCGGTGGCGGCCTGCTGTCCGGCACGGCGCTGTCCACGCGCGCACTCGCGCCGCAATGCCAGATCTTCGGTGTGGAGCCGGAAGCCGGCAACGACGGGCAGCAGTCCTTCCGCAGCGGCTCCATCGTTCATATCGATACGCCCAAGACCATCGCCGACGGCGCGCAGACCCAGCACCTGGGCAACTACACGTTCCCGGTCATCAAGCGCGACGTCAACGACATCCTGACCGCCACCGATGCGCAGCTCGTTGAAGCCATGCGCTTCTTTGCCGAACGGATGAAGATGATCGTGGAGCCGACCGGCGCGCTGGGCCTTGCCGCGGCGTTGCAGATCAAGGATCAGCTCAAGGGCAAGCGCGTAGGCATCATCATCAGCGGCGGCAACGTCGATATCTCCTGGTTCTGCGAGCTGATGGGGCGCTGATATCGCGCTCTGGTTGTTCCCTCATCCGCCATGCGGGAGAGGGAACAACCACACAACCACCCTATACCTCTTCCGACGGCTGCGCCTTGGCCACTGCCACGATCGGTTCGCGGCCGAGCTGCATGAAGATCCACGCCGAGGCGGACGTGATCAGTCCCACGCAGATGAACGTGGCATGAAAGGCCGGCAATACATCGAAATGATGCGAACCGATGCCGTCCTGGAAGGTAGCCAGCAGCGCGCCGGCCGACGTCACCGCCAGGCTCATCGACAGCATCTGCACCATCGACAGCATGCTGTTGCCACTGCTGGCATTCACGCCGCTCAGGTCCTTCAGCGTCACGGTGTTCATGGCCGTGAACTGGATCGAGTTGACGGCGCCGAAGATAGCCATCTGAATAATCACGATCGGCAGCGGCCGCGTTGGCGAGATCAGTGCGAACGACGCCATCACCAGCCCCACGACGAACGTGTTGATCACCAGCACCTTGCGGTAGCCAAACCGCTCGATCAGCCGCGTGGCCAGCCGCTTTGACGCCATGCCGGCCACGGTGACCGGCACCATCATCAGTCCCGCATTGAACGGCGAATAGCCAAGGCTGACCTGCAGCGTCAGCGGAATCAGGAACGGCATGGCCCCGTTGCCGATCCGCGCGAACAGGTTGCCCAGCAGGCCGACGCTAAACGCGTGGATGCTGAATAGCTTGAGCGGAAACAACGGCTCCTTGCTGCGGTTGGCATGCAGCACATACGCCGTCAGCGCGGCCATGCTCGCTATCAGCAACATCAGCACCGTGGCGTGCTGAAAGCCCATGCCGGCCAGGCCATCCAGCGAAAACGACAGCGTCACCATTG
>DAIOET010000790.1:0-1696 GCA_036746135.1 Cupriavidus sp.
GTACAGCCGTGCCAAGAGGCGCTAGCGAACCGTTCCGGCAACTGCGGGCGTTGCGTCGAGCGCGCAAGCTCAAGCAGGAGGACGTCGCCCGTAAGGCCGGGATTTCCCGCGAGGCTTATCTGCGTGCCGAATCGGGTCAGGCCGACCCGCGTATGTCCACTTTCCTGGCGGCCTGCGAGGCGCTGGGTCTTGAAGTGGTACTCGCGCCGCAACATCTTGCCGCCGACGTGAACGCTTTCATCGCCAGCCGTAACGGCGGGGTGACGGCCGCATCGATGGCTGGCCAGCCTGCCCCGGCAGCGCCGGCTGCATCGACCCCTTCGTCTGGTGGATTCGGTTCGGGTCCCGCGTCGGGGGAGGGCCACAAGCCCGTCTGATTCTTCAGGATTCGTGACAGGACAGGACCACATCCTGTCCTGTCGCGCTATCCGCTTCAGCGCCTTCAGGTCCCGAGCCTGAGCGTTGGTCTATTGCCGGCCGCCATTTCCGATGGCGCCGCGTTTCCGCTGCCTCCTCGCAGTGCGTGCTTCAGCGCGCGCTGTGCCCGTTGTTTCCCTTTTCATCGTACGTTGCCATCGATCGATCCACATGGGATCGCCCGGCATGCCGCCGCTCGCCTATCGTAATTGTGGTTTGACATCGTTCGCCGTCGTGATTACGATTTGGTTAATCAATTTTACTATACGTAATTTGATGGATATGGCGAATACGCCATGCCGATGAGAACACGCTGGCCGTTCCGTGCCGGCGGAGGTGTGAGAGGAAGACTCCATGACGCAAACACAACTGCATGCGGCAGACACGCAGGTGGCGGCCGAGTACATGTCCGGTTTTGCCAATGAATTTGCCACCGAGGCGCTGCCCGGCGCGCTGCCGGTTGGCCGTAATTCGCCCCAGCGCGCGCCCTATGGCCTGTATGCCGAGCAGCTTTCCGGCACGGCCTTTACGGCGCCGCGCGCCCACAATCGTCGCGCCTGGCTGTACCGCATTCGGCCTGCGGCCATGCACAAGCCTTTTACCCGCATCGAGAACGAGCGTTGGCTGAGCCGCTTCGACGACGTGCCGCCGTCGCCCAACCAGCTGCGCTGGAGCCCGCCGCCGATGCCCGCGACGCCGACCGATTTCGTCGACGGCATCGTCACGATGGCAGGGAATGGCGGCCCGGAAGCTCAGACTGGCTGCGGCATTCACCTGTACCTGGCCAACCAGTCGATGCAGGACCGTTTCTTCTACAACGCCGACGGTGAAATGCTGATCGTGCCGCAGCAGGGCCGCCTGCTGATCGCGACGGAAATGGGCCGCCTGGCCGTGGAGCCGCAGGAAATCGTGGTGATCCCGCGAGGCGTGCGCTTCCGCGTGGAGTTGCCCGATGGTGAGGCACGCGGCTACATCTGCGAAAACTATGGCGCCTTGTTCAAGCTGCCCGATCTGGGTGTGATTGGCTCGAATGGCCTGGCCAACCCGCGCGACTTTCTGACGCCCGTGGCCAACTATGAAGACCGGGAAGGCAAGTTCGAACTGGTGGCGCGCTTCCAGGGCAACCTCTGGCGCGCGGAGATCGGCCATTCGCCGCTGGACGTGGTTGCCTGGCACGGCAACTACGCGCCGTATAAGTACGATCTGCGCCACTTCAACACGATTGGCTCGATCAGCTTCGACCACCCGGACCCGTCGATCTTCCTGGTGCTGCAGTCGC
>DAIOET010000791.1:0-1694 GCA_036746135.1 Cupriavidus sp.
CTCGACCGCACCGCCGTCACCCACTGCTGGAGCGTGGTCATCGGCAGATGTCCATCGATAACCAGGAACAAGGGTGTGGCGGCCACGCGCACCACGGGCGTGAAGTCGCGCATGACGTCATAGGGCACCGGCTCCAGCCCAGGCTGGATCAGCATGTTGGCCTGATGGAACAGCAGCGTATGGCCGTCGGAACTGGCCTTGGCGACAAGATCGCCCGCCGTGGTGCCCGATGCTCCAGGGCGATTGTCCACCTCGACTGACGTGCCAAGCCGCACAGCCAGGCGCTCAGCAAGCAGGCGCGCCACGGCGTCGGCCACGCTGCCGGCCGGGAACGGCACGATCAACCGTAGAGGGCGGGCCGGGAACGATACCTGGCGGCTCGGAATCTCCGCGCGGGAGGCCGGCGGGATGCTGGCAAGCTGAGCCACAGCGGGAGGTTGAGCAAGGGCCGTCGCCGCACAATACGTAACGGCGACCGCGCACGACAACCATCTGGCAGCGAGTATTGGCAACTTCGCTATACCTCGCCAAAGCCGCATGCATTTGCGTACTTCGGGCATCAATTTCCTCCGGGCCGCACCCCACCGCTGCGGCACCATATCGGCTGAAAGGATTTCGAGGCAGTCTCTTCTTATCTAGTTTGAATTGATTGTAAGGACATAGCCCGACACGGCACAGACCACGTAAACGCTCTCCGGGAGGACCCGGATGTGAGCGCTCGTATAATCGACCGATGCCTGAATTCGTCCTGCGACCCATGCTGGCCGCCGACCTTCCCGCCGTCCTCGCCGTCCAGGCGCAGTGCTACGGCGAAACGCTGCTGGAATCTCCCGAGGCCCTGGCCAGCCGCCTCGCGCTGTCTCCCGACACCTGCTGGGTCGCGGCATTGCGCGGCCAACAACTGGCCGCCTACCTGTTCACCCATGCGTGGCCCGAGACGTCGCTGCCGCCGTGGAACGGACGGCTTGCGCGAGACTGGTCCGATACCGAGCCGCTGACGTGGTTCATCCACGACATGGCCGTGGCGCCAGCCGGACGCGGCGCGGGACTGGCTTCCAGACTCTACGGCGCGGCGCGTGACGAAGCGATGAAGGCCGGACTGCGAACATCGCGGCTGATTGCCGTGCAGTCGGCCGATGTGTACTGGCGCAGGCTTGGGTACGCGCCGGAGGCGGCGGAAATCCACGCCAACAAGCTGGCAACGTATGGGAATGACGCGGTGTTGATGGGGTGCCGGCTGCGGGTCCAGGCCCCATAAACAAAAAACCCCGGTGCGTCGAGCAACCGGGGTTTTTAGTTCTAACGGCGGGCGCAGCTTAGCGCGGCAGTTCCGAATGTCCCATCAGGAACGTGTCCACCGAGCGCGCGGCCTGGCGGCCTTCGCGGATGGCCCAGACCACCAGCGACTGGCCACGGCGCACGTCGCCGGCGGCAAATACCTTCGGCACGTTCGTGAAGTAGGCGCGGTCGCCTTCGGTCGACGCCTTGGCGTTCTTGCGAGCGTCGGTGTCCACGCCAAACGCCTCGAGCATCGAGCCGACCGGATTCGTGAAGCCCATCGCCAGCAGCACCAGGTCAGCCTTCAGCACGAACTCGCTGCCCGGCACTTCCTGCATCTTGCCGTCCTTCCACTCCACGCGGCAGGCCTTCAGCGCCGTGACCTTGCCGTTCTCGCCGATCAGTTCCTTGGTGGC
>DAIOET010000792.1:0-1689 GCA_036746135.1 Cupriavidus sp.
TCGCTGGTGGCGTTGAGCTTCATCGTGCAGGAGCCGAGCGGGATCATCGTGCGGTCGAGTGCCAGGTCCTTGTCGGCCAGCGAACGCAGGTAACGCAGCATCTCGTGTTCGGCGTGATGCGTGTTGAATACCGGATGCGCCAGGTATTCGGACTGACGCGCCAGCGCGGCCGGGAAGCCGTCACCGACCGATGCCTCGATCTTGTCGAAGTCGGGCACCGGCTTGCCGTGCGCGAAGATTTCCCACAGCGTGACCACGTCTTCGCGCGATGCGGTTTCGTCGAGCGAAATGCCGATGCGCGAGGCGCCCACATGGCGCAGGTTGATGCCGCGCTGCGTGGCGGTGGCGTGGAAGGCATCGGTGTTGAAGCCGGTTTCCAGCGTCAGCGTGTCGAAGAACGTCGCGTTGACCGGTGCCAGACCCAGCGTCTTCAGGCCGGCGGCCAGCGTGGCGGTCAGGCGGTGCACACGTTGCGCAATGCGCTTGAGCCCCTGAGGCCCGTGGTAGACGGCATACATCGACGCCATGACGGCCAGCAGCACCTGCGCGGTACAGATGTTCGAAGTGGCTTTCTCGCGGCGGATATGCTGTTCGCGCGTCTGCAGGGCCAGGCGATAGGCCTTGTTGCCCTGCGCATCGATCGTCACGCCTACCAGGCGGCCCGGCATCGATCGCTTGAAGTCGTCCTTGACCGCCATGTAGCCCGCGTGCGGACCGCCGAAACCGAGCGGCACGCCAAAGCGCTGCGAGTTACCCACGGCTACGTCGGCACCCCATTCGCCCGGCGCGGCGATCAGCGTCAGCGCCAGCAGGTCGGCGGCGGCCACCACCAGGCCACCAGCGGCATGCACCGCATCGGCAATGGCGCGGTAGTCGTTCACATCGCCATTCACGCCGGGGTATTGCAGCAGCACGCCGAAGGCATGCGCCTGCGCGGCGTCCGCGGCGGGGCCGACCTTGACCTCGATGCCCAGCGGCAGCGCGCGCGTGCGTACCACTTCCAGCGTTTGCGGCAGCACGTCGTCAGCCACGTAGAACGTGTTCGATGCGTGCTTGTTCACGCGCTGCAGTAGCGTCATGGCCTCGGCGGCGGCGGTGCCTTCGTCGAGCATCGACGCGTTGGCAATGTCCAGGCCGGTCAGGTCCGTGATCATCTGCTGGAAGTTCAGCATCGCTTCCAGACGGCCCTGCGAAATTTCGGGCTGGTACGGCGTGTACGCGGTGTACCAGGCAGGGTTTTCGAAGATGTTGCGCAGCACCACGCCCGGCGTGAGCGTGTTGTAGTAGCCCTGGCCGATGAAGCTCTTGAGCACGCGGTTCTTGTTGGCCAGGCCGCGCAGCCGTGCGAGCGCGGCTTCCTCGGTCAGTGGCGCGGTGAACTCGCCCAGCGACATGCCGTCACGGCGGCGGATGGCGGCGGGTACCACGGCATCGATCAGCGCGGTGCGGCTGTCGAAACCAAGGACCTTGAGCATGTGCTGCTGTTCGGCGGCATCGGGGCCGATATGGCGGGCGGCGAAGGCGTCGCGCGCCTCCAGTTCGGCCAGCGTGGGCCGTGCTTGGGCGGCTGCATTCATGGGAAGCGGGGCGTTCATGGCAAGGGGTCTCGTCGAGCGGGCGGCGGCAGGTGGTCGGCCTGGCCGCCGCGCGCGGCATCAAACTGTCAGCGCAATCAGGCGCCGACGCTGG
>DAIOET010000793.1:0-1683 GCA_036746135.1 Cupriavidus sp.
TCGGCTGCTATCACAACCTGCTGCGGCAGTGGAGCGAGACCTGAGCATCGGGGCTTCGGTACTTAACCGAACTGCTCGGCCAGCGCCTGCCTGGCCTGGCCGATGAACTCGCTCTCGCCGCGCCGCGCGCCTAATAGATAGAACTCCGCGGACGGCAGCGCCGGCAGCTTCCATCCCGCCACCCCCGCGGCATCGAGCAACGTCACGCCTGGCCCGATTGCCGACGTGTTCAGGCACGACACCCCGAGACCCGCCGCTAGCGCCAGGTGCAGACCGGCCACGCCGGAAGCCGAGTGCGCGATCTCGAACTCCCGCCGGCGGCGCATCAGAAGCTGCACCACGAACTGATGCATCGAACAGGTGTCGGGCAGCAGCACCAGTGGCAACGTGCCCTGTGGCGCTTCGGCAATCTCCGGCGCCGCCACCCAGGCCAGTGCCTCCCGCCGCAGTACCGTGCCGCCGCGTGCGCCATCACGGCTTCGGTCCGCGCCGCGCGCGCCGATCAACCGCATGCTCAGCCCGATATCGAAGGCATCCATGTCCGCCGCGGCCTCGATGGCGGCGCTCTTCATGACCGTGACGTGCAGCTTCAGGTAGGGATAGCGGTCACGCAGGCGCCGCAGCATGCCGGCGATCTCGCCGGGACGGAAATAGTCCGTCACCGCCAGCCGTAGCTCGCCATCGAGCGTCTGCCCGCGCAGTTCCGCCATCGCCTGTTCGTTCAGCGACAGGATGCGCCGCGCATAGTCGAGCAAACGCGCCCCCGCCGGTGTCACCGCCGCCCCCTTCTTGCCACGAGTCAGCAGCGGCACGCCGGCGCGCTCTTCGAGCTTGCGCAGCTGCTCGCTGACCGACGATTGCGACAGAAAAAGGCGCGGTGCGGCCGCCGACAGGCTGCCACTCTCCGCCACCGCCACAAAGGTCCGGAGCTGGTCCGTTTCGAATCCACGCATGATTTTTACGTTTCGGCTATTCCGATAGATAGGATCGTATATTCCCGCTTTTCCGATTTCAAGGAAGATCCTACGATGACATCACCGCAGCCGCAATGACGCGCGCCGCAACGTAAAACCCTTACCCGAAAGGAGCCAGTCATGCCCCACGTATCCCTGCAGATCTCCGGCCATCCCGATTCCGAACTGACCCGCCGCGCCGTGGCTACGGTGGGTGAGCTGACCCAGCGCGTGCTGGGCAAGGAAGCGCCGGTGATTGCCACCACCGTGACCTACATCCCGCGCGAACAGTGGTTCATCGGCGGCAAGCCGTTGTCCGAATATGACAAGGGGCGTAACGCGTTCCAGCTCGATATCAGCGTGACCGACGAGACCAACACCAAGGCGGAGAAGGCCGAATATCTGCGCCAGTCCTTCGCGGCGCTGTCCGAGCTGATCGGCGACGTCAACGAGGTGTCATATATCTACGTGATCGACGCCCGCGCGGCTGCCTACGGTTACGGTGGCAAGACCCAGGAGTTCCGGCACCAGCACCGTTGAGATCGCGCCGCCCCACGGCACGAGGGCCCCGCGTTTGCGATTCCATCGCCCGGGTTAAAAGTGCCGTGCGGGCGGCGTGCTTGTGCCTCGCCGCGATGTTCACTAGTGTGGAGGGCGGATTTCCCGATACCGGAGGCATCGCATGAAGCAAGTCACGCTGCCCGGCGGCGAGCGCGTTCCCGCGCTGGGC
>DAIOET010000794.1:0-1664 GCA_036746135.1 Cupriavidus sp.
AGCTGGCGGATGCGTTCGGCCGACACGCCGTATTCATCGGCCAAGTCCTGCAAGGTGGCCTTGTCTTCGTCCAGCCAACGGCGGCGGATGATGTCGCGGGTGCGATCGTCCAGCTTCGCCATCGCCTGCTGCAGCGTATCGAGTTGGTGCTCTTCCTGATCTGCGTCAGCGAGTTGCAGATACGGGTCGGCACCGTGGTCCTCCAGATACGCGACCGGCGCGGGCGGTGCATCGTCGTCGGTCTCGGTGGGCGCGTCGAACCCGACATCGCGACCGGACAAACGCGATTCCATTTCCAGCACGGTCGCCTCGGGCACGCCGAGATCCTTCGCAACCTCGCGCACTTCCTGCATGTTCATCCAGCCGAGGCGCTTCTTGGACTTGCGCAGGTTGAAGAACAGCTTGCGCTGTGCCTTGGTGGTCGCGACCTTCACGATGCGCCAGTTGCGCAGGATGAACTCGTGCATCTCGGCGCGGATCCAGTGCACAGCGAAGCTGACCAGGCGCACGCCGTGGTCGGGGTCGAAACGCTTGACGGCCTTCATCAGGCCGATGTTGCCTTCCTGGATCAGGTCGGCCATCTGCAATCCGTAGCCGGAATAGCCGCGCGCCACGTGCACCACGAAACGCAGGTGCGACATCACCAGCTTGCGCGCCGCATCGAGGTCTTCCTCGTCACGGTAGCGGTGCGCGAGATCCTGTTCTTCCTCGACGGCCAGCACCGGAATGCGATGCACCGCACCGATGTACGCGTCGAGGCTGCCAACCACGCTGGGGATGGGCAGGTTGTTGGCGACCAAGGCTTCACTCATTGGTTGTACCCTCGTCTGTATTGGCACTCTAATCGTGGGAGTGCCAAACCCTCGTGAAGGTTCCCGCGCGGTCCCGATGTTGGGAGAGGCTTCGCCGTGAGGGTGATGGACGAAATTATACTCGCCAGTACAGGAAACACAAGCCGCCAGAAGTCATGCTTCCAGGGCGTTCCGGGGCGGCAGCGACCAGTCGATCGGCGCCCGGCCGTTGGCTTCAAGGTACTGATTGGCCTTGGAAAAATGACGGCACCCCAGGAAACCACGGTGCGCCGACAGCGGCGAGGGGTGCGGAGCCCTCAGGACGGCATGCCGGCGGGTGTCGATCAGCTTGCCCTTGGCCTGCGCGTAACTGCCCCAGAGCAGGAAGACCAGACCATCGCGCTCGCGGTTCAGCTCGTCGATGGCCCTGTCGGTGAATCCTTCCCAACCCTTGCCTTGGTGCGCACCGGCCATGCCGGCCTGCACCGTCAGCACGGAGTTCAGCAACAACACGCCGCGCCGCGCCCATGGGGTCAGGCAGCCATGATCGGGCCGCGCGATGCCGAGGTCGCCCTCGATTTCGCTGAAGATGTTCTGCAGCGACGGCGGTACGGGCACGCCCGGCCGCACGGAAAAGCACAGCCCATGCGCCTGGCCCGGGCCGTGGTAGGGATCCTGGCCCAGGATCACCACTTTCACCGCGTCGAACGGCGTTGCGTCCATCGCGGCGAAAATCTCGGGGCCGGGGGGATAGATGCGCTTGCCCGCGTGTTTCTCCGCACGCAGGAATTCGCTCAACGCGTGCATGTCGGGACGATCGAAATAGTCGCCGAGGCGCGCTTTCCACGACGGTTCGAGTTTCAGGCGCTCGTC
>DAIOET010000795.1:0-1657 GCA_036746135.1 Cupriavidus sp.
TCCGCCGTGGTGCTGGAAAACCTGATTGGCCAGTTCCTCTACAACAAGGCCGCCGATTCGGGTGCTGGCGGCGGCAGCGGTTCGTCGGCGTCCCCGGCACCTTCCACGTCTTCTTCGTCGAATTCGTCCAGTTCGGGCGCGGCAGCATTGCCAGCCGCGCCTGGGATGGGCGGCAGCAAATGAGTACTCTTCAACGCCTGACCGCGGCAACACTGGCCGCGTTCGCCCTGGCCGGCTGTGCCACAGGACCCAACGCCAACCCGGCCGATCCGCTGGAACCGTTCAACCGCGGTGTCTCCACGTTCAATGACAACCTCGACAAGTACGCGCTGAAGCCGGTTGCCGAGACGTACCAGGACTACATTCCGTCTCCGGTGCGTACGGCGGTGGGCAACTTCTTCTCGAACGTCAGCGACATCTACTCGGCAGCCAACAACCTGCTGCAGGGCAAGCCGACGCGTGCGGCGGAAGACACGATGCGCGTGGCCATCAACAGCGTGCTCGGCATCGGCGGCCTGATCGACATCGCCACGCCGGCCGGCCTGCCCAAGTACAAGGAAGACTTCGGCCAGACTATGGGCGTGTGGGGCGTGCCGTCAGGCCCGTACCTGGTGCTGCCGCTGTTCGGGCCGAGCAGCGTGCGCGACGCCTCGGGCATGGTGGTGGACCGGTTCATGGACCCGACTACCTATATTTCACCGTTTTACGCCAGCCTTTCGGTGTCGACGGTACGGGTAGTCGACGGCCGGTCTCAATTGCTTGGTGCCACGAGCCTGATCGAGGCTGCCGCACTGGACAAGTACGCGTTCCTGCGCGATTCGTACATGCAGCGCCGCCAGTACCTGATCTACGACGGCAATCCGCCGTCGCAGGATGATGAAGACCAGCCTCAGCCGGAAAAGGCACCGGAGCAGAAGCAGGATGGTGGTGAAGCGGCACCCTCGGAAAAGAAGACCGACTGAAGCCGGTCAGCCGAGTCAGGACAACGGATCACGGGGCCTGTGAGCGCCCTGTGACCCCTGAAACAAAGTGTTTGAAAGTGGCGTTTAGGGCATGTTTATGTTCCATGTTCCGCCGATGCCTGTGTTTCAATGATTCCCGACGGCGGCGCATTCCAGCGCCCTGTTGGAAGGGCCGATCCTGCCGATATAAAGACAGATCGATATAACGACAGACGCCGCCCCGAATAGAAAGGACAATCCCACATGATCAAGCGACTGCTGCTCCCGTTTCTGACCGTTTTCGCATTTGCCGGCGCTGGCGCCGCGCATGCCCAGCAGGCCGACGCCTCCACGCCGGATGGCCTGGTCAAGGCCGTCGTGACCGACGTGATGTCCACCGTGCAGAGCGATAAGGACATGCAGGGCGGCAATATCGGCAAGATCACGCAACTGGTCGAGCAGAAGATCCTGCCTCACGCCAACTTCGCCCGCACCACGCAGATCGCTATGGGCCGCAACTGGTCCAAGGCGACGCCCGAGCAGCAAAAGGTGATTACCGACGAGTTCAAGACGCTGCTGATCCGCACGTACGCCGGCGCCATCGCCCAGATCCGCGACCAGAAGGTGCAGTTCCGTCCGTACCGCGGCACGGCGGATGACACGGATGCCACGATCCGCACCCAGGTCATCAACAAGGGCGAGCCGATCCAGATGGA
>DAIOET010000796.1:0-1654 GCA_036746135.1 Cupriavidus sp.
GACTGGGCCGCGCAAATCCGTGCGATCAAGGAAAAGACCGGCGTGACCGTGCCGTTCGACAACAAGAACTCGGGCCAGTCGCTGGCGCAACTGGTGGCGGAGAAAGCCAGCCCGGTGGCCGACGTCACCTACCTGGGCGTGACGTTCGGCATCCAGGCCAAGACCGACGGCGTGACGCAGCCGTACAAGCCGGCCCACTGGAACGACATTCCCGACGGCCTGAAAGATCCGCAAGGCAACTGGTTCGCCATTCACTCGGGCACGCTGGGCTTCATGGTCAATGTCGATGCGCTGCGCGGCAAACCCGTGCCGCAGTCGTGGGCCGACCTGCTCAAGCCCGAATACAAGGGTCTGGTGGGCTACCTCGATCCTGCCAGCGCATTCGTCGGCTATGTCGGCGCCGTGGCCGTGAACCAGGCAATGGGCGGATCGCTGGACAACTTCGGCCCGGCCTTCAAGTTCTTCCGCGACCTGCAGAAGAACCAGCCGATCGTGCCCAAGCAGACGGCCTATGCGCGCGTGCTGTCCGGTGAAATCCCGATCCTGCTCGACTACGACTTCAACGCCTATCGGGCCAAATACAAGGACCGCGCCAACGTGGCCTTCGTGATCCCGAAGGAAGGCACGCTCGTGGTGCCGTACGTGATGAGCCTGGTCAACAACGCCCCGCACGCGAACGAAGGCCGTAAGGTGCTGGACTTCGTGCTGTCCGACCAGGGCCAGGCGCTGTGGGCCAACGCCTACCTGCGTCCGGTGCGCAATGTGCCAATGCCGGCCGAGGTGCAGTCGCGCTTTCTGCCCGCGGCCGAGTACGCCCGCGCCAAGCCGGTGGACTTCGGCAAGATGGCCCAGGTGCAGAAGGCCTTCAGCGACCAGTACCTGAAGGAAGTCCGCTAAGCCAACCGGCCGAGCCAGCAACGATGACCCAACGATCCCCGACCCTGTTCCTGTTCGCGCTGCCCGCGCTCGTCGTGTTCCTGGCGTTCTTTTGCCTGCCGATGGCACGGCTGATCGAAGTCAGCCTGACCGGCAAGGACGGCGCGGGGGTCTATGTCACCGTGCTCACCAGCGCACGCTACCTGCACAGCCTGATGGTTACCGTGGTGCTGTCCGCGCTGGTGACCTTCGCCACGCTCGTGATCGCGGGTATCTCCGGCACCTTCCTGCAACGCCATCATGTGCCGGGCAAGCCGGTACTGGTGGCAATGCTGACGTTTCCGCTGGCGTTTCCGGGCGTGGTGATCGGCTTCATGGTCATCATGCTCGGCGGCCGCAACGGCCTGCTGGCCAGCATCGGCGACCTACTGACCGGCGAGCGCTGGACCTTTGCCTACGGCCTGGCCGGCCTGTTCGTCGGCTATCTGTATTTCTCGATCCCGCGTGTGATCCTGACCGTGATGGCCGCCGTGGAAAAGCTCGATCCCTCGCTGGAGGAAGCGGCCCGCTCGCTCGGTGCCAGCCCGTGGCGCGTGGTGCGCGACGTGATGCTGCCCGCGCTGATGCCCGCCATGCTGTCCAGCGGCGCAATCTGCTTTGCCACCAGCATGGGCGCATTCGGCACGGCATTCACGCTGGCCACGCAGCTCGATGTGCTGCCGCTGACGATCTACAACGAATTCACCAACTACGCCAACTTCGGCATGGCCGCCGCGCT
>DAIOET010000797.1:0-1651 GCA_036746135.1 Cupriavidus sp.
GGCCATTCGGGCGTGCGGCCCGAACTGATCGACGCGCTGCTGGCGCTGGCCAACAAAGGTGTGACGCCGTGCATCCCGGCCAAGGGCTCGGTCGGTGCATCGGGCGATCTCGCGCCGCTGGCCCATATGTCGTGCACGCTGATCGGCGTGGGCGACGTGATGATCGATGGTCGCCGCGTGCCGGCCGCGCAAGGTCTGGCCCATGCGGGACTCGACGCCTTCACGCTGGGACCGAAGGAAGGGCTGGCGCTGCTCAACGGCACGCAGGTATCGACGGCGCTGGCGCTGGCCGGTCTCTTCGCCGCCGAGGATGCCTTCGCGGCGGGCCTTGTGGCAGGCGCCCTGTCGCTCGAAGCGATCAAGGGTTCGGTGAAGCCGTTCGATGCGCGCATCCATGAAGCGCGCGGGCAGGTCGGCCAGATCGCCGTGGCCGGCGCGGTGCGCGCAATGCTCGATGGCAGCGAGATCGTCGACTCGCACAAGACCTGCGGCCGGGTGCAGGACCCGTACTCGATCCGCTGCCAGCCGCAGGTGATGGGCGCCTGCCTGGACAACCTCAGCCACGCCGCGCGCGTGCTGCGTATCGAAGCCAACGCGGCATCGGACAACCCGCTCGTGTTCTCCGAACAGGGCGATGTGGTGTCCGGCGGCAACTTCCACGCCGAACCGGTGGCCTTTGCCGCCGACATCATCGCGCTGGCCATCGCCGAGATCGGCGCCATTTCCGAGCGCCGCCTGGCGCTGCTGCTCGATACGGGCCTGTCCGGCCTGCCGCCGTTCCTGGTGCGCGATGGCGGCCTGAACTCGGGCTTCATGATTGCCCAGGTCACCGCGGCGGCGCTGGCATCGGAGAACAAGTCGCTGGCGCATCCGTCCAGCGTGGACAGCCTGCCGACCTCCGCCAATCAGGAAGATCACGTGTCGATGGCCACCTACGGCGCGCGCCGCCTTGGCGATATGGCCGCCAACACAGCGGTGATCGTCGGCATCGAGGCAATGGCCGCCGCGCAGGGCATTGAATTCCACCGTCCGCTGAAGTCGTCGCCGCTGGTGGAGCAGGAACTGGCCCGCATTCGCAGCCGCGTGGACTTTGTGGAATCGGACCGCTATCTCGCGCCCGATATCGAAGCGATGAAGCAATGGGTGGTGCAGGGCGATGCCGGCGCCGGCTGGCCCGACGCGGTCAGGAGCATCCTGCCGACGAACGTAGCGGTTTGACGCGCCAGCGGCGCCAGACCGAAACCGTATTGAACACACGAACAGACGCGAGACACACCATGAACGCCAACGAACACCAATTCACCGACACCCAGCGCGGCCAGCGCGAGATCCGCGCCCCGCGCGGCAACCAGCTGCACTGCAAGAACTGGCTGATCGAAGCCGCCTACCGCATGATCCAGAACAACCTCGATCCCGAGGTGGCGGAGCGCCCGCAGGACCTCGTGGTCTACGGCGGCATCGGCAAGGCCGCGCGCAACTGGGAATGCTTCGACGCCATCCTGGACAGCCTGCGCCGCCTGGGCGAGGACGAATCGCTGCTGGTGCAGTCGGGCAAGCCGGTGGGCGTGTTCCGCACCCATGCCGATGCGCCGCGCGTGCTGATCGCCAACTCCAACCTGGTGCCGCACTGGGCCACCTGGGACAAGTTCAA
>DAIOET010000798.1:0-1651 GCA_036746135.1 Cupriavidus sp.
GTCACAGGTTCAAGTCACCGTGATGCGGTCTTCGATGACGCGCACCTGGCCGCCGGTCTTGTCTTCCATGACCTTCAGCACCTTGTGCCCCACCTGCAATGTCACCCCGCCATGAATGCGGCGGCCGACCGCGATCACGGCATCGTCGGACGGCTTGATCTGCTCGGCCACCCTGGCAATCTCCGCATCGAGTTCGAACAGGTCCTTGTTGATCTTGTACATCGTGGCACGCGCCTTTTCCCGGACATCGCCCTGCGCGCGTTCGGGATGCTTGGCGAAGAACGCCACCAGTTGCTGCAGCTTGGCCTGATCGTCCAGCACCTTGCGGCGACGCACCTCAAGCTCGGCTTTCTGCTCATCCGCAAACGGATTCAGCCCTACCTGGACGCTCGTCGCCGTCCCGGCTGGCGCGCCCAGCGTCGCCACGCTCACCGTTTGCAGCGCGCGCGTGCGTCCGCCGCTGATACTGCCCTGCCCCGTCGGCGTGCCCACCACCACACGCTCACCGGCTGACACATCGCTTTGCCGGATGCCGCTTTCGACCACCACTTCCGTGGCTGCCTCGACTCTGGCGTTCTGGATGTAGCGCGCATGGACCGCGCCCTTGGTGCGCACGCTGGCAATCTCATTCGGATCGCCGCCGTGAGCCGAGTCCGACTTGCCGATGATGCCGCCCTTGACGATCACGTCGCCGCCGGCCTCCACATGGGCGGCCTCGATCGTGCCTTGCACCACCACGTCGCCGGTTACGCGCACCGACATGCCCGTACGGATATCGCCCGATACTCGCAGCGAGCCATCGAAATTGACGTTGCCCGAGTGCAGGTCCACGGCTTCGACGTCCACCACCGGGCTGACCATCACCCCGTTCGGCAGCACGCGCGGAGACCCGGCGATAACAGCCAGCAGCAGATTGGGATCGTTGGGGTCTGCCGCCACGCCGGTCAAGTCCGCCGCGTAAGGGGTATCGACCACGATATCGGCGGCAATCGGCTTGCCCAGGATGTCCATGCCATCCTTGCCGGACCTGGCCGCAGTGCGGCGCATCAGCGCGGTACCCGGATTCACCAGCAGCAAGCTGCCCAGGTCGCGCAGGTCCACGCGCTCGTCTTCGTTATCGGCCTGCGCTGGCCGTTGCTGCTGCACCAGGCTGTCGAAGCGGGCCTGCTCGCCCTGCACTGGCGCCACGCCACGCGCAATCTCGCGGCCTTCGCAGGCGCCCGCCTCCAGCGCCACGCGGATGGCCGCCGAATCGAGCAGCGCCACCACACCCATCGATGCAGCGGCCGCTGCGATATCACTCTCTTCGATGGGACGGCCACCTTCGGGCGGCATCAGCGTCAGTAGCAGTTGCAGCTTGTCGCCGGTGACTTCAAGCTCGAACGCGCCGTCCAGTACGCTGCCGATGACCGCATCGATTTCGCGGTCGGTCAGCTGGCACTGCGTCAGGAATCCCGTGACGGCCGCCGGGTCCAGGCGGGCGCCCTGCCAGCCGTGATCGGCCAGCGAAGCTTCCAGTGCCGCGCGGTCCGGAGGCATTCGCCCGGTTTCCGGCGCAAAGCACGCTCTTATCTGATCTCCCGGCTGGTTAAGTTCCAGGCGTAATCCCACGTCCGCGTTCATGGCTCCCCGCTTTCTCGTTCTGCATGGC
>DAIOET010000799.1:0-1649 GCA_036746135.1 Cupriavidus sp.
CATGTCGCCCGTGGAGATTTGCGGAATGCCGAACTTCTCGCAGATGAACTTGGCTTGCGTGCCTTTGCCGGCGCCAGGCGCGCCCAACAGGATCAAACGCATTTACGGGTCCTCAAGGTATTTGAATTCGGTCTGGCGGGAGGTATGGAAGGAGGGTACCGCCGCAACTTGACGCGGGACTTACGCGCGGCCACGCTCGACGTGAAGGCCGAGGCATATGCCGGCGTCCGCTCATGCGCGGTGCCCGAAGCGCGGTGTCGTCTGCCTGTCGCATGGTCCTGCGAAGGTCAGCGGCGCGCATCCGGGCGGGCTCGATCTCTATCTCCCCACCGAGCCTTTGCAGTCGTGCCTTTCACGGCTGCGGGCTCTGTATCGGCAGGCATTATGCCACGGGCAATGCCGGTTCGGCCTTCGTCCAGGTTGCAGCAGTATGAACTCCAGCGGGAAACTGCGGTCTACGACGCCCCGATCTCAGGGGCCGTCCTGTGCCATGCCCCGCGCCCATAGCGCACGCACGCGCTCCAGATCGGCCGGCGTATCCACGCCAGGCGCGGGCGCGGCGGCAGTGACCATTACGCCAATCCGCTCGCCGTGCCACATCGCGCGCAGCTGCTCCAGTGCCTCGACCTGCTCAACGGGCGAGATCGCCAGGGTCGGAAAACGGCGCAGAAAGCCGGCGCGATAGGCATAGATCCCGATATGACGCAGGACAGGCATGTTCGGCATCGGCACCCGCGCTTCCGCCGCCGGTTGCGCCGGCACGGCGGACCATGCGTCGCGTGCCCAGGGGATCGGTGCGCGCGAAAAATACAGCGCGCGGCCCGCGTTGTCGCAGACCACTTTCACGACGTTGGGATTGAAGACTTCGGCCACATCGTCCAGTGGATGCGCCGCCGTGGCGATTGCACAGTCGGGATGCGAGGCCAGGTGCAGCGCCACCTCGTCGATCAGCGTGGGGTCGATCAGCGGCTCGTCGCCCTGCACGTTGACGACGATGGCATCGTCGCTCAGGCCGAGTTGCGTGGCCACTTCGGACAGGCGGTCGGTGCCCGAAGGATGGTCGGCCCGCGTGATCACGGCCTCCACGCCATGCGCGGCGCAGGCGGCCGCCACCTCGGGCGCGTCCGTGGCCACCACGGTGCGCTGGGCCGACGACGCATGCGCGCGCTCGGCCACGCGGACAATCATCGGGTGTCCGCCGATATCGGCCAGCGGCTTGTTCGGCAACCGGGTGGAAGCCAGACGCGCGGGGATGACGACGGTAAATGCGGGAATGCTCATGATGCTTGCGCGGGCGTTGGGGCAGGGGCCTGGTGCCGGCTCAGTTGCCGGACGGTTCCACGGGTACCACGCGGCCGGGTACCGATTGGCGCGCCTCGTCGGCCAGCATGACCGGAATGCCGTCGCGGATCGGGTAAGCCAGCTTGTCTGCGTGGCAGATCAGTTCCTGGGCGGCGCGGTCATATTCCAGCTTGCCCTTGCACAGCGGGCAGACGAGGATTTCAAGCAGCCGGTTGTCCATCCTGGTGTTCCTTGTCGAGACCGGTCGTCGTACCCGTCATGGCGGCGGATTGTCCTGTGGTGACGGGCGTTGCGACGGCCGGGTTGCGCGCCATCACGGCGCGGCGGATTTTATCGATCAGGCCCGC
>DAIOET010000800.1:0-1645 GCA_036746135.1 Cupriavidus sp.
TCGAAGTCGAACAGCAGCAGCGCGTGCAGCGGCCCCGCCTCGGCATCGCGGTCGAGCAGCGCCTGCGCGCGCCGGAAGAATCCGCGCCGGTTGTCCACGCCAGTCAACGGATCTTCCTGGGCCTGGCGCCGCAGTTCATGCCCATGCCGCCACTGCGAACGCAGCAACAGCAGCAACGAAACGATGCCGACCACAAGGCCGACCGCCGCGATCAGCACCGCGATCAGCGTCCCGTGCTGGCGGCGCAATTGCATCGCGTTGCGCTCGGCGTCCGCCTTGGCGGCCTTCAGTTTAAGGTTCTTGATCTGGTTGTTGCGCTCCAGTTCCTGGATGCGGATTTCCTTCTCGCGCGCCGCGTAGCGCACCGCCAGTTCGGCCTGCTGCGAGCCCAGGCTGGCCTTCCAGTACTGGCCGGCGATCTGCATGGCTTCGCGTTCGGCGGCGAGCGCGAGCTTGAGGTCGCCATTGGCCTCGGCCATCCGCGATTGCTGCTGCAGCAGATCCGGCAACAGGCCCTCCAGATGCGCCTTGCGCGCTTCGTCCACCGTCGCGGCAATCATGTCCATTGCGTCCGCATGCTTGCCCATCGCCTGCAGCGCGCGCGCAATGTCGTGTTGCGAAACCAGCGCATCGGATTCGCGGCCCGCGGCGCGTTCATCCGCAAGCGACGCGCGCGACAACGCGATCGCCTGCTGCGGCTTGCCCTGCTTCAGGTACACCTGTGCGAGGTTGTCGCCGACCATCACCGCCTGCGAGTGGTCGTCGACCTTCTCGTAAAGCGCGCGTGCCTGCTGGTAATACTGGCCGGCCTGCGCGTACTGCCCCAGCGCGTAAGCGTTGTTGCCCTCGTCGTTCAGGGCCTGCGCCTGGCTCCAGTCGTCGTGCAGCGCGGCGAAGGCCGCATCGGCCTGCTGGCAGAGCGGCTGCGAGCGTTCTTCCTGGCCGGTCATGCTGTAGGCGTCGCACAACTGGAACTTGGCCAGCGCGCGGCGCGCGGAATCGTTGCTGTCCAGTTGCAGCGCGGCGGCCTGCAGGGCATCGCTGATGCCGCCGCCGTCGCCGCGCAGGATGCGCTGGTCGGCGGACAGGAACCCCGCATACGATTCCGCCAGCGTATCGTGGCCGACGCTGCCCAGGCTCTTCAGGCGCGCCACGGCTTCGGTCACCGCGGCATCGTCGGCGACATTGATGCCGGCGTGGCCCATCCACCACAGCGCTTCGCGTTCGCCGGCAGGATCGTTGACGTATGTGCCGGCGTCGAGCGCCGCGCGCACGTCGCCGATCAGGTCGCGCGGGTTGCTGGTGGACCGGGTGCGCATCTGCTGCGGGGTCATGGCCGTCGCCGCGATCGCGACGCCCCCCGCCAACCACAACAGCAAGCCTGGCAGAACCCTGCGCATGCCTTCTCCGCAACGGCCGGTGACCCGGCACTTCACAATCTAGCAAGAACCGCGCCGCTGCACCGTGCCGCTAAAATGCGGCGGATGTTCATTGGCCCCATCCCGATCGACCCGCCCTTGGCGCTGGCGCCCATGGCCGGCGTCACCGACAAGCCGTTCCGCCAATTGTGCAAGCGATTGGGCGCGGGACTGGCCGTGTCGGAAATGACGGCCTCCGACCCGCGCCTGTGGCAGACCCGCAAGTC
>DAIOET010000801.1:0-1644 GCA_036746135.1 Cupriavidus sp.
AGCGCCAGGATGTTGGTCTGGAACGCAATGCCTTCGATCACGCCGATGATGTCGACGATCTTGCGCGACGCATCGTTGATCTCGCCCATCGTTTCGACCACGCGGCCCACCACTTCGCCACCGCGCACAGCCGTATCCGATGCATTGGCTGCCAGTCCGCTGGCCTGGCGGGCATTGTCCGCGTTCTGGCGCACGGTGCTGGTCAGTTCCTCCATGCTCGACGCCGTTTCTTCCAGCGACGCGGCCTGCTGCTCGGTACGCTGCGACAGGTCGTTGTTACCGGCCGCGATCTCGCGCGATGCGGTACCGATGGACTCGGCGGATTCCTTGAAGTCACGCACCATTGCGGACAGCTGGTGCTGCATCTGGCTCATCGCGTGCAACAGGCTGGTTTCGTCTCCACGGCGCAGGTCCACCTTGTCCGAGAAATCGCCGTCGGCGATGCGCGCGGCGATCGACGCGGCATAGCCGGGTTCGCCACCAAGCTGGCGCGACAGCTGGCGTGCCAGGAACCAGCCCAGCAGCACGGAGATCACCACGCCGCCCAGCACCAGCAGCAGCATCAGCACGCGCGAGCTGTTGTAGACGCTGGTCGATTCGTCCATGTTGGAGCGAGCGCGGTCGTCGCGGCGCTTGACCATCTTGAACAGCACGTCTTCCAGCGCGCGGCTTTCCTTGAGCAGGTCGGCGCTCTCCGTGAACACCGTGCTTTCGAACTGCGACGTATCGAGCGGTTGCTTGCTGACCAGTTCCACGTACTTCAGCATGCGCTCACGGAACGACGGCACCAGCGCTTCGTACTGCTTGAACAGCGCCTGGCCCTCCGGCGCGCTGAACGAATCCTTGGCGCTCTTTACACGCGCTTCCATCGCCGTCAGCGATTTCTGGATTTCTTCCTTCTCGGTCGCGCGTTCGCCCATCGTCGAGGCGGACAGCAGCGCAATCTGGGCGCGGCTGGCGTAGACCAGGTTGATGTTGCCGTCCTGCACGGCCTTCAGTGCCTGCAGGTCGGTGTTGTAGATCTTGCCGGTCCATTCCGCCATGCGCCCCATATTGACCACGCCCAGCAGGCCGATGACGGCGCCGATCACGGATACAACCAGGAAGCCGGCGATCAGCCTGGTCGTAACGCGTAGTTGATTGAACCACTGCATAGAACTACCCCCTTCTTCTGTCAGAAATGACCGGGACGAACCGTGCCGTCCCGGGTTGTTGTCGCTGCCGTCTGCGTGGACGGCCGCTCTACCCCGTTCCTGATGCCGCGTTTTCCGGCGCGGCCCTTTTCTGGAAGCCCTTGCCCAAACGGGCTCGGGCCTGCTCCCCACTTCAGCCGGCCAGCTCCACCAGCGCCTCCATCTGGCGCGGGCGCGCGGGCCGGACTTCGGCCTGCGCGCTCACGCGGAATGTGGAGATCGACTCGCGCAACCGGTCGGCCTGTTCTTCCAGTGAACCGGCCGCGGCAGCGGCCTGTTCCACCAACGCAGCGTTCTGCTGCGTCCCTTCATCCATCTGCGCCACCGCCTCGTTCACCTGCTCGATGCCCGCGCTCTGTTCCGCCGATGCCGAACTGATATCGCCCATGATGTCCGTCACGCGCTTCACCGCCTGCACGATCTCGTCCATCGTCGCCCCGGCCTCGCCCAC
>DAIOET010000802.1:0-1644 GCA_036746135.1 Cupriavidus sp.
GCGGTACCGTGATCGCCGAAGAAATCGGCCTGACGCTGGAAAAGGCTACGCTGCAGGACCTGGGCCAAGCCAAGCGCATCGAGATCGGCAAGGAAAACACCATCATCATCGACGGCGCCGGCGACGCATCGGCGATCGAAGGCCGCGTGAAGCAAATCCGCGCCCAGATCGAAGAAGCGACCTCGGACTACGACCGTGAGAAGCTGCAAGAGCGCGTGGCCAAGCTGGCCGGCGGTGTTGCCGTGATCAAGGTTGGCGCTGCCACCGAAGTCGAAATGAAGGAAAAGAAGGCCCGCGTGGAAGACGCCCTGCACGCCACCCGCGCTGCTGTGGAAGAAGGCATCGTCCCCGGCGGTGGTGTGGCCCTGCTGCGTGCCCGCGCTGCTATCGCTGCTCTGCAAGGCGACAACGCCGACCAGAACGCCGGTATCAAGATCGTGCTGCGCGCGATGGAAGAGCCGCTGCGCCAGATCGTGCTGAACGCTGGTGAAGAAGCCTCGGTCGTGGTTGCCAAGGTCATCGAAGGCAAGGGTAACTACGGTTACAACGCTGCTTCGGGCGAGTACGGCGACCTGGTCGAAATGGGCGTGCTGGATCCGACGAAGGTGACCCGCACCGCGCTGCAGAACGCTGCTTCGGTGGCTTCGCTGATGCTGACGACCGACTGCGCCGTGGCCGAAACGCCGAAGGAAGAGTCGGCTCCGGCAATGCCGGGCGGCATGGGCGGCATGGGCGGCATGGACGGCATGATGTAAATCACGCCGGACTGCTGAGCCAATCAGCCTGTCTGAAAAAACCCCCGAGGGTGCGAACCCTCGGGGGTTTTTGTTTTGTGGTGCGGTGAGGTGCGGTGTGGCCCGGTGCAGTGCGATGTGGCGCGGCGCGAGGTGCCTGGCGCAGGGCGCCGGGCTGCGCGTTATACCTCGACGACCTTCCCCCAGTCGAACACCGGATTCTCCGGCGCGCCGGTGCGCCGCGAGATATACCCGCGCGGGTTGCAGACCACACGCGTATCGTCGATCCAGTAGTCGAAGCTCGTATGGGTATGGCCGTGAATCCACAGATCGGCCTGGGCCACCAGGTCGGGCCGCCGTGAAATGAAGCCGGCGGACACGATGTCATGCGCATAGCGCGCATCGAGACTGCCGAGGTCGGGGCCGTGATGGGTGACCACCACGGTCTTGCCGTCGAACGGCCGGGCCAGTGCGTCGGCCAGCCATGCGGTAGCGGCGCGATGGCGCGCAAGCGCATCGGCCGGCGTGAACATGCGGGGTTGGCCGTCATCGCCAGCGGTGTTGATCAGCCGATGGTCAAACATGACCTTGCTGCAGGCCGTCATGGCTTCGTCGATGCGGTTTTCGCCGTACAGCGCGTAGTCCGTCCACCATGTGGTGCCGATCACGCGCACGGGCCCGCCATCGGCGCCCGCGAACTCGGCAATCGAGCCGTTGAGCAGGGTTACGTTGCCCGATTCGGCTGCGCCTTCGTCCATCAGGCGGTCTACCGTATCGAACGTGCTTTCGTAGTATTCGTGATTGCCAGGCACGTAGAGCACGGGCCCGCCGAATACGCGTGCCGCCCAGTCGATGCCATCGCGGCCGTTGGCGATGTCTCCGGCCAGGATCGTGAGGTCCGCGCCGCAGG
>DAIOET010000803.1:0-1642 GCA_036746135.1 Cupriavidus sp.
CGTCCAGGCACATGATGTTGCCCGAGCCTTCCCAGATCGAATTGACCGGCGCCTCACGGTACAGCCGCGCCATCGGGCCTTCTTCGACATAACCGTTGCCGCCCCATACTTCCATCGCCTCGCCAGTGGCTTCGAGGGCGCGCTTGCAGATCCAGAACTTTGCCGCCGGTGTCATCACCCGCTTCCAGGCGGCGGCGAGCGGATCGTCGTCGGCATGCTCGAAGGCGTGGGCCAGCGCCATCATCGTCTGCGTGGCGGCATCGGACTCCAGTGCCAGGTCGGCCAGCACATTGCGCATCAGCGGCTGGTCGGCCAGTAGGCGGCCGAACGCCATGCGATGGCGCGCGTGATGCAGCGCCTGCACCAGCGCCGCGCGCAGCAGCGCGGCGCTGCCGATGACGCAGTCGAGCCGCGTGTTGGTGGCCATTTCGATGATCGTGGGAATGCCGCGGCCTTCCTCGCCGATCAGGATGCCCGTGGCGCCGCGGAATTCCACCTCGCTGCTGGAATTCGAGCGGTTGCCGAGCTTGTCCTTGAGCCGCTGGATCAGGATCGGGTTCTTGCTGCCGTCGTCGCGGAAACGCGGCACGAAGAAGCACGACAGCGGACCATCGGCCGCGCCCATGCGCGCCACCACCAGATGCGCATCGCACATCGGCGCCGAGAAGAACCACTTGTGGCCGGTCAGCGAATATTCGGCCCCGCGCCCTTCGCCGCGTACCGGCATGGCCACGGTGGTGTTTGCGCGCACGTCGGACCCACCCTGCTTTTCGGTCATGCCCATGCCGATCATCACGGCGGTCTTGTCGCGCCAGGGCAGGTCGCGGGCATCGTGCTCCGTGGAAAACAGGCGCGCTTCGAGGTCGCGGAACAGCGCGGGTTCCTTGCTGAGCACCGGAATGCTGGCCAGCGTCATCGTGGTCGGGCACAGCGAGCCGGATTCCACCTGGGCCTGCAGGAAATAGCCGACCGTGCGCGCGGCCCACGCGCCCGCGCGCGGTTGCGCAAAGGGCAGGGCCTGCAGTTGCTGACTGCGCAGCAACGCGAGCAGGTGGTGCCAGGCGGGATGAAACCGCACCTCGTCGATCCGCTCGCCCGTGCGGCTGTGCGTGTGCAGTTCAGGGGTGAGACGGTTGGCATCGGCCGCCCAGGCCTGGACCTCGGGGTCACCCAGCCGCGATCCAAAGGCGGAGAGCTGCCCGGCATGCCAGCCGCCACCAAGGCGATCCAGTGCGGCGCGCAGGCCAGGGTCCGACGCGAACAGGTTGTAATGGGCCAGGTCGGGCACCTGGTTGAACACACTGTGGGTTTGCGCGGCGTCCTGACTGGTCTGGCTCGCGCCGGTATCGGCGGCGGATGTGGCGGTCATGGCATCTCCTGTGGCGGCAATGCGATTCGGCACTTCGGCGGGTTGCGGGCATGGTACGGCAACTTCCACGTTCGCAATACCCGAGCAACTCCCGCGTAATCCCTCGCAAGACGCGCCGCCTGACCGGCATTTGCCGGCATCGTGCTGCGGAGCAACAAGATTCCGATACTGTGACGCACGGCAGCCGCAACAAAATTTCGGGTGGCGCAGGGGGGTGGCTTGTGCTTAAATTCACCCCGTTGGATGAAACAGGGGTGCCGTCCGGATGGGCCG
>DAIOET010000804.1:0-1617 GCA_036746135.1 Cupriavidus sp.
GCATGTGCGGCCGCGCCTATTCGCCGCGCTTCCTGTGGATGTGGCCGAACGCGCGTATCTCGGTGATGGGTGGCGAGCAGGCCGCGAGCGTGCTGGCCACGGTGCGCCGCGACGGCATCGAGGCGAAGGGCGGCCAGTGGGGCGCCGACGAGGAAGAAGCGTTCAAGGCGCCGATCCGCGACCAGTATGAGCGTCAGGGGCATCCGTACTACGCCAGCGCGCGGCTCTGGGACGATGGTGTCATCGACCCCGCGCAAACGCGCACCGTGCTGGGCCTTGGTTTGTCCGCCAGCCTCAATGCGCCGATTGGCGACATGAAGTTTGGCGTATTCCGCATGTAGTGGTGCGGCGCTATTTTTAACGTTTGGTTTGATTTTTGATTGGAAGGTTGGTTGTTGTCATGTCCCGTGTTGTTCCCACCATCTGCGGCGTAGCAGCCGCAATCGCCTGCATCGCCTGGTGCGGCTCGGCCATCGCCCAGGTGGCGCTGCCGGCGCAAGCAGTCGAGCAGGTTGTGATGGTGCCGAAGGTTGGCGCGGAAGCCACGGTGGATCTGGAGACTACGATCTTCCGCCCCGCTGGCGAAGGGCCGTTTCCGCTCGTGGTCATCAACCACGGCAAGTCGCCCGGCAAGCCCGCATTCCAGGGCCGCGCGCGCTTTGCGGCGCAGACCGCGGAATTCGTGCGGCGCGGGTATGTGGTGGCCTTGCCGATGCGGCAGGGATTTTCGAAGTCGGGCGGCCAGTACGTGGGTGGTAGCTGCGACGTGCGTGGCAACGGCATGATGCAGGCCGAAGATGTGATGGCCGCGCTGGACTACCTGGTGCAGCAGCCCTACGTCGATCCCTCGCGCATCGTCGTTATCGGCCAGTCGCATGGCGGCCTCTCGACGATGGCGCTGTCGGCGGTGGGCTATCCCGGCGTGGTGGGCGTGGTCAACTTTGCGGGCGGTCTGCGCAATGACAACTGCGTGGGCTGGGAGAACAACCTGATCGATGCATTTGGGGACTATGGCCGTGGCGCGCGCTATCCGTCGCTGTGGATCTACGGCGACAACGACAGCTACTGGCCCTGGCCGCTACCCGAGCGCATGTTCAACAACTACAAGGCCAATGTGAGCGGCGCGGCCACGGACGCGCGCTTTGTCGACGTTGGCGAGTTCGACAGCGATTCGCACCGGCTGTTCAGCAACCGCGCCGGCGTGGCGCTGTGGCTGCCGGAGGTGGGCGCGTTCTTCCGACGGCTGGGATTGCCGTTCGACGAACTGCCCGAGCGGGCGCAACCCGCCAGAGCGAAGACTGCCGGCCAGACATCCTGATAACGACGATATTCCGGAGGAGACATGCAATTCACCACACTCACCGTTACGGCCGAACGCCATATCGCCACCGTCACGCTGAACCGCCCCGACGTGCGCAATGCGTTCAATGAAACGGTCATCGCCGAGCTGACTGGCGCCTTCCGTGCGCTCGGCGATACGCCCGACGTGCGCGCGATCGTGCTGACCGGCAACGGCCCGGCGTTCTGTGCCGGTGCCGATCTGAACTGGATGAAGAAGATGGCCGGCTACTCGGACGACGAGAACCGTGCCGATGCGCTGACGCTGGCGCAGATGCT
>DAIOET010000805.1:0-1612 GCA_036746135.1 Cupriavidus sp.
GGCGTCAGCCAGGGCGTGTTGGGCGGTCTGGACATGAGGGTCTCCCGGATGGCACGAAAGCTCCGCCGCGCGTGGCGGCGGGGCGTTTGTGCATGTTACGCGGGACGGCCAGCGCTGTCGAAGATCGCCTGCAGATGACGGGGGTGGCTGAACAGCGCGGGATGCAGCCCGGCGTGGTAGGCACGCAAGGCGGCGTCCAGTTTCCATTGGCGCAGCCGGCTGGCGATGCGTTCTGGCGAATGGCCCGCGATGTCGAGCGTGTCGCTGGCGAGTGCGATGCACCATTGAGCGCCGTAGGCTGGCACGAACGTGGTCAGCGGTGCCACATGCCGGAACGCCTGGCGCAGGCGCGACAGCAGCATCCGCGTGGCATCGGGCCGGTGCCAGGGCGGGCCAAGATGCAGCGACATCGCGCCACCGGCTGCAAGGCAGCGCCGCGCGGTCTGCAGGCCGTGCGGTGAGAAGAGGGCCGCCGCCGGGCTGCCGTCGTCGGCTTCGGTCAGATCGTAGACGATCAGGTCGAACTGGCGGCCGGCCCGTGCAAATGCTTCCATCAGGCCAAGGCCGTCGCCAATCGCAAGATGCAGGCGCGGATCGCCTGGCTCGTCGAGGGCGCCCCGATGGATCCCCGGCAGCCATTCGCGCGCCAGGCGCACGACCTCGCTGTCGAGTTCGGCCACTACCACTTCCCGCATGGTGGGAATTCGAAGTAATTCGAACGCCGATCCGCCATCTCCACCGCCTACCACCAGCGCGCTACGTGGCGAACCGTGCACTGCGGCCATCGGCACCGTCATCAGTTCGTGCTGGATATAGGCATCGGCTTCGGTGCTCATCACGCGGCCATCCAGGCGGAAAATGCGGCCAAATTTCTCGTTCTCGCCGATTTCCACCTGTTGGTGCGGCGTGCGCGCCGCCGCCAGCACCGTGATGTCGCCCAGTGTGGTGCCCACTCCGGGCGCCAGCCACTCGGTCCACGTTTGACACCCCCTTCGGGACGCGTCCACGCGCCCGGAAATGCCGCCTGCTTCTGCTAAAATTGCGGTTTTCCCGCCGTCAGGTTCTCGCATGTCTGCCCTCGCCCATCCCGCCACCAGTCCTTTTGCCAATCAACCCGTCAAGCTGATGGCCGATGCCATCCGCGTGCTTGCAATGGATGCCGTCCAGCAGGCCAACTCCGGTCACCCCGGCGCGCCGATGGGTATGGCGGACATCGCCGTGGCGTTGTGGGGTCGGCACCTGAAGCATAACCCGGTCAATCCGCACTGGGCCGACCGTGACCGCTTCGTGCTGTCTAACGGCCACGGATCGATGTTGATTTATGCCTTGCTGCATCTGACGGGCTACGACCTGCCCGTGGCGGAGCTGCGCAACTTCCGCCAGCTCCACAGCAAGACCGCGGGCCACCCGGAATACGGCATCACGCCGGGCGTGGAAACCACGACCGGCCCGCTGGGCCAGGGCATCACCAATGCGGTGGGCATGGCGCTGGCCGAACGCCTGCTGGCTGAGGAATTCAACCGCCCCGGCTTCGACATCGTCAACCATCACACCTATGTGTTCATGGGCGACGGCTGCCTGATGGAAGGCATCAGCCACGAGGCCTGCTCGC
>DAIOET010000806.1:0-1612 GCA_036746135.1 Cupriavidus sp.
GGCTGCAGCGCGGCCTGATGCAGGCGCGCATGGTGCAGTTCGATGCGCTGGCCGAGCGGCTGTATCGCGTGGCGCGCCAGTCGGCCAACGAGACCGGCAAGGAAGTGCGGCTGCTGATCAAGGGCGGTACCGTGGAAATCGACCGCTCGGTGCTGGACCGCATGGCCGGCCCGATCGAGCATTTGATCCGCAATGCCGTGGTGCATGGCATCGAAGCGGCCGAGGTGCGCCGCGCAGCGGGCAAGGCGGTCACCGGTGCACTGACCCTTGAGGTGCAGCAGGAAGGCAACGAGGTGGTGCTGACGTTCTTTGACGACGGCGGCGGCCTGAACCTGCAGCGTATCCGCGAACGTGCCGTGGCACGTCAGCTGATGGCGCCAGATGAAGATGCCAACGACGCGCGCCTGACGGAGATGATCTTCGCGCCAGGATTCAGCACGGCTGACGCCGTTTCGGAACTGGCAGGGCGTGGCGTGGGCATGGATGTGGTGCGCGCCGAGACCGTGGCGCTGGGTGGCCGTATCACGCTGTCCACCGAAATGGGCCGGGGCACCAGCTTTACGGTGCATCTGCCGCTGACCACGGCCATTACGCAGGTGCTGCTGGTGTCGCTGGGCGGGCGCATGTTCGCCATGCCAAGCGGCATGATCGACCAGGTTCACCAGTTGCGCGAGAAGCCGCTGCTGGAAGCCTACAACGCGGGCCGCTTTGCGGCCGCCGGTATCGAGGTGCCGTTCTACTACTTCGGCGCGCTGCTTGAGGAAACCGCCGCAATGGCGTCGGGACGCAAGTATTCGCCGGTGGTGGTGGTGCGTTCCGGTGCCGAGCGGGTGGCCGTGCATGTCGACGACGTGCTGGGCAACCGAGAAGTGGTGGTGAAGCACATCGGCCCGCATCTGGCTCGCCTGGAGGGTATTGCCGGGGCGACGACGCTTGGTGACGGCGAGATCGTGCTGATCTACAACCCGGTGGTGCTGGCACAGCGCTGGGTGCGCGAGCGCGGTGCTGCGGCACCGGCCTTGCCGGCGCCGCTGTTGGCGGAGCAGGTGGGCGCCGTGGCCGAGTTTGTCGACGCCGGTACGCCGGTGCCGGTGGCGGGGCTGATGACGCAGCCGACCGTGATGGTGGTGGACGATTCGCTGACGGTGCGCAAGGCCAGCCAGCGCCTGCTGACGCGTGCCGGCTATCAGGTGGTGCTGGCGCGCGACGGTGTGGATGCGCTGCGGCAGTTGCAGGAAGTGATGCCCGACGCGATGCTCGTCGACATCGAGATGCCGAACATGGATGGCTTCGACCTGACGCGCAACGTCCGCGCCGACTCACGTACCAGCCACATGCCGCTGGTCATGATCACGTCGCGGACGGCGGAAAAACATCGCCGCTATGCCGCGGAAATCGGCGTGAACGTCTATCTGGGCAAGCCGTTCAACGAGGACGAACTGCTGCGCACGCTGCAGCAACTGATCGGCGAGAAGGCCGCCGCGACGGCGTCGTCGGTGGCACAGATGCTGGGCGAAGCGTAAGCCGTTTTACTTTTGCCTGGTTTGCTCGCCCTCTGGCGAGGCGTAAGCAAGCTGCGTCTGGTTTGCTCCCCTCTCCCGTGAAACGGGAG
>DAIOET010000807.1:0-1611 GCA_036746135.1 Cupriavidus sp.
GACCTCAAGCCCGAGCACATGGCCGAACTGGCCGACTGCAAGTGGATCGCGGCCGTCAAGGAAAGCACCGGCGATATCCGCCGCGTCACCGATCTGCGCAACACCGTGGGCGACCGCTATCAGATCTTCATGGGCGTGGACGACCTGGCCTACGAAGGACTGGCGCTCGGCTGCGACGGCCTGCTGGCCGGCGTGGGCTGCGCGTTCCCGCGCGAGACCGTTGCCCTGTTCGACCTCATGAAAGCGGGCAACTTCGCCGAGGCGCTGAAGCTGTATCGCTGGATGACGCCGATGCTCCATCTCGATGTTTCCAACAAGCTCGTGCAGAACCTGAAGCTGATCGATGCCATCGTCGGCGTGGGCACCGAGCATATGCGCCGTCCGCGCCTGCCGCTGATCGGCGAGGAACGTGCCTTCATCGAGAAGGTCGTGCGCCAGGCACTGGAAACACGGCCGGTGCAGTACCAGTCGGTGGCGTGATGCACTGAACCGCGCCGGATGCCGGCACGCGGCACGCGCGTCACGCGCTGCCGCGTGCCTCATGCAACTGGCATTCAACTTGCTCGATCCCGACCCGGCTGATTTTCACGAACAGGAGCGTTTCAGCAATGCCCGAACTATCTTCCATCACGGCGGACGAAGCGCCCGCCAGCACGCGCGTGGCGCGACCCGTACGCTGGGTGTTGTGCGTGTCCGAAGCCGTGCTGGCCGTCGAGCGTCTTGCACTGGGCGGCCTGATGACGCTGCTGGTGCTGCTGATTCTGCTGAACGTCGTGACGCGCTACGCCGGCCTGCCGCTCTACTGGGTGGACGAGGCTTCCGTCTATTCGGTGGTGTGGCTGACATTCGTCGGCGCCTCGATCATGACGCGGCTGCGGCTGGACTTCGCGGTCGGGCTGCTGACCGAACAACTGCCTCCCAGGGCCGCCAAGGCTTCCAAAGTCATCGCCACGGGCGGTGTGCTGATATTCGGCCTGGCCCTGATCGCCATGTGCTGGCTGTGGATGGACCCCATCGGCATTGCCCAGTACCACTTCGACGCAAAGGAGTACGCGGCGCAGTCCTTCAACTTCCTTTACACCGAACACACGCAGACGCTGGAATGGCCCATGTGGGTGCTGCAGCTGATCATGCCGCTGTTTGCGTGCACGCTGAGCCTGCACGCACTGGCCAACCTGCTCGAAGACCTGGACCTGGCACCGCGCCGGACCTACCCCGAGTTCCATGTCGGCGACGCCGAATCGGTCAACTGAGGGAGGACCGCGATGACCACCACCCTATTCTTCTGCGCGGTCATGCTGGCGGGCGTGCCCATCGGCATCTGCCTCTGCCTGTCTGGCCTGGCATTCATCTTCAGCACCGGCGACACCGTGCTGCTGCAGTCGTTTCCCACGCAGATGTTCTCCGGCGTGGACAGTTACGGCCTGATCGCGATCCCGCTGTTCATCCTGATCGGCGAGATCATGAACAGCGGCGGCATCACGCGCCGCCTGGTGGACCTGTCGATGGCATTCGTCGGCTCGGTCAAGGGCGGGCTGGCCTACGTCAACATCCTGGCCAACATGCTGGTGTCGTCGATCATCGGCTCCGCCACCGCGCAGGTGGCCATCA
>DAIOET010000808.1:0-1605 GCA_036746135.1 Cupriavidus sp.
GCCGGCATGCTGACCAATCCGCTGCGCGACCGCTTCGGCATCGTGGCGCGGCTGGAGTTCTACACGCCTGACGAGCTGGCGCGCATCGTGACGCGTTCCGCGCACCTGCTCAACGCGGTGACCGACTCGGCCGGCGCACTGGAAATCGCGCGCCGCGCGCGTGGTACGCCGCGTATCGCCAACCGTCTGCTGCGCCGCGTGCGCGACTATGCCGAAGTGAAGGGCGACGGCACGATCACGCGCGAGTTGGCCGACAAGGCGCTGGCCATGCTCGACGTCGACAGCGTCGGTTTCGACCTGATGGACCGCAAGCTGCTGGAAGCCGTGCTGCACAAATTCGACGGTGGTCCGGTGGGCGTCGACAATCTGGCGGCGGCCATTGGCGAAGCGCGCGATACGATCGAAGACGTGCTGGAGCCATATCTGATTCAACAGGGTTACCTGCAACGCACGCCGCGTGGCCGTGTGGCCACTGCCGCGGCCTACCGCCATTTCGGGCTGGCATCGCCGCAGGCCGAGCGCGGCGGCGGCATGCCGGACGCTCCCTGACAGACGCCCCCGGGGCGCCGGTCCTGGGCGGATCGCGCCTCAATTAAACGTTTTCGGACACCCCTGCAAATTTTTTCGAAGTGGATTGCTGGCCTCAGCCCGCTTGTCCACAATGGCTGCATCCTTTTTTTCAAAACGCGCACCCGCGCCATAAGGACAGCCATGAAACTGCGATTCCCATCCACCCTCCCCGTCGCTGCCTGTCTTGCGTTCGCCCTGGCCGGCGCCGCCCATGCGCAAAAGCCATCGACGCCCGCGCCGATCGGCGTGGCCGAGGAGGCCGTGGTCAGCGGCAAGGTTGTCGATATCGATCCGTCGTCGAATGCTGTGCTGGTGCAAGGCCCGCGCGGCAATCTGGTCGAAATCGTCGCTGGCGACGAAGCCAAGAACATTGGTAACGTCAAGAAGGGCGACATCGTCACGCTGACGCGCGGCGCAGCCGTGGTCGCCGCCCTGGAGCCAATCGGCAGCAAGGACACCGCGCTGATGGAACAGGTGGAGCGTATCTCGCGCGCACCCGAGGGCGGCAAGCCTGGCGTGATGCGCGAAATCACTACCACCATCACCGCGCAGATCACCAATGTGGACACCACCAAGCGCACGGTCACGTTCCGTGGGCCGCGCGAGACGCTGCGCACCGTCAAGGTCCAGGATCCGAACATCGACCTGGCCAGCATCAAGAAGGGCCAGATGGCCAAGTTCGTGATCAAGGAAGTCGTGGCGATTACCGTCAAGGCACCGACTGCTGGCTGACCGACGCGAAGGCGGCGGCCGTATTACCTCTGACGCAGTACCTTTTCCATCAGGAGAACAACAAATGGATCGACGTCAGTTTGTGACCCGGGTGGCCGGGTCAGGTCTGCTGGTTGCCACCGCCGCCTTTGCGGCCGGCTGCACGACTACGGGCACCAGCGCCGGCACCGATGCAGCGGCCAAGCGCAAGGAAATCGATGCGGGCGCTGACGGCGCGCTGAATCGGCTCTATTCCTCGGTAAAGAACGCCCAGGAACTTGGCAACCGCTCGCAGGGCATCCTGGTCTTCCCGCGCGTTCTCTC
>DAIOET010000809.1:0-1603 GCA_036746135.1 Cupriavidus sp.
CGCGTGCCCGATGCCGGCCACATGATCCCGTGGGATAACGAAGCCGGCTTCTATGCGGCTTTCGCCGATTTTCTCGGCGCACCGCTCGCAGGTTGAGCGCTACTGCAAGGAGCCAAGCATGGCTGTCAGTGACTATGACCTGACCTGCGCGTGGAAGCAGGTCCTTACGCTGTCGAAACTGGAACCGGGGCAAACCGTCACCGTGCTGACGGGTGCCGATACGCACCCGCAGACGCTGCGTACCGCGCTGGTGGCCGCCGCGTCGATGGGCGCCATCGTCAACCGGCTGGACTTGCCGCCCGTCAACGGCGAAAAGGCGTTGAGCCGCGACGCGCTGGCGTATCTCGGCACGACGCCGCTCACCGGCAACCCGGCCGCCATCGCCGCGCTGAAGGCCAGCGATCTGGTGCTGGACCTGATGACCCTGCTGTTCTCGCCCGAACAGCATGACATCCTCGCTACGGGCACCAAGATCCTGCTCGCCGTCGAACCGCCCGAAGTGCTGGCCCGCCTGGTGCCGACCGAAGCGGACCGCGCGCGCGTGAAGGCCGCCACCGCGCGGCTCGGCCGGGCAAAGACCATGCACATCACGTCGGAAGCGGGAACCGATCTGCATTGCGAACTGGGCGAGTTTCCGGCGATCAGCGAATACGGCTTTGTCGACGAGCCGGGCCGCTGGGATCATTGGCCGAGCGGCTTCGTGCTGACGTGGCCGAACGAGGGCGGCACCAACGGCCACCTCGTGCTCGACCGTGGCGACATCCTCTTGCCGATGAAGTCCTACGTGCAGGAGCCGATTCACGTGACCGTCAGGAACGGATACGTGACCAGCATCGAAGGTGGACTCGATGCCGAGCTGCTGGCCGATTACATGGCGTCGTTCAACGATCCCGAGTCGTACGCGATGTCGCATATCGGCTGGGGCCTGCAGCCGCGCGCACGGTGGTCCACGCTGGCGATGTATGACCGCGAGGCAACCATCGGCATGGACGCGCGCGCCTACGAAGGCAATTTCCTGTGCTCGTTCGGTCCGAACAACGAGGCGGGCGGCAGCCGCACCACGGCCTGCCATATCGATATTCCGCTGCGCCGCTGTACGGTCAGCCTGGACGGCGAGGCAGTCGTGGCCGCCGGCAAGGTGCTGGACGGCGCGGCCCACTCCAGCCAGGAGCCTGCTCATGCATGAAGAAGTACAAACCTATCGTCGCCAGGGCTTTGGCACGGCGATGGACCTCAAGGCACCGTACGGCCTGCTGATCATCGACTTCGTCAATGGCTTCGCCGATCCGGCCGTGTTCGGTGGCGGCAACATTCCCGAAGCGATTGCCAACACGCAGCCGCTGCTGGCCACCGCGCGGCGCATGGGCTGGCCGGTTGCCCACAGCCGGATCGTGTTCGCCGACGATGACGCCGACCACAACATCTTCACGCTCAAGGTGCCGGGCATGCTGACGCTGAAGGAAGATGGCGCGTCGAGCCAGATCGTGCCGCAACTGGCGCCGGCGCCCGGCGAGCTGGTAGTGCGCAAGACGGTACCGTCCGCGTTCTTCGGCACGTCGCTGGCGGCGTGGCTTGCGCAGCGCGGCGTGCAGACGCTGCTGGT
>DAIOET010000810.1:0-1599 GCA_036746135.1 Cupriavidus sp.
GCATGACGGCGGCGGGCTTCCTGCTGACGTTGTGCGCGGCGCTGTGCTGGGCCACCGGCAATATCGTCAGCAAGAAGATCGGCCCCGTGGACCTGCTGGGTCTGGTGGTGTGGGGTGCGCTGATCCCGATCGTGCCGTTCGCCCTGCTGTCACTCTGGTTCGAGGGGCCGGCACGCATCGCCGACGCGCTGACCCATGTTTCCGGCAAGGGTGTGTTCGCCGTTTGCTACCTGGCATTCGCCGCGACGATCTTCGGCTACACGATGTGGGGACGCCTGCTGACACGGTACGCCGCCAGCAAGGTGGCGCCGCTGACGCTGCTGGTGCCGGTGGTGGGGCTGTTGTCGGCCCACCTGCTGCTGGGTGAAGACCTGGCGGCGGCGCAATGGGTGGGCGCGGTGGTGGTCATGGCCGGTTTGCTTCTGAACGTCTTCGGCAACCGGCTGTGGGCGGGCAGGGCGCTGGCGCGCCGATAGCGTTCACCCTTCCGTCAGCACCGAATAATTCGAGGGTTAACCCGTAATAGGGCGACATTTCCCAACACTTTTGGGCATATGGTTATCACTGTCGCATCCGTATACGCGCCTTGACTTCAGGCAAAATAGCGGACTGGCCGCATATGCCCGGGAGCCCTCAACGATCACCGCAGAGGCACTCCTGAGAAGCCCGCCCCAACGGCGGCCAGCGCGCGCCGCGCCGCGGAGTAGTCCGAGCGCGGCCATTTGCCGTCCCCACGGCTCATTCAGTTTGGAGCACAACACATGAAGCAGTTTGTCATCGCCGCCGCGCTGCTGGCCGCCGCCGCGTCCGCGCACGCCGCCGTCGACGCCGCCAAGGCCCAGGCCATCGCCAACAAGAACGCCTGCATGGGCTGCCACCAGATCGACAAGAAGCTGGTCGGCCCGGCCTACAAGGAAGTGGCTGCCAAGTACAAGGGTGACAAGGACGCCCTGACGAAGCTGTCGGCCAAGGTGAAGAACGGCGGTTCGGGCGTTTGGGGTCCGGTGCCGATGCCGGCCAACTCCGCCGTCAGCGACGCCGATATCAAGACCGTGGTGGAGTGGATCCTGGCCGGCGCACCGGCCAAGTAATCCAGTCTCGCCTGGGTGGGCTGGCCGGCGTTGCCGGCGGCCTGCCAAGCTGGTCATGCATGGATAGAACAGGCACGCGCCGGCGACGCACCGGCACGATGGGGTCGACAGGAAACCGGGTAGTACGGGAAACACAGCAAGATGAACGCAAAACGACGAGATGTACTGCGGATGACCGCCGTACTGTCGCTGATGGCGGCCACTGGCCTGATCAGCGAGGCACAGGCCGCTGAATGGAACAAGACCGCCTTTGATGGCAAGAGCGTCGCCGACGTGATCAAGGCCCTGGGCGGCAGTGGCACCGAGAAGAGCAGCGCCATCGTCTTCAACGCACCCGACATCGCCGAGAACGGCTCCGTGGTGCCGGTGGCGGTGACGAGCAACATCCCGGACACCGAGCAGATCGCCATTCTGGTGGAAAAGAACCCGAACACGCTGGCAGCCGACTTCACGATCCCGGCCGGCACCGAGCCGTTCGTGTCCACGCGCGTGAAGATGGGCCAGACGT
>DAIOET010000811.1:0-1597 GCA_036746135.1 Cupriavidus sp.
GACGGCCAGATCATCGTACTGGGCGGCCTGATCGAAGACAGCTACGGCGACGGCGTGCAAAAGGTGCCGCTGCTGGGCGATATTCCCTACCTGGGCTCGCTGTTCCGCTTCGAGAACAAGAACCGCAAGAAAACCAACCTGCTGGTATTCCTGCGACCGTACGTGATGCGCACGGCCACCGCGACGGATCGCCTGACGCAAGACCGCTACGAGTACATCCGGGGCCAGCAGCAGGGATTCGTGTCGCCTAACATGGTCGTACGCGACAAGGACACGCCGGTGCTGCCGCCGGCCGATGCGCCGGCCGCGCCGTTCGTCGATCCGCGCTACAACGGCCCCGTGCAGGCACCGCTGCCTCTGGACCCGAGCCAGCCGGCGGCGCCAGCGCAGCAACCCGCACCGCAGTCCACGCCGCAGGTGCCACCGCGGCCTCTGTCGCTGAACGATGAGTCGTTCAAGAAGCGCACCGCGCCGCAGAGCTGAGCATCATGGCTACCGAAACACTCGCCAATCCATCCGCAGGCGCCGAAGCGCCACTGGAGCCGCCGTCGCCGATGGCGGCGCGGCTCGTGTCGTATTCGTTTTCGCGCGAAGCCCCGCTGCTGATCGCGCACCAGCGCCCCGACGGACTCGAAGTCTGGGTCAGCCGCAAGACGTCTCCGGCGGCGCTGGCGGAAGTGGCGCGCGTGCACGGTGCGCTGCACCTGCGCGTGCTGGAACCGGCCGCGCTGGAAGCGGCGATGTCGGACGCCTACAACCGCCAGGACGGCTCGGCCGCGCAGGTGGTGGGCGAGGTCGAAGGCGAAGTCGACCTGTCCCGCCTGATGCAGGACATTCCCGCCGTGGAAGACCTGCTTGAGTCGGAAGACGACGCGCCGATCATCCGCATGATCAATGCGCTGCTGACGCAGGCCGCGCGCGAGCAGGCTTCCGATATCCACATCGAGCCATTCGAGTCGGCTTCGGTGGTGCGCTTCCGGGTGGACGGCACGCTGCGCGACGTGGTGCGGCCCAAGAAGGCCCTGCACGGCGCGCTGATTTCGCGGATCAAGATCATGGCGCAGCTCGACATTGCCGAGAAGCGCCTGCCGCAGGACGGTCGCATCACGCTGCGCGTCGGTGGCCGTCCGGTGGATGTGCGGGTATCGACGCTGCCCACGGGCCACGGCGAACGCGCGGTATTGCGTCTGCTCGACAAGGAAGCAGGCCGGCTGGACCTGGCAAAGCTCGGCATGTCGCCCGGGACGCTGGGCGGCTTCGACCACCTGGTGCGCCAGCCGCACGGCATCGTGCTGGTGACCGGCCCGACCGGCTCCGGCAAGACCACCACGCTCTATGCGGCGCTGTCGCGGCTCGACTCGCACACCACCAACATCATGACCGTGGAAGATCCGATCGAGTACGACCTCGACGGCATCGGCCAGACGCAGGTGAATCCGCGTATCGACATGACGTTCGGCAAGGCGCTGCGCGCCATCCTGCGCCAGGACCCGGACGTGGTGATGATCGGCGAAATCCGCGATCTGGAAACCGCGCAGATTGCGGTGCAGGCATCGCTGACGGGCCACCTGGTGCTGGCCACGCTGCACACCAACGA
>DAIOET010000812.1:0-1592 GCA_036746135.1 Cupriavidus sp.
TGCACCTTAATGTAAAATCGCGCCCCATGAATCTGGCACTGTTTGACCTCGACCACACCCTGATCCCGACCGATAGCGACCACGAATGGGGCCGCTTCCTGGTCCGCATGGGCGTCGTCGACGAGGAATCGTATCGTCGCAAGAACGACGAGTTCTATAGCCAATACAAGGCTGGGACGCTCAATATCCAGGAATTCCTGCGCTTTGCGCTGGCCCCGCTGGCGGCCAACCCGCGCGATCGCCTGGACCAGTGGCGCGTGCGCTTCATGCACGAGGTCATCGAGCCGGTGATCACCCCGCAGGCCAAGGCCCTGGTGTACAAGCACCTGGAAGCCGGCGACCTGTGCGCGGTGGTGACGGCCACCAACAGCTTTGTCACCGCGCCGATCGCCCAGGCCTTCGGCATCAAGCACCTGATCGCCACCGACCCGGAAACGGTCGACGGCAAGGCCGAAAGCGCCTTCACCGGCGAAGTGTTTGGCGTGCCGAGCTTCCGCGAGGGCAAGATCACCCGCGTGGAAAGCTGGCTCAAGAGCCTGGGCGCCAAGTGGGACGATTTCGGCACCACCACGTTCTATAGCGATTCGGCCAACGACCTGCCGCTGCTCGAGAAAGTCAGCGAGCCGATCGCCGCCAACCCCGACGACCGGCTACGCAACCACGCGGCCGCAGCCGGCTGGCGCATCATGGACCTGTTCTGACGTGATCAAGAAGCTCATCAACCGGCTGCTTGGCAAGCCGGGGCCGAAACAGCGCCGCACGGGCCGTGCGCATACCCCGAACATCGTCGGTGTGGACGAACACCGCATCGATCCGTCGCTGATCTCGCGTAACGCGGTCAAGGTCACGTCCACGCTGCAACAGGCCGGCTACCAGGCCTACATCGTGGGCGGCGCGGTCCGAGACCTGCTGCTCGGCATCAAGCCGAAGGATTTCGACGTGGCCACCAACGCCACGCCGGAGCAGGTGCAGGCTTTGTTCCGCCGCTCGCGCATCATTGGCCGCCGCTTCCAGATCGTGCACGTGACGTTCTACGGCGGGCGCGAGCAGGAAATCATCGAAGTGTCGACATTCCGGGCACTGGTGGACGCCGTGGCCAGCGAAACGCTGCCCGAAGGCCGCCGCCTGAAGCGCGCCGAGCTGGACAGCAAGACGCATGCGATCGACGCCAGCGGCCGTGTGCTGCGCGACAACGTCTGGGGGTCGCAGGCCGAGGATGCGGAGCGCCGGGATTTCACGATCAACGCGATGTACTACGATCCGGCCGCGCAGACCGTGCATGACTACCATCACGGCATGGAAGACATCCGCGCGCGCACGCTGCGCATGATCGGCGACCCGGTCACGCGCTACCGCGAAGACCCGGTCCGCATGCTGCGTGTGGTGCGCTTTGCCGCCAAGACCGGCTTCGGCATCGACGAGGAAACACGCGTGCCGATCGCCGAAATGGCACCGCTGATCCACAACGTGCCCAGCGCGCGCCTGTTCGACGAAATGCTCAAGCTGCTGATGTCCGGCCACGCCTGGGCATCGCTGCAGGAACTGCGCAAGGCCGGCCTGCACAAGGGCCTGCTGCCGCTGCTGGACGTGGC
>DAIOET010000813.1:0-1592 GCA_036746135.1 Cupriavidus sp.
AAGACGCGCTGATGTGCGTGATGCTGGGCGCCAAGAAGCCGATCACGCCGACGTATCCGCCCGAGCACCCGCTGACCAAGGTCAAGCGCTGAGCTGCATCGAAAGCCGAGTCATGAGCGCCAATCCTGAAACCATCGCGGCCTTGAGCGTCGACGCCCAGGACAAGTACATCGTCCCGGGACTCGAACGTGGCCTGCGTCTGCTGGCCGAGTTCAGCGCACGAGACCGCGTGTTGTCCGCGGCTGATCTGTCGCGCCGGCTCAACGTGCCGCGTTCCACGGTGTTTCGCCTGCTGGCGACGCTGGAAGCCACTGGCTATGTGGAGCGTGCCGATGGCGGCCGCGAATACCGGCTGGGATTGGCGGTGCTGCGGCTCGGCTTCGATTATCTGGCGTCGCTGGAGCTGACCGAGCTTGGCGGGCCGCTGCTGAACCGGCTGCGCGATGAGATCGAGTACCCGTGCAATCTGGTGGTGCGTGACGGCCGCTCGGTGGTCTACGTGGCAAAGGCCGCCGCGTCGCGTCCGTTCGCCAGCAACGTCAATGTCGGAGCGCGCCTGCCGGCGCATGCAACGGTGTTGGGCCACGTACTGCTCGAAGACCTGACCCTTGAGCAGTTGCGACAGCTCTATCCCGAGCCGCAGCTGCGGGCCTATTCGGACAGCACGCCGAGCACGGTGGAAGCACTGTTTGAAATGGCGCACGAAGCGCGCGAGCGCGGCTACGTGCTGCACGAGGGCTTCTTCGAAGCCAGTATTTCCACCATCGCGGCACCTGTGCGTGACCGCACGGGCAAGGTCGCGGCGGCGTTGGGCGCCACGATTCCGGCCGCGCGGCTGACGCAGGAAGAGCTGGACCGCATGGTGGAAAAAGTCAGGGAAACCGCGGGCGAACTGTCACGCCTGCTCGGCTACCGGCCTCATCGGCACGTCAAGCGTGCGCAGGGCCAGGTGGTTGCCATGTATCGCGATTAAGGGGACGAGGGGATTCGATGTCCATGATTGAACTCGACGGCAAGGTTGCCGTAGTAACCGGTGGGTCCTCCGGCATCGGGCTGGCCACGGTCGAGCTGCTGCTGGAAGCAGGCGCCGCCGTGGCCATGTGCGGCCGCGACGAGGCGCGTCTGCGCAGCGCCGAGGAGGCTTTGCGCGGACGCTTTGCAGGTTGCCGGCTGTATGCCGCCACGTGCGATGTGCTGAAGCCCGAGCAGGTCAGCGCGTTTGCCGCCGACGCGGCACGCGCACTTGGCCCGGCGGACATGCTCATCAACAACGCTGGCCAGGGCCGCGTGTCGACGTTCGCCACGACCGAGGACACGGCCTGGGTGGAAGAACTGCAATTGAAGTTCTTCTCGGTGATTCACCCGACGCGGGCATTCCTGCCGCAACTCGAACAGTCGGGGCAGGGCGCCATCGTCTGCGTGAACTCGCTGCTGGCTACCCAGCCGGAGCCGCACATGGTGGCCACGTCGGCGGCACGCGCCGGTGTGCACAACCTCGTGCGCTCGCTGGCCACGGAATTCGCGCCGAAGGGCGTGCGTGTCAACGGCATCCTGATCGGCCTGGTGGAATCGGGCCAATGGCGCCGCCGCTT
>DAIOET010000814.1:0-1580 GCA_036746135.1 Cupriavidus sp.
AATGAAGCGCGACATGGCCTGAGACCCCAGCTTTCGCTGGGGTGACGCTTTGGGTGAGACCCCAGCTTTCGCTGGGGTGACGCTTTGGGTGAGACGCCATGTCCGAGGTGGTTTCAGGTGGCTCGCCTCGAACATGTCGGCATCGAGGGTTAGTGTTGCGACCAGAGCCTCAGACATGGGAGACGAGCCATGGAACGGAATACAATATTTATCGGGCTGGATGTAAGTAAGGAAACGATCGCGGTCGCAATCGCCGACGGTAGTCGCCGTGGCGAGGTACGGTTTTACGGAACCATTTCGAGTAAACCAGAGGCGGTAGCCAAGCTGGTCAAGACGCTGGCGGCAAAGCACGGGTCGCTGGCCTTCGCTTACGAGGCAGGACCAACCGGGTACGGCCTGTATCGGCAACTGATCGAACTGGGCTATGCTTGCCACGTAGTAGCGCCTTCGATGACGCCGGCCCGGCCTGGCAGCCAGGTCAAGACCGATCGCCGCGATGCCGTCGTTCTGGCCAGCCTGTTTCGAGCCGGTGAACTGACATCGATCTGGGTACCCGACACGGAGCATGAAGCCATGCGTGATCTCGTTCGGGCGCGGATTTCGGCGGTGGAAATGGTGCGCCGGGCACGACAACAACTGCTGTCCTTCCTTCTGCGCCATGGCCGGATCTATAAGGATGGCATCAAACATTGGAGCAAGAAGCACCGTCGCTGGCTCGGCGACCAGCGTTTCGATCACCCGGCTCAGCAGATTGCGTTCGAGGAATATAATCGCGCCATCGAGCAGGCCGAGGATCGCCGTTCGCGGCTTGAAAAGCAAATCGAGACGCTGCTGCCCAACTGGTCTCTCCATCCGGTGGTGGCGGCTATCCAGGCATTGCGTGGCGTATCACTCATCGCGGCGGTAACCATCATCGCGGAAGTGGGTGATTTCCGGCGCTTCGCCAATCCCCGGCAACTGATGGGATGGCTCGGACTTGTGCCACGCGAACGGTCGTCGGGGTCAACCCGCTCGCAGGGAAAAATCACCAAGGCAGGCAATAGCCGGGCCCGCCGCATATTGGTGGAGAGCGCCTGGACCTATCGACTCCCGGCGCGGGTCGCCGGAGACCTTCTCCGCCGCAGCGCCAATCTCTCCCAGGAAGCGCGGGACATCGCGTGGAAGGCACAGGTTCGCCTCTGCGCGCGATATCGTCGAATGCTGCGGTCAGGGCGGCCCAAAAATGTCGTGACAGTCGCCATCGCACGCGAACTCGCCGCCTTCGTCTGGGCGATAGCCATCCAGAATCCCGCCCCAGTGCAAACCGCTTGAAACCGCTTGAGCCCCCGCAACCAGGCAAAAAGGAGCAGCAAATTTCTTATCCACGCTGTGCAGCGTCGGGCGCGGTGGCCGGTCAGGGTAACCCTCGATGTGATTCGGCGATCTTCAGTTCGCGCGACGTGAGACAGAGGAAGGCCCAAGACGAACCACGGTCCTGCGGTATCCAACCCGCGTATCAGAGTCTGAGCAACCGTCGTCTTACTGCCGCCGCGTCCGACCCTGCACAGCCAATTTCCCCCTCACGCCAAAAGAGGCGGCCG
>DAIOET010000815.1:0-1577 GCA_036746135.1 Cupriavidus sp.
GCAGCACGTAGAACATCACGCCCACGCCCGCCAGGTTCTTGCTCGGGAATTCGCAACCGGGCTGGTTCGGGTTCACGATCACGGCGGCATCGGGCAGCACGGCGCCGGGCAGGTGGTGATCGGTCACCACCACGTCGATGCCGCGCGCATTGGCGGCCGCCACGCCGTCGACGCTGGCAATGCCGTTGTCGACGGTGACGATCACGTCGGGCCGCTGCTGCGCGGCCAGTTCGACGATCTCGGGCGTCAGGCCATAGCCGTATTCGAAGCGGTTCGGCACGATGTAGTCGACGCGCGCGCCGAGCATGCGCAGGCCCCGCACGCCGACGGCGCAGGCGGTGGCGCCGTCGCAGTCATAGTCGGCCACGATCAGCAGCTTGCGCTGGGCGGCAATCGCGTCGGCCAGGTATTCGGCGGCGTGGCCGATGCCTTTCATCAGCGACGGCGGTACCAGCTCCGGCAGGTCGGTGGCCAGTTCGGACGGATGCAGCACGCCGCGCGCGGACAGGATGCGGGCCAGCGTGGGATGCAGGCCCGCCGCGGTCAGCACGTCGGCATGTTCGAGGGAATGGGAGCGGATGGCGATCCGGGTCATATCTGGAAAGCAGGTCAGGCGGCCAGGGCCAGGTTCGAAAGTAGCGCGCGCCAGTCGCCGCGCGCGCCCATGCCGCGCCAGAACTTGCGCAGGTCGGCGCGCGTGACCTTGAATTCGGCAAAGTGGTTTTCCCCGCCCAGCACCAGCGTGACGGCCTGGATCTGGCCGGCGGTCAGTGCATCGAGAACGGGCTGGAACCATTCGGCGTCCAGCGCGTGCATGCGGTCGAGCCACAGGCCCCAGTCGGACGAGATATGGGCTTCGGTCGCGTCATCGAGCATGACCATCACGCTGCCGTCGGCGCCTTGCACGTCGGCAAAGCGGGCCGGCGGCGCACCAATCCGGCTGCCGCCGGCCAGCCCCAGGCCGGCCATGAACGGATCGTTGGCTAGCACCGTATCGGCCAGCTTGCGCACGGCACCGGCCTTGCCGCCACCGTGGAGCCAGACCGAATTCACCGGCAGCTGGCCGTCGGCTTCGCGGGCTTCGTTCACCGGGTGGCTGTGCCAGGTCATCTGAATCTCGTTCTGCAGCCGGCGCCAGTCGCGTGCGCGCGGTCCGGCCTGCATCCAGATATCGATATTGCGACCGGTGGCGCGCACGGGCGTAGTGGCTTCCAGCGCGCCAAAGACGTCCGCGGGCACATACCAGCGGGCGGGATGGGGCGCGTCGAGCCGGATGCCGGCTTCGTCGAGCAGGTCGGCAACGGCGCCGCGCAGCGCGTCGGCCTCGTCGGCACGCATGCCGAGCTGGGCCGGATGCATCAGCACCAGGTGGTCGCGCGCGGCGTGAATGTGCACCGGCTGCAGGCAGGCCCAGCCGGCCTCGGGTTCAGCCTGCGGGCTGGCGGGCGAGCGATCGGCGGCAGCCTGGTCGGCCAGGCGCATAAAGGGCGCAGTCGGCACCTGCGTGGTGTCCAGGCCAGCACGGCCGGCCAGCCAGCGTTCCTGCGGCAGCGTGCGCAAATAGGGATCGTCGTGCG
>DAIOET010000816.1:0-1574 GCA_036746135.1 Cupriavidus sp.
CGCTGGCCTACAACAAGGACAACCAGGAAGACAAGGAGCCGCTGTTCGACACGGTGGATACCATCGTCGATACGCTGCGCATCTTCGCCGACATGGTGCCGGGCATCAGCGTCAAGCCCGATGCGATGCGTGCCGCCGCGCTGCAGGGCTACGCCACCGCCACCGACCTGGCCGACTACCTGGTCAAGCAAGGCCTGCCGTTCCGCGACGCCCACGAAGCCGTGGCCCACGCCGTGCGTGCCTGCGACGACCGCCAGTGCGACCTGGCCGACCTGACCGTGGAACAACTGCGCGAAGTCTCGGGCCTGGGCGACCAGGCGTCGCTGATCGGCGAAGACGTGCATGGTGTGCTGACGCTCGAAGGCTCGGTTGCCTCGCGCGACCATATTGGTGGCACTGCCCCGAACCAGGTTCGCGCGGCCATCGCCGCCGCACGCAAGGAACTGTGAATTCGCTGTAAGTTTCGCGTAAGTCTTTGTCGTAAAAAAGCCGCTGGGGTATTTCCCGGCGGCTTTTTTATTGGCCAGGCACGCCCCTCTAGGAGAATCCCCTAGCGCCCTTAAAAATTGTTACAGATACACTTACGGCGCATAAAACGGGGGAGACAACCCATGAATTACTTGCTTGGTCTGTCACGGCAGATCGACAGGTTGAATCAGCACACGGGCAGGCTTGCAAACATCATGATCCTGCTGTCGTGCCTGATCAGCGCAGGGAACGCCCTGCTCCGTTACGGCTTCAACTTGAGTGACAACTGGCCGCTGGAACTCCAGTGGTACATGTTTGCCATCGCGGTGATGTTCGGCGCGTCGTACACGTTCCAGCGCAACGAGCACGTGCGCGTGGACCTGATCTACGGCAACGTGTCCGAACGCGCGCAGCACTGGATCGACATCTTCGGCATCATCTTTTTCCTGCTGCCGTCCACGATCCTGTTTACGTGGCTGTCGTGGGACTCGTTGTTCCTGCCTTCGTGGCGCATTCTTGAGCAGTCGGGCAACTCGGGCGGCCTGCCCCGGTATCCGATCAAGCTCGTGGTGCCGCTCGGCTTTGCCCTGCTCACGCTGCAGGGGATTTCCGAACTGATCAAGCGCTTCGCCGCCCTGAAGGGCCTGGTGCGCATCGAATCAAAATACGAAAGGCCGGTGCAATAATGATCCCGTTGGAATATATGCCGCCGCTGATGTTTGGCGGCCTGGTGGTATTCATGCTGATCGGGTTCCCGGTCGCATTTTCGCTGTCGGCGGTGGGCCTCGCATTTGGCTTCCTGGCCATTGAATGGGGCTACTTCCCGCTGCAGTTCCTGCAAGCCGTGCCCACGCGCGTATTCGGCAGCGTGCTGGCCAACGAGCTATTGCTGGCGATTCCGTTCTTCACCTTCATGGGTGCGATCCTCGAGAAATGCGGGCTCGCGGAAGACATGCTCGATTCGATGGGCCAGCTGTTCGGCCCGGTGCGCGGCGGGCTTGGCTACTCGGTGATCATCGTCGGCTTTATCCTGGGCGCGATCACCGGCACGGTGGCGGCGCAGGTGATCGCCATGGCGATGATCTCGCTGCCGGTGATGATGCGCT
>DAIOET010000817.1:0-1572 GCA_036746135.1 Cupriavidus sp.
CGCAGCAGGTCGTCCAGCATCTGCCGGCTGACCAGATCGGGGTTGGCGAACAGCAGTTCGATGACCGGTTTCAGGTCGCGCCGTGACTGTGCGTTGACAAAGCCCTCCGTATAGCCGTTGTTGATTTCGTCGCCAAAGCCAACGGGCGAAACCAATGCGACGGAGAGCACGCGCTGCGGCGCGTCGACGGCCAGTTGCGCGGCGATGCCGCCGCCCATCGAATGGCCGACCAGATGTGCGCGGTCGATGTCCAGCGCATCGAGAAAGCGCGTCACGAAGCCGGCCATTTCCGCCAGCGTCGCGCCAGCAAGTCTGGGCGTAGTCTGCCCATGCCCCGGCAAGTCCAGCGCCACCACGGTGTACGTTTCCGCCAGCGGGTCGAGGTTGAAAAGCCAGTTGTCGAGGTCGCCGCCGAAGCCGTGCAGGAATACCACCGCTTCGTCGCCATGTCCTCTTCGGGCATAGCGCACGCGCAAGCCGTCGACCTCGACGAACTGGAAGGCGGGGCCGGCCTCGCCCTCGTCTTCGTCATCGGCCGGCGCTTCATAGCTGGCGACATACGCGTCGATCTCCGCATCGCTAACCTCATCGGGTGCCAGAACGCCAAGCAGCGCCTTCACGGGCAACACGTCTCCCGCTTCGGCCACCTTGAGCCGCAGCGTGCCCGCGTCGGGCGCCTCCACGGCGTTGGCGATCTTGTCGGTTTCCACATCGAGGATCGCCATGCCCACGGTAATCTCGGCGCCAGTGTCGACCAGCCAGGCATTGATCGTGCCTTCCTTCATCGACAGGCCCCACTTGGGCATCACGATCGGGGTGATTGCTGCAGCCATCAGTGCTTGCCTCCCTTCATGGTCTTGCGCGCGGCTTCCGCGATACGGGCGGCGCTGGGGATATACAGGTCTTCGAGCGTGGGCGAGAACGGCACCGGCGTGTGCGGCGGGCAGACCATCTCGATGCCTGCCTTGAGCGCGCCAAATGCCTGCTGCGCGGTCTGCGCGGCAATGTCGGTGGCGATGTTGCAGCGCGGGCTGGCTTCGTCCACCACAACCAGGCGGCCGGTGTTCTCGACCGATTCAAGCACCGTATCCATGTCCAGCGGGGACAGTGTGCGCAGGTCGATCACCTCCGCTTCGATGCCTTCCTTGGCCAGCGTGGCCGCCGCCTCCAGCGCCCGGTGCACCATCAACCCGTAACTCACGATGGTCACGTCCTTGCCGTCGCGCGCGATATTGGCTTCGCCAAACGGAATCGTGTAGGCGCCTTCGGGCACATCGCCCTCCAGCCCGTACAGGTTCTTGTGCTCGCAGAAGATGACCGGATCGTTGTCGCGGATCGCCTGGATCAGCAGTCCCTTCGTGTCATACGGCGTGGATGGGCAAATTACCTTGAGCCCCGGAATATGGGTGAAGATCGGCGTCAGCATCTGGCTGTGCTGCGCGGCGGCGCGGAATCCGGCGCCGACCATCGCCCGGATCACCACTGGCGTCTCCGCGCGGCCGCCGAACATGTAGCGAAACTTGGCGGCCTGGTTGAAGATCTGGTCGAAGCAGACGCCCATGAAGTCGATGA
>DAIOET010000818.1:0-1569 GCA_036746135.1 Cupriavidus sp.
CACGAAGACTGATAAGAAGAGACGGTCAGACACCTGCCAATGCCTTACCGTGAGACGAATCTTAGATGGCGTTTGTGACCACCAGAAGACAGTCTCAAGACAATTCCGGAAAACCCGTAAACGGACGGGATTCAGACCTTTTCCAGCAGCAGGCCCTTCAGGTATTCCCCTTCGGGGAAGGCCGCCGACATCGGGTGGTCGGTACCGGCTGACAGCCGTCGCAGAATGCGCGCGTCGGCGCGGGCATCGGTCACGGCGCCGGCGATGATCTTCTGGAACAGTTCCATGCTGATCGCGCCCGAGCACGAGTACGTGAACAGCAGGCCGCCCGGACGCAGCAGTTGCATGCCGACGAGGTTGATTTCCTTGTAGGCCCGCGCTGCGCGGTCGATATGCTGAGCCGACGGCGCAAACTTGGGCGGGTCCAGCACGATCAGGTCGAACTGCCGGCCTTCCGCGCGGAATTCGCGCAGCGTCTTGAACACGTCCGCATCGAGCCACGTCGCGTGCTCAGGATCGAAACCGTTCAGCGTCACGTTGCCGGCCGCGATCTTCAGTGCATCGCCCGACGAATCGATCGATGTCACCGACGTGGCGCCGCCGCGCAGTGCGGCCAGCGAGAAGCCGCCCGTGTAGCAGAAGCAGTTCAGGACTTCGCGCCCTTCGGCCAGGTCTCCGACGAGCTTGCGGTTGTCGCGCTGATCGACGTAGAAGCCGGTCTTGTGGCCATTGCGAACGTCCACGTAATAGCGCACGCCATGTTCGGTGACCGACAGCTGCGGGTCCGGCTCGGCGCCGGCCAGCACGCCGGTCACCAGCTCCAGCCCTTCGCGCTGGCGCACGGCGGCATCCGAACGCTCATAGACGTTCGGGCAGCCGGTTTCCTTGATCAGCGCCTGCACCAGCGCGTCCTTCCACTGCTCGACGCCCGCTGCATTGAACTGGCAGACCAGCTGGCCGGTTTCGCCCTGGCCGTAATAGTCGACGATCAGGCCCGGCAGGCGGTCAGACTCGCCGAAGATCAGGCGCACGGCGTCGGTGTCGCGCACCCAGCGCTTGCGGTGTGCCACGGCCGCGGCCACGCGGCGCTTGAACATGGCGTGGTCGACCGGCTCGTTCTCGTCGAAGGTCCACACGCGCGCGCGGATCTGCGACTCGGGGCTGTAGGCGCCACGCGCCAGGAAGCGGCCGTCCGCGCTGCGGATGACCACCGTCGCGCCCGCCTCGCAGCGGCCTTCGGTGGACGCGATGCCCGTGGCATAGACCCACGGATGGCGCCGCAGCAAGGACTTTTCCTTGCCGGGCTTCAGGGTGATGACGTTCATGTGGTTACAGCACCACCTTGACCATCGGGTGCGATGTGAGCGCGCGATACACGGCGTCAAGCTGCTCGCGGCTGGTGACCCACACGGTCACGGTCAGGCCGAGGTAGTTGCCGTTGCGCGACGGACGCATCTCCATCTTGCCGGCGTGGAAGTTCGGATCGAATTCCCGCAGCAGGGTCACGATGGCCTCGGCAAAGCCGTCCTGCATCGCGCCCATGACCTTGATCGGGAAATCGCTCGGGTA
>DAIOET010000819.1:0-1569 GCA_036746135.1 Cupriavidus sp.
TGTGCTTGTCGAGTTCGGAAACGATTTCCGACGGGGTCATGGTTTGCGACATGGGAATCCGTTGGGGCGCGTCAGTCGAGGGTTTCGATGACGAAGTTGGTGTTCGTGTAGATGCACAGCTCGCCGGCGATGGTCAGGGCCTTCTCGACCACGTCCTTCGGCGCCAGCTCGGTGTTCTCGATCAGCGCCTTGGCCGCCGACTGCGCGTACGCGCCGCCCGAGCCGATGGCAGCGATGCCACCCTCGGGATCGAGCACGTCGCCGTTGCCGGTGATGACCAGCGTGGTGTCCTTGTCCGCCGTGATCAGCATCGCCTCCAGGCGGCGCAGCGCGCGGTCCGAGCGCCAGTCCTTGGCCAGGTCCACCGCCGCGCGGGTCAGGTTCCCCTGGTACTTCTCCAGCTTCGCCTCGAAGCGGTCAAGCAGCGAGAATGCGTCGGCCGTGCTGCCGGCAAACCCGACCAGCACCTTGCCGTTGTAAATGCGCCGGACCTTGCGGGCCGTCCCCTTCATCACGATATTGCCGAGCGTGACCTGGCCGTCACCGCCCAGTGCGACCTGATTGCCGCGCCGGACGCTGACGATGGTGGTGCCGTGATACTGTTCCATGATGCCTTTGCGTGAGAGGTGTCAGCGGGGTAGGTGGCGCCACATGACCGGCTTTCAAGAGGCGGCCATGTCGGGCAACAGTCTTCCAATATAGGAAATCGCTGAATCGAGCGTCGGACCAGCATCGGCGGAACCAGGTTCCGTTGCCCGATGGGCGGCGAGTCCGCCGGAAATAAAAAAGGCCACGCATTTCGCGTGGCCTTTCGAGCACCGGGAGCGATCCAGCAACGGTCGGCGCCCGGTCAGCGCCCAGTCAATACTTAGTCGGCGTACACACCGGCCTTCTTGATCACCGGCGTCCACTTGTTGATTTCCGCCGTCAGGAACGTGCGCAGCGAATCGGGCGTTGCACGCTGTGCCGGCACGGCTTCAGCACCGAGCTCGGCCATCTTGGCGCGGAAGTTCGGGTCCTGCACCGACTTCTGCAGCGCGGCCGACAGCTTGTCGATGATCGGCTTCGGCGTGCCCTTCGGTGCGTACATGGCGTGCCAGATCTTCACTTCCACGCCCGGCAGCCCTTGCTCGGCAGCGGTCGGGATGTCCTTGAACGCTTCCACGCGGCGCGACTGCATCGCGGCGTACGGCTTCAGCGCCCCCGCCTTGAGTTGGCCGGCGATGTTGGTGGTCTGGTCGCACATCAGGTTCACCTGGCCACCGAGGATATCGGTCAGCGCCGGGGCGGTACCCTTGTACGGCACGGTCGTCAGTTCGGTCTGAATCGCGCTCTGGAAGAGCAGGCCGCACAGGTGCGAGGCCGAGCCGATACCGGCGTTGGCCAGCGACAGCTTGCTTGCATTGGCCTTGATGTACGGAATCAGATCCTTGAACGTGGCCGGCGGCAGTTGCTTGTTGCCAACCATCACCATCGGTACGTCGGCGACTTCACCGACCATCTCGAAGTCCTTGAGCGGATCGAAGCCCAGGTTGCGGTACAGCGCCGGCGCGGTGGACATGCCGATAT
>DAIOET010000820.1:0-1568 GCA_036746135.1 Cupriavidus sp.
ACGTCCATCATCGTCGTCTTGCCGGCGCCGTTCGGGCCGATCACGCAGCGCAGCTCGCCGTGATCGATCGATAGCGACAGCTTGTTCAACGCGCGGAATCCGTCGAATTGCACGGTCAGGTCCTCGATATAGAGGATGGGACCGTGCGTGGTGTCGATGACACCGGGTTCGACGACACGCCCCAGGCCGGTGGCGTCTCCGCTCTCCGCCTGTTCCACTCCCAGCGCGGCGTTCATGCGTTGCTCCCTTGTTGCGACGGTGCGACCGGTTCATCGGTGACCGCCTCGATCTTTTCCGCGGCGGTACGCTGGCCGCGCAGGCGGCGCAACAGGCCGACCACGCCATCGGGCAGGTACAGCGTCACGAGTACGAACATCGCGCCGAGCAGGAACAGCCAGTATTCGGCAAAGTAGGCCGTGAACATCGTCTTGGCACCGTTGACCAGGAACGCGCCCACGATCGGCCCGATCAGCGTGCCGCGGCCGCCCACCGCCACCCATACGGCCATTTCGATCGAGTTGGCCGGTGACATTTCGCCGGGGTTGATAATGCCCACCTGCGGCACGTACAGCGCGCCGGCAATGCCGCACAGCACCGCCGAGAACGTCCACACGAACAGCTTGTAGCCGAGCGGGTTATAGCCGGAGAACATCACGCGCATCTCCGCGTCCCGCACGGCAGTGACCACGCGGCCGAGCTTGGACGTCACGATGTAGCGGCACGCGATGAAGCCGGCCACCAGCGCCAGGAACGTCAGCACGAACAACGCGGCGCGCGTCTGCGGCGCGGCAACGGCAAAGCCGGCAATGCGCTTGAAGTCGGTGAAGCCGTTGTTGCCGCCGAAGCCGGTCTCATTGCGGAAGAACAGCAGCATCGCGGCATAGGTCATGGCCTGCGTGATGATCGACAGGTACACGCCCTTGATGCGCGAACGGAACGCAAAGAATCCGAACAACCACGCCAGCACGCCCGGCACCAGCACCACCAGCAGCAACGCATAGGGCAGATGCTCGGTGCCATGCCAGAACCAGGGCAGTTCCTTCCAGTCCAGGAACACCATGAAGTCCGGCAGATCGCTCTTGTAGACGCCTTCGCGGCCAATCGAGCGCATCAGGTACATGCCCATCGCATAGCCACCCAGCGCAAAGAACAGGCCGTGGCCAAGGCTCAGGATGCCGCAGTAGCCCCACACCAGATCGAGTGCGATGGCCGCCAGCGCAAAGCACATGATCTTGCCGATCAGCGTCAGCGCATAGGCCGACAGATGCAGCGGATGCCCCTCGGGCAGCATCAGCGCGCAGATGGGCACACCCACCGCCACGACCGCGGTCAGCACGATCAGCAACGTCCATACGCGGCCCGAAAACAGCGGCTGCCGCTCGGGGACCGAAAGCCTGAAGGCTTTGCCGGGTTTCGAAGAAAAGCTGCTCATGTCAGGCCTCCGCGCTGCGCCCCTTGAGCGCGAAAAGTCCTTGTGGCCGCTTCTGGATAAACAGCACGATCAGCACCAGGACAAAGATCTTGGCCAGCACCGCGCCGTAGAACGGCTCGATGAACTTGTTGATGAT
>DAIOET010000821.1:0-1562 GCA_036746135.1 Cupriavidus sp.
AAGCTGCGCGACCATCTGTGGAACAACGGCGTGGTGACGTCCACCGTGATGGAAGGCAAGGAAACCGCCGAGGAAGAGAAGTTCCGCGACTACTACCAGTACAGCGAAACCATCCGCACCGTGCCGTCGCACCGCGCACTGGCGCTGTTCCGTGGTCGTAACGCGGGCGTTCTGCTGGTCAAGCTGGGGCTTGGCGAAGAACAGGACGCGATGGTGCCGCACCCGTGCGAGACGATGATCGCTCGCCATGTCGGCATCGAGAACCGCAGCCGTCCGGCCGACAAATGGCTGGCCGATGTCTGCCGCTGGTGCTGGCGCGTCAAGGTGCAGCCGCACCTGGAGACCGAACTGCTGACGCAGCTGCGTGAAACCGCTGAAGGCGAAGCCATCAAGGTGTTCGGCCGCAACCTGCACGAGCTGCTGCTGGCCGCGCCGGCCGGCCCGAAGTCCGTGATGGGTATCGATCCGGGCATCCGAACCGGCTGCAAGATCGCCGTGGTGGATACCACGGGCAAGCTGCTGGACACCGCCACGATCTATCCGCACGAACCCCGCCGCGACTGGAACGGATCGCTGGCCACGCTGGCACGCCTGGCCAAGCAGCACAACGTGGCGCTCTGCTCGATCGGCAACGGCACCGCCAGCCGCGAGACCGACAAGCTCGTGCAGGATCTGATGAAGGGTGCGCCGGAACTGAAGCTGACCAAGATCGTGGTCAGCGAGGCTGGCGCCTCGGTGTATTCGGCATCGGAGCTGGCTGCCAAGGAATTCCCGGAACTGGACGTGTCACTGCGCGGCGCCGTATCGATTGCCCGCCGTCTGCAGGACCCGCTGGCCGAGCTGGTCAAGATCGATCCGAAGTCCATCGGCGTGGGCCAGTACCAGCACGACGTGAACCAGCGCGAGCTGGCACGCACGCTGGACGCCGTGGTGGAAGACTGCGTGAACGCCGTGGGCGTGGACGTCAACACCGCATCGGCGCCGCTGCTGGCGCGGGTGTCGGGCCTGAACTCGGTGCTGGCGCGCAACATCGTGGATTTCCGCGATGCCAACGGCGCCTTTAGCAACCGCGAATCGCTGAAGAAGGTGCCGCGCCTGGGCGACAAGACGTTCGAGCAGGCCGCCGGCTTCCTGCGCATCAACACCGGCGATAACCCGCTGGACCGCTCGTCGGTGCACCCGGAAGCGTATCCGGTGGTGCAGAAGATTCTGGACCACATCAAGAAGGGCCTGTCCGACGTCATGGGTAACCGCGACGCCTTGCGCGGCGTGTCGGCGCAGCAGTTCGCCGACGACAAGTTTGGCCTGCCGACCGTGCGCGACATCCTGACCGAACTCGAAAAGCCGGGCCGCGACCCGCGCCCCGAGTTCAAGACCGCCACGTTCCAGGAAGGCGTCGAGGACGTGAAGGATCTGCTGCCGGGCATGATTCTCGAAGGCGTGGTCACCAATGTGGCGGCCTTCGGCGCGTTCGTCGATATCGGCGTGCACCAGGACGGCCTGGTTCACATCTCGGCGCTGTCGACCAAGTTCGTCAAGGACGCGCACGAAGTGGTCAAGGC
>DAIOET010000822.1:0-1557 GCA_036746135.1 Cupriavidus sp.
ATGGGACTGGCGGCCAACGATGAAGGTTGCATTATGTTGCAAATCATGGCGCTCTAGACACTCCGCTCGTCAGTCTTTGGGGCGGAACGTGATCGTGAATTCGAACGACGGCGCCTTGCCGTCCTCGTCACGCGGCAGCGGGTCCGAGCGCTCCACGGCGCGCAGCACGGCATTGTCCCAGTCGGTATCGCCGCTGGATTTGGACAGCCGCTTCGACAGGATCGACCCATCCGGAGCCAACCGAACTGCTACGACTGCCGACGGATTGCCCTGCACCTCGCCGTTGAAGATGATGTTCGGCTTCACCTTGCGGCGCACGCGGTCCGAGTAACCCGGCGACGCCTTGCCGCCCGATCCCGCACCCGATCCTGCCGCATTACCGATGCCACCACCGCTCGACGACGAATTACCACCACCGGCCAGCGCCTGCAGACGTGCCAGTTCGCTCTTGCGCTGCGCGTTGGCCGCGGCGTCGTGCTTCGCCTTGGCATCGGCATCAGCCTTGGCCTTCGCCTGCTTCTCGGCATCCGCCTTGGCCTTGGCCTGCTTGTCGGCGTCAGCCTTGGCCTTCGCGTCAGCTTCCTTGCGCTGCTGGTCGGCCTTTTCCTTTTCCTTCTCGCGGGCGATCTCGGCGGCCTTTTCCTTGTCAGCCTTTTCCTTGTCAGCCTTCTTCTTCGCGTCTTCCTTGCGCTGCGCCTCAAGCTGTTGCTGGCGCTGGTCTTCCTTGCGCTGGGCGTCCTTCTGTTCCTGCTCCTTGCGCTCGCGTTCGCGGCGCGCGGCCTCTTCACGCGCGGCAGCTTCCTCGGCCTGCTTGCGCTTCTTCTGTTCCAGCGCGATGTCGGCCTCTTCCTCGACCTTGCTGCGCACGGCCGGCTGCGGAGGCGTCGGCACCGGCTGCTCTATCGGTCGCGGCGGCGGAGGCGGCGTGACGTCGGGAATCTCTTCCCAAAGCTCCGCTTCGGCGCCTACCGGGGTGCTGCTCTGCCAGTGAACACCGTAATACAGCACGATGCCGAGCAGCAGGTGCATCAGCAGCGCGAGCAGGAACGACCGCGTCGTGCCGCGTTCCTTGACCGGCTGATACGGATAGGCGGCGGCCTTCGCGCGCGAAGGCCGTTGCTGCGGATGACGTGACGAGAGGCTGGCCACTTTGGGACGCGATAACGCTTACTTAGACTTGACCATCAGGCCGACGCGCTTGACGCCGTCAGCCTTGAGCACGGACATAACGTCCAATACCGCTTCGTACCTGACGGCCTTGTCGGCGGCAATCACCACCGGCTGGTCCGGATTTTCATTCTGGCGCTGGTGCACGAAATCGATCAGGCCGCGCTTGTCGAGCTTGCGCTCGAACGACCCGCCCGACGCGTCCTTGCCGCGCGCGGTCAGCTGACCGTCTTCATGCACGGTGACAATGATCGGCGGCGTCTGCTGCTGCGGCGTGGCGTTGGCCACCGACGGCAGGTCCACCACGGCCGGGTTCACGATAGGTGCCGCCACCATGAAGATGACGAGCAGCACGAGCATCACGTCGATATACGGTACGACGTTGATCTC
>DAIOET010000823.1:0-1556 GCA_036746135.1 Cupriavidus sp.
TGAAACAGTACCTCGACTTCATGCGCCATGTTTTCGAGCATGGCACCGAAAAGTCTGACCGCACCGGCACCGGCACGCGCTCGGTGTTTGGCTACCAGATGCGCTTCGACCTGAACGAAGGCTTTCCGGTGGTCACCACCAAAAAGCTGCATTTGAAGTCGATCATCCATGAACTGCTGTGGTTCCTGCAGGGTTCGACCAACATCAAGTACCTGAAGGACAACGGCGTCACGATCTGGGATGAATGGGCCGATGCCAACGGCGAGCTGGGTCCGGTCTACGGTTACCAGTGGCGCGCATGGCCGACGCCGGACGGCCGCCATATCGACCAGATCAGCGAGGTGGTGCAGCAAATCCGCAACAACCCCGATTCGCGCCGCCTGATCGTGTCGGCCTGGAACGTGGGAGAGATTCCGCAGATGAAGCTGCCGCCGTGCCACGCGTTCTTCCAGTTCTATGTGGCCGATGGCAAGCTGAGCTGCCAGCTTTACCAGCGCAGCGCCGACATCTTCCTGGGCGTGCCGTTCAACATCGCCAGCTATGCGCTGTTGACCCACATGATTGCCCAGCAATGCGACCTGGGCGTCGGTGATTTCGTCTGGACCGGCGGCGACTGCCACATCTACAGCAATCACTTCGAGCAGGTGCGGACACAGTTGTCGCGCGCCCCGATGAAGCTGCCGACCCTGCAGATCAAGCGCAAGCCCGACAGCATCTTCGACTACCGCTACGAGGACTTCGAGCTGGTGGGCTACGAATCGCATCCCGCCATCAAGGCGCCGGTGGCCGTATGACGCTGTTGACGCTGATCGTCGCGCGCGCCCGCAATGGCGTGATTGGCCGCGACAACACGCTGCCGTGGCGCCTGCCGGAAGACCTGCAGCACTTCAAGCGCACCACGCTGGGCGCGCCGATCATCATGGGCCGCAAGACCTGGGATTCGATTGGCCGTCCGCTGCCGGGGCGCCGCAATATCGTCGTGAGCCGCAACCGCGACCTGACGCTCGAAGGTGCCGAAGTAGTTGGTTCGCTCGAAGACGCGCAGCGCCTGTGCGTGGGCGTGGAGCAGGTGTTCCTGATCGGCGGCGCCCAGCTCTATGCGGAAGCGCTGCCGAGCGCGGACCGGCTGGTCGTCACCGAGATCGACGCCGACGTGGAAGGCGATGCGTTCTTCCCGGCCGTGGACCGTTCGAAGTGGATCGAGGTCTCGCGCGAGACGCACCACTCGGAGGCGAATCGGTTTGACTATGCGTTCGTCACGTACGAACGGCCGCCTTCGGGCGAGGAGTAAATAAAAAAGGCGCCCGAGGGCGCCTTTTTTACTGCGGCACGATACGTTCGCTACGTTCAGTTCCCGGCAATCGTCATCTGTTCGATCAGGATCGAGCCGGTTTCCTTGGTGCCACGCACCAGCGCGTCGGAGCCGATGCCGACGATGTGCTTGAACATCTCGACCATATTGCCGGCGATCGTGATTTCTTCCACCGGATACTGGATCACGCCGTTCTCGACCCAGTAGCCCGACGCGCCGCGCGAATAGTCGCCCGTCACGTAGT
>DAIOET010000824.1:0-1550 GCA_036746135.1 Cupriavidus sp.
GTATGACGAAAGAGTTATCTATCAGGCGTTTTGCCCGAAGATGCCGAATTTTGCTCCGCCGTCAATCAGCCGCAGACCGATAGTGTGAGCTATGAATCCCTCCTAGAATGATTTGACCCCGTGCCGATACGAGTCCCGCGGCTGGCAAACCCAACCTATCCGAGCGACGCCCATGCGCACAGAAAACCAGCGACTTGCCAACCTCCTGCGCGACGAACAGGAGGCCATCCTGCGCGGCTGGGCCGCCGAATACCACAACTATGCGGAGGGCCGTGGCCTGATCGATAACGTGGCGGCGGACCAGCAGTCCATCCTGCACGGCCTGGAAGCCGGGCTGCGGGCCGATGGCGACGCGGGCAATTTCAGCGCCAGTCCGTGGAACGGCGTGCGCGAAACGCTGGCAAAGCTGTCACGCAGCCGCGCCGCCCAGGGGGAAACGGCCGACGTGACGAGCGGCTTCGTGCTGGCCCTGAAACGGCCCATTTTCGACGCCCTGCAGCGCCAGACCGGCGGCCTGGAGGGCCAGATCGACGTGATCTGGACCACGTCGGCCATCGTCGACCGCATGGCGCAGTGGACGCTCTCCACCTACCAGAAGACGCGCGAGGAAATCATCGTGCGCCAGCAACACGAGCTGATGGAGCTGTCCACGCCGGTCATCAAGCTTTGGGAAGGCGTGCTGGCCGTGCCCGTGATCGGCACGCTGGACAGCAGCCGCGCGCAGATGGTCATGGAAACCCTGCTGTCACGGCTGGTGGAAACCGGTTCCGAGCTGGCCATCATCGACATCACCGGCGTGCCCACGGTGGACACGCTGGTTGCCCAGCACCTGATGAAGACCGTGACCGCCATCCGCCTGATGGGTGCGGAATGCATCATCAGCGGTATCCGCCCGCAGATCGCGCAGACCATCGTGCATCTGGGCATCGACCTGCAGGGCATCGTCACCAAGGCGTCGCTGGCCGATGCCCTGGCCACCGCCATGCGCATGACGGGACACATCGTGACCCGCAACGCCAACTGAACCGGACCTCGCCCCAGTCATGGAACGGATTCCAATTCTGCGGATGGGCAAGCACCTGCTGGTGACGATCCAGATCGACATGCAGGACCAGACCGCGCTGCAGTTGCAGGAAGACCTGGCCGGGATGGTGGAGAAGACCGGTGCGCACGGTGTGCTGATCGACGTATCGGCGCTGGAAATGGTGGATTCCTTCATCGGCCGCATGCTGGTCAGCATTTCCGATATCAGCCGCCTGCTGGGTGCCACCACGGTGGTGGTGGGCATCCGCCCCGCCGTGGCCATTACGCTGGTGGAGCTTGGCCTGTCGCTTACCGGCGTGAAGACCGCGCTCAACGTGGAGCGCGGCATGGCGATGCTCGATGCCGCGCGGGTGGGCTGACGTGACAACCGAACTGGCCCCGACCGGCAGCGCACAAATCCGCGACGAACGCGACATCGTCCAGGCGCGCGCCGTGGTACGCACACTGACGGCCCAGCTGAAGTTCTCGCTGGTGGAGCAGACTAAGATGATTACGGCGGCCAGCGA
>DAIOET010000825.1:0-1549 GCA_036746135.1 Cupriavidus sp.
CCATCGAGCCGTTCAGGTACACCTCTTCCATCGACGACAGGCCGTTCCACAGGCGATCACGCAGCATGCGGATACGCTCATTCTCGGTGGCCATTTCCTCGCGGGCCAGGCGGAATGCTTCGCCCATACCGACGATCTGGTGCGTGGCCAGCGTGCCCGAACGCATACCGCGTTCGTGACCGCCACCATGCATCTGCGCCTCGATACGGATGCGCGGCTTGCGGCGTACGTACAGCGCGCCGATACCCTTCGGGCCATACGTCTTGTGGGCCGAGAACGACATCAGGTCGCACTTCAGCGTGGCCAGGTCGATTGCCACCTTGCCGGTAGCCTGGGCCGCGTCGCAGTGGAAAATGACGCCCTTCTCGCGGCAAATCTCGCCGATCTGCTCGACGTCCTGGATCACGCCGATCTCATTGTTCACCAGCATCACCGACACCAGGATCGTGTCCGGGCGGATCGCCTGCTTGAACACGTCCATGTCGATCAGGCCGTCGTCCTTGACGTCGAGGTAGGTCACCTCAAAGCCCTGGCGCTCCAGCTCACGCGTGGTGTCCAGCACGGCCTTGTGCTCGGTCTTGACGGTGATGATGTGGCGTCCCTTGCCCGAGTAGAAATTGGCCGCGCCCTTGATGGCGAGGTTATTCGACTCGGTGGCACCCGACGTCCAAACGATCTCGCGGGGATCGGCACCCACCAGCGCCGCCACCTGCTCGCGCGCCTCTTCCACGGCGCGCTCGGCGTCCCAGCCATAAGCGTGGCTGCGCGATGCCGGATTGCCAAACTGCTCGCGCAGGTACGGAATCATCTTGTCCGCCACGCGCGGGTCCACCGGCGTGGTGGCCGAGTAATCCATGTAGATCGGGAAATGTGGGGTGGTGCTCATCTTATGACTGCCTTATAGGGATCGCTAATCGCGTACTGCCTACCGATAGTTTAGTGCAGGTAATTCAATCTTGCTTAGGACTGGGCAAGACTGAACACCGAGTTGACCATGCGGGCGCGGGCCGGTTTTTCCTGCTTGTCGGCCTTGCTGCGTGAAACGGTCACCGGCTGCTGCGCGGCGTCTTCGCGCATGTCGTGCAGGACCGCCGGCTGGCGGGCACGCTGCTGGTCAACGAGATTCTTCAACGAGACGGAGTCCAGATATTCGACCATCTTCTGGTTCAGCGTGGCCCACAACTCGTGGGTCATGCAGCGCCCGGATCCGTCGTCTCCGTTACAATTGCCCTTTCCACCGCACTGCGTGGCATCGAGCGGTTCGTCCACGGCGATGATGATGTCCGCCACCGTGACGTCCTCCGCCTTGCGCGCGAGGCTGTACCCGCCGCCCGGGCCGCGTACGCTTTCCACGATCTCGTGCCGGCGCAGCTTGCCAAACAGCTGCTCCAGATACGACAGGGAAATCTTCTGACGCTGACTGATGCCTGCCAGGGTGACAGGACCTTGATCCTGGCGCATGGCCAGGTCGATCATGGCGGTTACCGCAAAGCGGCCTTTGGTGGTCAGTCTCATGATGCTCGGGGAGAGGGAATACTTGAGAATTTCG
>DAIOET010000826.1:0-1546 GCA_036746135.1 Cupriavidus sp.
CACCGCGCAATCGGCGTGCTGGTTGAAGTATTCGAAGAACTTGCCCTCAGTGGGCATGAAACGGCCGAACATGAAATGTCCTTGTGGCGCGGCCCTCATGGCAGCGCTCGGTTGTGTTGCAAATGGGAGGCAGAGCAATTGCACGACAGCCGCCTCGTGGGCGGCTGTCATCAAAGCGCAATATTTTACAGGGTTGCACCGTCCTGCGGTGTAACCCCTGACAATCAGGTGTCGTTGTCGAAGAACGCCGGGCCACCACTGAAGTTGTCGAACTTCGTGAATTGACCCAGGAACGTGAGCCTAACGGTGCCGATCGGACCGTTACGTTGCTTGCCGATGATGATTTCGGACGTACCCTTGTCCTGCGAGTCGGGGTTGTAGACTTCGTCGCGATAAATGAACAGGATCACGTCGGCATCCTGCTCGATGGCGCCTGATTCACGCAGGTCGGACATCACGGGGCGCTTGTTCGGGCGCTGTTCCAGGCTTCGGTTCAGCTGCGACAGTGCGATCACCGGGCAATTGAGTTCCTTTGCCAGGCCCTTCAAGGACCGCGAGATTTCCGAGATTTCGGTCGCGCGGTTTTCGCCACTACCCGATCCGGACATCAGCTGCAGGTAGTCGATGATGATCAGTCCGAGCTGCCCACACTGGCGAGCCAGACGACGCGAACGCGCGCGCAGCTCCATCGGATTCAGTGCCGGCGTCTCGTCGATAAAGAGTTGCGCATCGTTCATGCGCTGGATCGAGTGGGTCAGGCGCGGCCAATCCTCATCCAGCAGGCGGCCGGTACGCAGGCGGTGCTGATCAAGACGCCCCACCGAACCCAGCATACGCATGGCCAGCTGCACGCCAGCCATTTCCATCGAGAACACGGCCACGGGCAGACCCTGCTCCACGGCCACGTGCTCACCGATGTTCAGCGAAAATGCCGTCTTACCCATCGAGGGCCGGCCGGCCACGATGATCAGGTCACCTGGCTGCATACCGCTGGTCATGCGATCCAGGTCGATAAAGCCCGTGGGCACGCCCGTCACGTCGGTCGTGGAATCCCGGTGATAAAGCTCGTCGATCCGCTCCACCACCTGCGTGAGCAGCGGCTGGATTTCCTGGAAGCCCTTCTGGCCGCGCGAGCCTTCCTCGGCAATTGCAAAAACCTTGGATTCCGCCTCGTCCAGCAGCTCGCGCACTTCGCGCCCCTTGGGCGCGAATGCCGCCGACGCAATGTCGTCGGCCACGGTCACGAGCTTGCGCAGCACGGACCGCTCACGCACGATTTCGGCGTAGCGGCGGATATTGGCCGCGCTGGGCGTGTTCTGTGCCAGCGAATTGAGGTAGGCCAGCCCGCCCACTTCCTCGGCCTTGCCGGACACCTGCAGCATCTCGAACACCGTGATGACGTCCGCCGGCTTGGTGGCGGAGATCAGGCGGGCAATGCTCTGGAAGATCAGCCGATGATCAAAGCGATAGAAATCCGCTTCGGACAGAAAGTCGGCAATACGGTCCCAGGCGGCGTTATCCAGCAGCAACCCGCCAAGCACCGATT
>DAIOET010000827.1:0-1545 GCA_036746135.1 Cupriavidus sp.
GGCTGGGCCGCGCTGGACATCAAGACGCTGGGATTCGCGTTGACGGGACGGCCGTACCGCAAATCGGTCAAGGCTGCCTTCCCCGAGCACTGGCACGACCCGCTGCCCCATACCCACGTCGCGCTGGACGACGCACTGGAACAGGGGGCGATGTTCTGCAACATGCTCGCAGAACTGCGCACGCGCGAAGGCCGGCTCGCGGAGCTGGCATCGGCTGCCGACGCCAGTTCCGCCGCGGATGCCATTGAAAGCGGATCTTCACTTCCGCCTGCCGCCAAGGGATAGTTTCGAACGAAGGATGTCAGCGCCGGCGGCATTGGTGCGCCGGCACACAGGCGTCGGCGCGACACCGACACCACATTTTCGCGGCGTCTCCTATATTGGAAGGAGAGAATGGCCGGGCGATGGCCATGTGAGCGCGGCCGTCCGCAGGCGGATGCGAGGAGGTGTCACCATGCGATTCCATCCAGACCTTCATCTCAAGGACCTGTCCGGCAGGCTGCACTGGCCGCACCGCTCCCACGCGCGCACCAACGTTGTTTCGCACTTCCATTCTTCCACGGAAGACGCTGAAGTCGCCAAGGCACTCATCTATGTCAGCGCGGTCACCGCGATCGTGCTGCTCGTGGTGTTGGCTGGCATCAGTTTCGGTCAGGAGGCCATGCACTGGCTGGGTGTTGAATAACGACGACTCGCCTGAAGCGAATCGGCAACTGACCGGCCGGCCTCCCTTGGGGAGGCCGGTTCTATTTTGTGCGGCGCAGCAGTATCACTCCAGCAGGGGCGCGACGTTCTCCGGCGGCCGGCCGATCACGGCGCGGCGGTTGCGGACCACCACCGGACGTTGCAGCAGGATCGGGTTGTCCGCCACGGCGGCCAGCAGCTCGGCATCGGTCAGGCCCGAATCGGCCAGATCCAGCTCCTTGTACACCGCCTCGCCATCGCGGATCATCTCGCGCACGGGTACGCCCAGCATCGTATGCAGCTGCCGCAGCGTCGACAGCGACGGCGGCGTCTTCAGATATTCAACGACCTCCACGGGCTCGCCCAGACGCTGCGCCGCCGTCTCCACCAGCGTCAGCGTTTCGCGCGATTTGGAGCAACGGGGGTTGTGGTAGATCGTGATCATGAGGGCGTCCTCCAGCCGGCTTACGGTGCGTTCGAATATCCCGCACTATACAGCCGCGCCACCGGCGTGCACCATGCTGGCGCGGCAAGGTGCGGGGCACGCCGGCATGCATCGTGCATGTGCATGAACATCCATAGTCGATGGCCGCCCGCGTCCCGCGCGGCCGTCCCGTCAACCAGAGAAACCGTGTCCGATTCCGCTGCCGCACCTTCCCGCAAGCCGTTCCACCTGCGCGATGCCACCGCTGACGACGTTGCCGCCATCCAGGCCATCTACGCGCACCACGTCCGGCATGGCCGTGCCTCGTTCGAGGAAATCGAACCCACCGTCGACGATATGCGGCTGCGCTTTGCCGAAGTCCAACGAAAGGGCCTGCCCTACATCGTGGCCGAGCGCGATGGCGAACTGCTGGGTTA
>DAIOET010000828.1:0-1541 GCA_036746135.1 Cupriavidus sp.
GCCCACTTCGTTGAACAGCATCGTCAGGTTGGCTGCGAGCTTTGGCATTGTGATGTCTCTCTCGGTGTTGGGAAAAACGGTGCCCCGCCCGCCCCGGTGGAGCGGGGCGGAGGGGCGTACTGCTGAAACGGTGTCTGGCTCGGCTCGTATGCGAGTCTTCAGGCCCGAGACTTACGCGGTGGTGGTCTCTTCGGCCAGGATCGCTTCTTCGGTGTCTTCCAGGTCTTCGATCGGCTCGAACTCGTTGATGTTGTCGATCTCCGTGCCCATCGCGATGTTGGTCACGCGTTCCAGGATCACCTCGACAACCACCGGCACCGAGAACTCGGCCATCAGGTCGCGCGCTTCGGCAAAGGCGGGGGCGATGTCTTCCGGCTTGAACACGCGGATCGCCTTGCAGCCCAGCCCTTCCACGACCTTCACGTGATCCACGCCATAGCCTTCCAGCTCCGGCGCGTTGATGTTGTCGAAGGCCAACTGCACGCAGTAGTCCATCTCGAAGTTGCGCTGCGCCTGGCGGATCAGGCCCAGGTACGAGTTGTTCACCACCACGTGGATGTACGGCACCTTGAACTGCGCGGCCACGGCCAGTTCCTCGATCATGAACTGGAAGTCGTAGTCACCCGAGATGGCCACGATGTCCGAGTTCGGCGAGGCGGTCTTCACGCCGATCGCGGCGGGAATCGTCCAGCCCAGCGGGCCGGCCTGGCCGCAGTTGATCCAGTGGCGCGGCTGGTTCACCGACAGGAACTGCGCGGCGGCGATCTGCGACAGGCCGATCGTGCTCACGTAGCGTACGTCGCGCGGGAAGTACTGGTTCATCTCGCGGTACACGCGCTGCGGCTTGACCGGCACGTTGTCGAAGTCGCTCTTGCGCTTCATCGTGCGGCGGCGCTTCTGCACGTCGGCCACCCAGGCCTTGCGGCACGGCAGGCGGCCGGCCATCTTCATTTCGCGCGCCACTTCCACGAACAGTTCCAGCGCGGCCTTGGCATCCGACACGATGCCGAGGTCCGGACCGAACACGCGGCCGATCTGCGTGGGTTCGATATCGACGTGCACGAACTTGCGGCCGCGGGTGTAGACGTCGATGCTGCCGGTGTGGCGGTTGGCCCAGCGGTTGCCGATGCCCATCACGAAGTCCGATGCCAGCAGCGTGGCATTGCCGTAGCGGTGCGACGTCTGCAGACCCACCATGCCGGCTTGCAGCGGGTGGTCGTCGGCCAGCACGCCCCAGCCCATCAGCGTCGGCACGACCGGCACATTGACCAGTTCGGCGAACTCGACCAGCAGCTCATTGGCGTTGGCGTTGATCACGCCGCCGCCGCAGACGATCAGCGGGCGCTCGGCCTGGTTCAGCATGCTGATGGCCTTCTCGATCTGCGCGCGGCTGGCGGCCGGCTTGTACGGCTGCAGCGGCTCGTACGTTTCCGGATCGAATTCGATCTCGGCCACTTGCACGTCGAACGGCAGGTCGATCAGCACGGGACCCGGACGGCCCGAGCGCATCAGGTGGAACGCCTGCTGGAACACCTGCGGCA
>DAIOET010000829.1:0-1536 GCA_036746135.1 Cupriavidus sp.
TTGCTAGAATGCCGCGGAGTATAACGGACCGCCCTTACATGAGCCTGCTTCTGCCTTCCCCGATCCCCGCAACGGCCCGCCGTGGCACCGCCCTTTCCGCCGTCACCGGCGCGCTGGCGATCGCAGTGGCGCTGGCGTCCCTGCCGGCCGCTGCCCAGAACGGCCCGCTGTCGCTTTCCGCGCCACCGGCTCCGTCGAACGTGGCATCGGCGGACCCAGGCATGGTGCCGGCACAGAAGGCCGTCAACGACAAGCGCTACGAAGACGCCATCAAGGGCTTCGACAAAGTGCTTGCCGGTAACCCGCGCAACGCCCAGGCGCGCTTCCAGCGGGCGTGGGCAATGGCCAAGGCCGGTCACGAGGACGAAGCCATCCAGGCGTTCTCCGAAATGGCGCAAGACTTTCCCGAGCTGCCGGAACCGCACAACAACCTCGCCCTGCTCTATGCCAAGCGTGGCGACCTGAAGCGCGCCGAGGCCGAGCTGCTGCTGGCCATCGACGCCAAGCCCGACTACGCCATTGCGTACAGCAACCTGGGCGACGTCTACCGGCGCCTGGCCGAGAGCGCCTACACCGATGCGGTGCGCCGCAACCCCGGAGATACACGCGCCGCGGCCGGCCTGCGCCAGCTTGGCGTGTCGCCCGCGCCCGCCAGCGCCCCGGCTGCCGCGCCTGCCGTCCGAAAGGCGCCCGCCAGCGCCCCGGCGGCACGCTGAACCCGCATGGCAGGCAACGCCGTCATGGGCGTTGCCGCCGCCTGCCCTGCCTCAATCGCATCAAATCATCTGCACTGAAAGACGGAGTTCCAGACATGACCCTTTCCCGCCGCATCGCCCTGGCCGGCCTGATGGCCGCCGCCACCGCGCTGACGCCGTTGGCCGCCCTGGCCCAGGGCGCCAGCCCGGCCGCCTCCGCGCCGAAGACCGAGCGTGTGCAGTTCGTCACCAACGCCGGCAAGTTCACCATCGAGGTGTACCCGGACGCCGCTCCGAAGACCGTCGCCAACTTCATGGAATACGTGAAGAGCGGTTTCTATGGCGGCACGATCTTCCACCGTGTGATCAACGGCTTCATGGTGCAGGGCGGCGGCTTCGACCGTGACATGAAGGAAAAGGCCACGCGCGCGCCGATTCCGCTGGAGTCCCAGAATGGCCTGAAGAACAAGGCGGGCACGGTCGCAATGGCCCGCACTTCGAATCCGAACTCCGCCACCGCGCAGTTCTTCGTCAATGTGGTGGATAATCCGAACCTCGACTACCCGCAGCCCGATGGCAACGGATATGCCGTATTCGGCAAGGTGGTGGAAGGCATGGACACGATCGACAAGATCAAGACCACCCCGACCACGGCTTACGGCGCCATGCGCAACGTGCCGGCCGCGCCGATCGTGATCGAGTCCGCCACCGTCGTCACCAAGTAACTCTGCGCCCGCAGTCCTGCGGGCCTAACCGTCACCGTACAGAGGTCACCCATGAGCAAGGTACAACTCCAAACGACGCAAGGCGTCATCACCATCGAACTGGACGCCGAGAAGGC
>DAIOET010000830.1:0-1532 GCA_036746135.1 Cupriavidus sp.
GCATCAAACCCCCGCATCGCGCATATCGGCCTGCCTGGCGCGCCACTTCGACACGCTGCAGCCAAACTGCACGCCGAACCATCGTGAGAACGCACTGAGCGACGAAAACCCCAGCAGCGTGGCCACTTCGGACAGCGGCCGTGCGCGATTTTCGATATAGCGCGTGGCCAGTCCGGCGCGGGCTTCATTGACGATATCGGAATAAGTGGTGCCTTCCTGCTCAAGCCAGCGATGCACGGTGCGGCGGTCCACGCCCAACTGCTGCGCCACCCGATCCACGGAACACATGCCGCTTGGCATCAGCGCGTGCACGAGCTTGCGCACTTTGTCGGCCATGCTCGTGTTCGATTGCGCCAGCAGCGTGCCCAGGTAGCGCTTGACCTGCTGCGCCATCACCGGATCGTACGATGGCAGCGGCGCTTCCAGGTCCTGCGCCACGCAGACGATGCCATCGAAATCCTGGTTGTAGAGCGCCGGTATGCCGAACACGCGCAGGCAGGTGGCCTGGCTTTCCGGCGCCGTATGCGTGAAGCAGATGCTGCGCGGGCGCCATGCCGGCCCCAGAAACAGCGTGAGCATCCGATACATCACGCCCGCGGCCAGCTCCGTTGCCTGGCGCAATTTTCCCGGCACATCGCTAAGCAGCTGCAGGCGGATCAGGACCATGCCGTCGGCCTCTTCCACCCGCATGACCAGCGCTTCGTTCTGCAGGCTCATGTAGCGGACCATCGACTCCAGCGCGCGCCGCAGCGTCGGCTCCTCGCGCACCACGAATGCCAACGGGCCAAGATTCGAGAACTGCCGCAGCTCCGCCATGCGCAAGCCGAAATCGTCCACCTGCGCGGCAACGGCCGACGCTTCCAGCAGCTTGCCAACAAGCGCCGCCGGGATGCGGATATCGGGGTCCAGCAACGCATTCCGGCTGATCTTCGCGGCACGCAGCATGTGATGCGGATCGAGCCCGAGGGCTCGCGCCACGTCCACGTAATTCGTAAGGCTCGCACTGCGCAGAAAGTAGGACATCGTGTTTTCCCTGACTGTCCCGAAATGTAAATCGAGCGTCCCCGATCGTCAAATTGCCGTGCGCCATTGACCGATACTTCGGAGCACTGGACACGCACCGACTAATGGAGACGACATGCAATTCCTGGACGATTCCCTGCACCCCGAGAACATGGACAAGGTGGTCATCACCGTGGCCCCGTACGGCCCCGAGTGGATGCCCGAAGACTTCCCCGAAGATATCCCTGTCACGATGGAAGAACAGGTGCAGAAGGCGGTGGACTGCTACAACGCCGGCGCCACTGTGCTGCACCTGCACGTGCGCGAACTGGACGGCAAGGGCTCGAAGCGCCTGTCCAAGTTCAACGAATTGATTGCCGGCGTGCGCGAGGCCGTGCCCGACATGATCATCCAGGTAGGCGGCTCGATCTCGTTCGCGCCGGAAGACGAGGGCCAGGCCGCCGTGTGGCTGTCCGACGATACGCGCCACATGCTGGCCGATCTGACGCCGGCACCGGACCAGGTGACCG
>DAIOET010000831.1:0-1530 GCA_036746135.1 Cupriavidus sp.
GACAGCGCCTTCTTGCACTGCTCCATGAACGCGGCGCCCTGCTCCGTGACCACGATGCGCCGGGTGGAGCGATGCAGCAGCTTCACGCCGATTCGCGCCTCCAGCGCGTTGATGCGCCGGCCGATCATGACCGGCGTCACGTTCTGCGTCAGGGCCGCCGCGGCCATGCTGCCATGTTCCACCACGGCGATGAATGCTTCGATTTGTTTGAGTTTGTCCATAACGCCATTTGTCTCCTGCCGCCACATTGTGAGGCATTGGAGCCATGATGCGATATCCCCGCCTTGCGATGCCGTGCATCCGGGCGGAGCAATGAACCTGTCGGGAGCGCTCGGCTAGCGGCCGAGCTTCGCGTTGATTTCCGCGGCCTCACCCAGCACATAGGCCAGCCGCCGCAACGGTGCGCTGCACTGCAGCTGCGCGAACAGGGCCAGCGCGGCGCCGAGTACCAGCACCGCACCGTAGATGGCCACCAGCGCGGGCCCGTGACCGGGCTTTACCACCGACAGGCCGTCGGCCAGCACCACGGCTGCCGGCGCCAGCGCCAGGACAAGCGCCACCGTGCGCGCACCGCCCTCCCAGAGCCGGGCTTGCAGCAGGATGCGGCGCTGCCGTGCACGCAGCTGCAGTGGCGAAATCCGCCCCAGGCGCAGCAAGAGCGCGTTTTCCACGTCGTTCTGGGCATCGACGCGGCGCGACAGCCAATGCATCGGATGCCGCAGTGCATCACGACGCGCCAGCAGTCGCATCAGCCACGCCCCAACGTAGAACACGCCGCTGATGGCCAGCAGCACGTGAAACGCCTGCGGCAGCCACTCCGGCGGCGGTTGCAGCAAAACCTGATGCCACCAGACCAGCCCGCCGCCCGCCACCATAGACGGCACGAGCGCGAGGACGAACCCGGCCCACAACACGGTCGCCAGACGGCTGTCCGGCGACTTGTCGGCCGGCGTCGTCTGCAGTGCTTCCATCAGTTCGTAAGTGGTCGGCAACCGCGTGTACATGGGTCAGACAGGGCAATTCCAAACCCGCTATTTTGACCCGGGCACCGCTACCCCCGATAGGGGAAAACCGTACCAAATTGACCGATCCCCACGTCTCGGGGGAGCCACTCGGACGGCGGCCCCAACGTATCTTTTGATGCACTTCTCAAAGTCGGATGCTGCACCATTCCATACGTCAGGTATCGAATCAACTGATCGCCCTTCTGTTTATCCACAGGCCGCTGCGGGCATAGCATCAACGCCAGAACGAATCCCACTCATTGTTTTCAAGCGTACTGGAGAGAGACATGCCGAAGATGAGAGCAGTCGACGCGGCCATCGCCGTGCTGGAGAAGGAAGGCATTACCACCGCGTTCGGCGTGCCCGGCGCCGCCATCAACCCGTTTTACTCGGCGATGCGCAAGGCCGGTTCCATCCGCCACCTGCTGGCGCGCCACGTGGAAGGCGCCTCGCACATGGCCGAGGGCTACACCCGTGCCGAACCCGGCAACATCGGCGTCTGCGTCGGCACGTCCGGCCCCGCCGG
>DAIOET010000832.1:0-1530 GCA_036746135.1 Cupriavidus sp.
TCGGGCCAGCGCGCGCGCAGGTCATGCACCAACGGCATGTTGTGCACGACATCGCCCAGCGACGACACCTTGACGATCAGGATGCGCGGCCGCGCCGGCATGGCAAACGACGCCACCGCCGCCTGGGGCTGCGGTGGTGTCACGGCAGATGGCTGCGCGGTTTCAGAACGGGAGCTTTGCATCCGGCTTTTCTGCGAGGATCACGCGCTTGAACTCGGCCTGGATGCGCGCCAGTGCGGCATCGTTGTCGGCCTCGAAGCGCATCACCACGACGGGCGTGGTGTTCGACGGACGAGCCAGGCCAAAGCCATCGGGATACTCGACACGCACGCCATCGATCGTGATCACTTCCCTTGCGCCCTCGAACTTTGCATTCGCGCGGATCTTGTCGAGCAGCGTGAATGCTTCGCCTTCAGCCACCTTCAGTTGCAACTCGGGCGTGCAGGTGGAGTTCGGCAGCGCGTTCAGCACGGCGCTCGGGTCGGCGTGGCGCGAAAGGATTTCCAGCAGCCGCGCGCCCGTGTACAGGCCATCGTCGAAGCCGTACCAGCGGTCCTTGAAGAACACGTGGCCGCTCATCTCGCCGGCGATCGGCGCGCCCGTTTCCTTGAGCTTGGCCTTGACCAGCGAATGGCCGGTCTTCCACATCAGCGGCTCGCCGCCATGCTCGCGGATCCACGGTGCCAGCTTGCCCGTGCATTTCACGTCGTAGATGACCTGCTGGCCGGGGTTGCGCGACAGAATTTCCTCGGCAAACAGCATCAGCTGGCGGTCCGGGAAGATGACCTCGCCATCCTTGGTCACCACGCCCAGGCGATCGCCATCGCCGTCAAACGCCAGGCCCAGTTCGCAGTCGGTCTCGCGCAGGCACTTCATCAGGTCCTGCAGGTTTTCCACATGCGCGGGGTCCGGATGGTGGTTCGGGAAATGGCCGTCCACATCGCAGAACAGTTCGACGACTTCGCAACCAAGCCCACGGAACAGGTCGCCGACGAACGCGCCAGCCACGCCGTTGCCGGCGTCGAGCGCGATCTTCATCGGGCGCGCCAGCTTGACGTCGCCAAGGATGCGATCGAGGTATTGCTGACGGACGTCCACGAGCTTGTAGCTGCCGCCGCCCTTCGTGAAGTTGCCGGCGGCGATGCGTTGGCGCAGGGCCTGAATCTGGTCCCCATAGATGGCCTTGCCGGCCAGGACCATCTTGAAACCGTTGTAGTCGGGCGGATTGTGGCTGCCCGTGACCATGATGCCGGACGTGGCGCGATGGCCGTCCAGTTCGATATTGGTGCCGAAATACACCATCGGCGTGGCGACCATGCCGAGATCGATCACATCGAGGCCGGCGGCGCGCAGGCCTTCGACCAGTCCACCCAGCAAATCGGGGCCGGACAGGCGGCCATCGCGGCCCACCACAACGGCTTTCTCGCCAAGTTCAACGGCAGCCGATCCGAAGGAAAGGCCGATGTAACGGGCCACTTCCGGGGTCAGCGTCTTGCCGACGATGCCGCGGATGTCATAGGCCTTGAAGAT
>DAIOET010000833.1:0-1530 GCA_036746135.1 Cupriavidus sp.
ATCCTGTTCCTTGCCTCGCCGTTGTCTTCGTACACCACGGGCAGCCATATCGATATTTCCGGAGGACTCTCCCGTCATGCGTAACGAGCAACAACAAGTCACCGTAGGCTGCGCCATTGCCGCCTTCCTGGAGCAGTGCGGCGTCAAGGCAGCATTTGGCGTGATCTCGATCCATAACATGCCCATCCTCGATGCAATGGGTGAGCGCGGCAAGGTCCGCTTCGTCCCCGCGCGCGGCGAGGCGGGCGGCACCAACATGGCCGACGCCTATGCACGCACCACTGGCAGCCTCGGCGTTTGCCTGACCAGCACCGGCACCGCTGCCGGCAACGCAGCGGGTGCGATGGTGGAAGCGCTGACCGCCGGTACGCCGCTGCTGCATATCACGGGCCAGATCGAGACGCCGTACCTGGACCAGAGCCTGGCCTACATCCACGAAGCGCCGGACCAGCTGACGATGCTGAAGGCCGTGTCCAAGGCGGCATTCCGCATTCGCAGCGCCGACACGGCGATCTCGACGCTCAAGCTCGCCGTGCAGACCGCGCTGACCGCGCCGACCGGCCCCGTGAGTGTCGAGATTCCCATCGACATCCAGGCCGCGTTGATTCCGATGCCGAACGACCTGAAGCCGCTGCCGGTGCCGCAGCATCAGCCGTCCGCCCATGCGCTCGATGCGCTGGCCGAGCGTCTGCTGCAGGCCAAGCGTCCGATGCTGTGGCTCGGCGGTGGCGCGCGCCACGCCAGCAAACAGGTCAATCGCCTGATGGACATGGGCTTTGGCGTGGTGACGTCCACGCAGGGTCGCGGCATCGTGCCGGAAGATGATCCGCGCTCGCTGGGTGCGTACAACCTGCATAAGCCCGTCGAGGCGTTCTACCAGACCTGTGATGCGATGGTCGTCGTGGGCTCGCGCCTGCGCGGTAACGAAACGCTCAAGTACGAACTGAAGCTGCCGCGTCCGCTGCTGCGGATCGATGCCGATCCCGCTTCTGAAGGCCGCTGCTATCAGAGCGACTACTTCGTCAGCGGTGACGCCGCGCTGGCACTCGACGGTCTGGCCGATCGCCTGGAGGGCCGTCTGAAGGTCGATGCCAGCTTTGCCGCGGACCTGCGCCGTGCGCATGACACGGCAGTCGGCGGTCTGATCGACGGTCTGGGTCCGTACAGCGCGCTGGTGCAGGCGCTGCAGAAATCGGTAGGCCGCAACTTCAACTGGGTGCGCGACGTGACCGTATCGAACAGCACCTGGGGTAACCGTCATCTGCAGATTTTCGATTCGCGTGCCGGCGTGCACGCACTGGGCGGCGGCATCGGACAAGGTCTGGCGATGGGCATCGGTGCAGCCGTGGGCGCCGCGGCCACCGCATCGGGCAAGAAGACTTTCACGCTGGCCGGTGACGGCGGTTTCATCCTGAACCTGGGCGAGCTGGCCACGGCTGTTCAGGAACGCGCCGACATGGTGATCGTGCTGATGAACGACAAGGGCTACGGCGTGATCAAGAACATCCAGGACGCGCAGTACGGCGGCCG
>DAIOET010000834.1:0-1530 GCA_036746135.1 Cupriavidus sp.
CGCACGTGATCGAGCAACGGATCGACAACAAGATCATCCGTCCGACGGCCAACTATACCGGCCCGGAGAACCTGAAGTTCGTGCCGATCGAAAAGCGCGCCTGATCCTCAAGCAAAAGCAACAGTGCCGCTGTCTCGCCCAGCCTTTCACGGGCGGACAGCAGGCACGCCAGTCCTCACGCCGCCATGAATACCGCATACCGCAAGCCGCTGCCCAGCACGAAGCTCGACTATTTCGATGCCCGCGCAGCCGTCAATGACATCTCCCCGGGCGCCTGGGACAAGCTGCCGTACACATCGCGCGTACTGGCCGAAAACCTGGTGCGCCGATGCGACCCCGCCACGCTGACCGATTCGCTGAAGCAGCTCATCGAACGCCGCCGTGACCTCGATTTCCCGTGGTTCCCGGCCCGCGTGGTCTGCCATGACATCCTGGGCCAGACCGCGCTGGTGGACCTTGCCGGCCTGCGCGATGCCATCGCCGACCAGGGTGGCGACCCGGCCAAGGTGAACCCCGTGGTGCCGGTGCAGCTGATCGTCGACCACTCGCTGGCCGTGGAATGCGGCGGCTTTGATCCCGATGCGTTCGCCAAGAACCGCGCCATCGAAGATCGCCGCAACGAAGACCGTTTCGACTTCATCAACTGGACCAAGAAGGCGTTCCGCAACGTCGACGTGATCCCGCCGGGCAACGGCATCATGCACCAGATCAATCTGGAGAAGATGTCGCCCGTGATCCATGCCGACCACGGCGTGGCCTACCCCGATACCTGCGTCGGCACCGACAGCCATACGCCGCACGTGGACGCGCTGGGCGTGATCGCCATCGGCGTGGGCGGCCTGGAGGCCGAGAACGTGATGCTGGGCCGCGCGTCGTGGATGCGCCTGCCGGACATCGTCGGCGTGGAACTGACCGGGCGCCGCCAGCCCGGCATCACGGCCACCGACATCGTGCTGGCCCTGACCGAATTCCTGCGCAAGGAAAAGGTCGTTGGCGCCTACCTCGAATTCCGTGGCGAAGGGGCTTCGAGCCTGACGCTGGGCGACCGCGCCACGATCTCGAACATGGCGCCCGAGTATGGCGCCACGGCGGCCATGTTCTTCATCGACGAGCAGACCACCGAATACCTGCGCCTGACCGGCCGCGACGAAGCCCAGGTGCAACTGGTTGAAACCTATGCCAGGACCGCCGGCCTGTGGGCCGACGCGCTGAAGACGGCCGAATACGAGCGCGTGCTGTCGTTCGATCTGTCGTCGGTGGTGCGCAACATGGCCGGCCCGTCGAACCCGCACAAGCGGCTGCCGACGTCCGACCTTGCGGCGCGCGGCATCGCCGGCAAGTGGGAAGAAACGCCGGGCCAGATGCCCGATGGCGCCGTCATCATCGCCGCCATCACGAGCTGCACGAACACCAGCAACCCGCGCAACGTGATTGCCGCCGCGCTGCTGGCCCGCAACGCCAACGCACGCGGCCTGACGCGCAAGCCGTGGGTCAAGTCGTCGCTGGCGCCGGGATCGAAGGCCGTTGAAC
>DAIOET010000835.1:0-1528 GCA_036746135.1 Cupriavidus sp.
GCGGGAGAGGGGAGAACACAGTCGGGCAGAGTCAGGCGGCCGAGCGGGAGAGCAATCGTGTGATGACTTCGAGCGCCGCGACGTCAGCCGATGTTTGGCTCCCCTCTCCCGCACGCGGGAGAGGGGAGAACATCGTCAAGCAATCAGACCGACGAGCGGGAGAGGGGGTGAGGGCCGAAAGACGCGGCCGCCGCCTCAGGCGTCCACAGGCGCAGGCAGTGCGAATCCCGCGCCCACCGCATGGCGGGCCTCGGCGAGTGCTTTCTTGGCGAGCGATGCATCGCGTCCCAGCCGAAGCAGGCCGCCGAGCTGGTGCGGCGCCTTGAGCAGGCCGAGGATCACCGCGCCAACATCGGTGCTGCCATCGGCGGCCATGCCGGCGAACGCCAGCGGCGGTACGGCCCGGTCGGCGGGGTCGATCACCACGCGCAGTGCGGCAAACGGAATGCCATGTGCCTGGGCGGCACGCGCGGCGATATGCGATTCCATGTCGACGGCCAGCGCACCATGCGCTTCATGGTGAGCGGCCTTGTCGGCGACGGTCAGCACGGGGGTGTCGGAGCCGGCCAGCAATCCGCATACGGCTTGCGGTAGCGCGCGCCGCAGTGCGGCGGTCCAGTACGGGGCGGTGCTGTACGACGTCTGACCGCCGCGGACCGCCGTGGCCACGATGATGGTGCCGGGCTGCAGTGTGGGATCGAGGCCACCGGCCACGCCAAAACTGATCACGCCGGCGCAACCTTGCATCAGGCGGACGTCCAGCGCGCGCGCCAGCATCACGCCGCGCTGGCCGTACAACGGCTCCACGCCGGCCCCGGCCGCGATGCGCGCCTCGAAATCCATGCCGCAGACGGCCAGCACCGGCGCTTGCGGCGACGCCACGGTGCTCACAATCCCCAGGCCACGGCGTGGTTGCCGTCGCGCAGCAGGTTGCGGAAGCGCGCCAGTGCCCAGAGCGGGAAGAAGCGCGAATAGCCGTGATAGCGCAGGTAGAACACGCGCGGGAAACCCACCGCGGTGAAATACGGCTCATCCCAGAAACCATCGCTGGCCTGCGTGCGCAGCAGATATTCCACGCCACGTGCGACGGCCGGATGATCTCCCGCGCCGGCCGCCATCAGGCCCAGCATGGCCCATGCGGTTTGCGACGCGGTGCTGGGCGCCTTTTCATAGCCGCGGTATTCGAGCTTGTAGCTGTCGCCCGCTTCGCCCCAGCCGCCATCGTCGTTCTGGATCGAGGCCAGCCACTTTGCGGCGCGTTGCATCTCGGGCGCGTTGGCGCCGATACCGGCGGCATTGAGGCCGCACAGCGCGCTCCACGTGCCATAGATATAGTTGGTGCCCCAGCGGCCAAACCAGCTGCCGTCGGCTTCCTGTTCGTCCAGCAGGTAGCGCAGGGCACGCGCGGCCGGTTCGCTGTTGGCCGGCATCTGGCCGAGCTGGCAGAGCATCGCCAGGCAGCGTGCCGACACGTCGGCGGTGGGCGGGTCCAGCAGCGCGCCGTGATCGGCGAACGGGATGTTGTTCA
>DAIOET010000836.1:0-1515 GCA_036746135.1 Cupriavidus sp.
ACGGTCGGCCTGGCCCCGTACATCATGTCGTAGGCCAGCACGCCTTCGCCCAGCAGGTAGTCCGGCACCGGCGGCAGTTCGCCCTGCAGGCTGCTGGCCGATGCATTGATGACGACGTCGCAGCCCTCGTCATCGGACAGCGCGCTCAGCGCGTCGAGGCCACCAGCCCACAGCTCCACGCCATACTGGTCAGCCGCTTCCACGAACGCTTCGACCATGTCGCTGGCTTTCTGCGCGGTACGGTTGGCCACCACGATTCGCGCGGGGCGGCATTCGATCAGCGGCAGCATCGCACCCATCGCCGCGCCACCAGCGCCGAGCACCAGGATGCGTTTGTCTTCGAGCAATACGTCGAGGTTGTCCTGGATATCGCGCACCAGCCCGATACCGTCGGTGTTATCGCCATGAATCAGACCGTCCTCGATCCACATCGTATTGACCGCACCGGCCGCTTCCGCGCGCGGCGTCAGGCGGTCGGCCAGATCATAGGCATCGAGCTTGAACGGCGTGGTCACGTTGAAACCATGACCACCATCGGCCAGGAATTTGCGCACGGTATCCGCGAACGCGTCGAGCGGTGCTTCCAGACGGTCGTACTGCACGGCTTCGCCGGTCTGGCGCGAAAACGCGGCGTGGATGGCCGGCGAGCGGCTATGCGAAACGGGGTTGCCGACCACGACGTAGCGGTCGACCGATTGCTGTTCTGCGGTCATCAGCGTCCTTGCAGGCGGACGTCGAGCCCGCTGCGTGTGAACTTGAAAGTGGAAATGACTTCGAGGATGTCCTGCTTCGACTGCATCTCGGGCGTGAACGCTCCGAATGGCGCAGCGGCGCGGACGATGGCCACGGCCTGGCGATCGAGCGCGGGGTCGCCCGAGCTCTTGGCCACGTCGATGGCGTCGATGTTGTAGCCGTCACGGTTGTAGCCGAGCTTGCCCTGGCGGTTCACGTTGATCACCAGGATCAGCTGGCCGTAGAGCGGCTTGCCGTTCTTCTGCGGAAAGTCGCTCGTGCCACGCACCTCGATCTTGCGGCGCAGCCGGTCGTAGTACTGGGCATAGTCCACGCCCTGGGCACTGGTGGCCGTCAGCTGCATGCGCTTGGGCCGCTTGGCGTATTGTTCGAGATTGCGGCCGATCTCCGCTTCGAGCTTGGCCATCTCGTCAGTGGACGTGCGTTCGTCCTGCCCGCGCGTCGGCGAGTCGTTCCGTTGATCGCCCGGCTTCACCGGCTGGCTGCGCACCGACGGCGCGGGCTCGCGGGCCTGCGTCATCAGCCGGCGCTGCTCTTCTTCGAGCTGTTCGATCCGGCGCTGCGTCAGTTTGACGAGGTCGCCTTCCTTGGACTCGGTCTGTGCCGGCAGCGGCGTGGTGGCGCGCTGGGCATCGTGGTCGCCACCGCCATCGAGGTTGGCCTGCGCCAGCACCGTGGGATTGCGCGGTTTCTCCGCCGACTTCGAATTCACCAGCACCACGTCGAGCTGCGGATCGGACCGCTTGATCTCGAACACTTCCG
>DAIOET010000837.1:0-1510 GCA_036746135.1 Cupriavidus sp.
CTATCAAAGCCCAGCAGATCGCGCACGGCGTCGCTGACGCGGTTGGGCTGGCTGGCATGGCTCTTCCAGTTGCCGTCGAGCATCACGTCCAGCTGCGCCTTGGCCGCCTCTTTGACCAAGCCTCCCGCCGCGCGCTGGCTGGGGCGGTCCTGCGTGGGCGATCGCGTCACGCGGTAGTGCATCGCGCCAAGGCAGAATTCGAGCGTGACTTCGGTGCGCAGCGAGGGGTCGGCATTGGCGCTGCGCATGTCCTGCGCATTGCGTTCGCCGCCCGATGTATCGCCATAGAGCGCAAAGCAGATGGCGTCGAGCAGCGTCGTCTTGCCCGCGCCCGTGGGGCCGTGGATCAGAAAGAATGCCTGGTCGCCGAGCCGTGTGAAATCGATGGTCTCGGTGGCGGCAAACGGGCCGAAAGCCTGCAACTTCAGGTACAGCGGTTTCATACCGATTCCCTTTCAGATGCCTCCATGCCGGCCAGCAAATGGTCGATTGCGCGGCGTTGGTCGCCGTCCAGGTCCGCGTCAGCCACCTCGCGGAAGAAAGTTGCAAACAGATTGCCCGTGTCGAGTTCGCGCATCCGGCGGCCCGCCTCGCCGGCCTGTCCGCTGCGCGCGAGGATGGTCCGCTCGATCGCCAGCGCATTCGGGTACGCCTCGCGCAGGCGCGCCATCGGGTCCAGCAGCGCGCCGGAATCGGTCAGTACCGCGTACACGTAGTCGTCGCGGCGCGCATCCGTGGCACCCGCCTCAACCAGCTGCGCCAGTTCTCCGGTCAGGATGCGCAGGTCGCGGCGCGGCCGCAAGGCAATCGGTTCAATGCGCACCCCGCCCTTTTCGTCCAGTTCGACCAGCGACACGGTCTTGTGGTGATCGGCTTCCGATAGCGAATACTTGAGCAGCGACCCCGAGTAGTGAACCCGCTCGCCAATCGTCTGCGGGCGGTGCAGGTGGCCCAGCGCCACGAAATCGAAATCACGGAACAGGTCTGCCGCTACCGCGCCGCTCCCCCCGACGGACAGCGGGCGCTCCGACTCACTGACGGCGCCGCCCACCACGAATGCATGACCGACTGCCACGGCGCGCACACCGGCAGGATGGATCGCGCGAATCGCATCGAGCTGCGCGCCAAGTGCTGCCTCGTGCGATGACAAGTCAACACCGAGCGCGTCGCGCACGGCGGCCGGCTCCGCATAGGGCAGCGCGTAGATGCGCACTTCCCCATGCGCGTCGTGCAGGGTCACGCAGGTCGCCTCCGGTCCGGTGCGGCCCGCCACATGCAGGCCGCGCGCGGCCAGCAGGCGCGCGCCGAAATCCAGCCGCTGCGCGCTGTCGTGATTGCCCGCGATCATCACCACGGGTACGTTCGCCTCCACGACGATGCGCGCCAGCACATCGTCCAGCAATGCCACCGCCTCGGGGGGCGGCACGGCACGGTCGTACACGTCGCCGGCAATCAGCACGGCATCGGGACGCACGTCGCGCACCAGCGCCACGAACTGGTCGAGCACGTG
>DAIOET010000838.1:0-1500 GCA_036746135.1 Cupriavidus sp.
TCTGCAGCGTCTGGCCGATCGTGGTCAGGATGGGCTGCTGGGCCAGCACGTCGGCCGCGCTCTTTTCCGAGCGCTTCCAGGAACCGAAGGCTTTCTCGAGCAGCGGCTCGGCGGGCCCCGTGGTCGCGCGCACGTGCAATTCGTCGCTGCCGTTCTGCAGCGCCAGCAGGTCGGCGGTCAGCTTCTCCTTGGACTGCTTGAGCTGCGTGAACGCCTGCGCGTTGCCCAGCAGCGCCACCGGCACCGCTTTACCCAGACGTTGCGAGTGCATCAGCATGCTACCGGCGATCTCGATCTGCGCCGCGCCGTTGGTTGCCTGGCGGTTATCGAGATAGACCGAAGCCAGCAGCGCCAGCAGCGACACCACCACGCCGCCGGTCAGCGCCCGTTGCTGGGTCGAGAACGGCATGCGCGACAGCCAGCCCGTCATGAGTTCCACCGGCGTCTGGCCGGGGCCGCTCTTGCCCGCGCCGCCCTTGGCGAATACCGACGCGCGAGGCGCGGCTGCTTCCGCGGCAGCACCTGCAGCGGCGGTGCGACGGCCCAGGCCGATCTTCTTGATACCCATAGCAACCCTCTGTTCGTTCGTTTTCTGTATGGTTCTTGTGCTCAGGCCGCGATGCGGCCGGCCTGCAGGAATGCCGGCGCCTCCAGCAACTGGCGGATATCGAGTACCTGCCAGTCGCGCCCCTCCCGATCCGCAAAGCCCGCGCCGCGCCAGCCCTCGGGCTCGGCACCTCCCGCCGGCGTCAGGTCCACCGCATGGCGCAGCCCCACCACGCGCGTGGCGATGATGCCGCAGGCGCGTTCCACATGGCGCGACAGCACGACGATCTTGCTGCCGGGCTGCACTGGCGTCTGACCCTCGCCGCAGAACATGCCGAAGTCGATCACCCCAAGCAGGTTGCCGCGCGCGTTGACCAGGCCGCGATACCACGGCTGCGTCAGCGGCACCGCGGCGGGCGGGCGCATTTCCAGCACCTCGCCCGTTTCCATCAGCGGCAGCAGCCAGTTGCGCTGACCCACCAGCACGCCCAGGTAACTATCCACGGCGGGCAGGTTGCGCGCCTCGCGCAGACGTCGTGCCAGCATGGCCTGGTAGTCATGCAGGCGGGTCTGGCGGGTTCGGATGTCTTGGCGCGGCGCGGTCATGATCGGATACCAGTGAAACGTGAAACCAGTGATGTAACCAGTGACGGGGCCGTGCGCGGACACCGCTGGCGTCCCCGGTCGGGACACCCGCGCCCACTTCGGCCCCAGGGCTGCCGCGTTGCGCTCAGTGCGCCAGCGCGGCGATCTTCGACAGCAGTTCCTCGCCGTCCACCGGCTTGACGATGTAGTCCGAAGCGCCCTGGCGAATGCCCCAGATGCGGTCCGTTTCCAGGCCCTTGCTGGTGCACATGATCACGGGGATGTCCTTGAAGCGGTCATCGCGCTTGATTGCACGGGTGGCCTGGTAGCCGTTCTGGCCCGGCATCACCACATCCATCAGGATCAGGT